>NZ_CP084952.1:12500-313826 GCF_022788655.1 Sulfitobacter indolifex | reverse complement strand
TCTTGTCTGCCCGTAACCTCGACCTTCAATTGGCGTTTCTCGAGTGTTTAGGGTTCAAGAAACAGCTTTTGCGGTCGTTTTGTGTTTATCTTGTTACAAGCTATGCCCCGGGGAGACCTGAATCTCAAGAAGAATTACGGATTTGGAGCTTGAAAATCCGAAACCATAAACAAGGAGCTTGAGTACAGGAAGTTGATGCAATGAACTAAGAACGCCTGCAAGTGCTTTGAATTAACGGATAAAAGATCTGTGCTGACTTACCCACAGGTGCTTCATTTTTGCTTGAGTTCGGTGACCTGCGCCATAGGGCATACGTTTGGCTGTAGCGCCGATCAAAGCATAAATTTTCCCGAAACAGTTCTTGGAGGAGAGCCTGTGGTCTGCCTCAAAGTGGGATTCAGAGACAGTTAAAGCGCCGAAGTCGATAAAAGGCGTTACCAGGATCGATTCTGTCCGAATCTATCTGCCTGATTGAAGCCGTGCCGGGAGATGGACCAGCCCCCGTTTCACCGGACACCTACGCGATTTCGGTTTTGGCCCTGATGAACTTGCGAGGCGAGCGCCATTTTAGGCCGCTGTGTGGGTGGTTGTCATTATAGTCCTCGATCCAGTCTCCTATCAAATTCAAAACGGTTTCAGCATTGGGTAGCGGGTTAACGCGCACATAGTCGCGCTTGAGCGTTTTTACGAAGGCTTCGGACATGCCGTTGGATTGCGGGCTTGAGACTGGCGTGAAGCATGACTTCAGGCCGAGTTGGCGAGCAAAGACGGGGGCTTCCTTTGCCGTATAACAGCTGCCATTGTCGGATAAGACCTCAAAAACCTCTGGCGCGTGATAGCTGCCGGAGGGTTTCTCGAAGGCCTCCAGAAGCATGTCACGCAAGTCCGAGCCACTGATCCCGGCATTGGCGACAGCCCGCCAGGCGATGAGCTCGCGATCATGAGCGTCGAGGAAGAACGCCGCGCGGATAACATCGCCATTCCAGCAGGTGCCGGGCAAGACTTTCTGTCCTGAGCTCCCGGTTCAGGACTGCGGTGATCCGGCGGGAGCCATAGGTTGGGCGTTCTACCACCAAACGCTCAATACGAGGCAAAAGCGCCGCGTCCTGAGCTTTATAATAGCTTCGACGCGGCTTCGTGCTTCCACTCTGGCGTTCATACAGGTTCGAACGGGATACACCTAGCGTTTGCGCCACCATCTTCATCGGGAACCGCCCGGCTTGAGCGATTGCGCAAGCAAGGTAAGTTTTTTTTACCGGGACTTATCCAGCGCTTCCTTCAGAATCTCCACCTCCAGCGTCTTGCGTCCCAGCTGGCGCTCAAGTTTCCGGACGCTGACTTCCATCTCTCGAACAGTCTTGTTGCTGGTCACGCTGTCATCTCCTGTCACGGCGACACTCCCTCCTTCGAGCATCAGTCTACGCCAACGATACAACGGTCTGGGGGCCACGCCAATACGACGAGCAACGGCGGAAACGCTATCCCCGTCATAAAGGGTCTCTTCAACGATCCGTAGCCTTTCCGCCGCGGACCAGCGCCGACAGCGACCACCAACAGTGATGATTTCTATCTCAGACATAAGCACGTGCTTAAGGCTATCCTTAAGCCTCCTTAGTCAAACCAAGGAGGCCGGTCGAAATGGGGGCCAGTTCAGGAGATACCTCGACTTTTACACCAATGTGATACATCATCACAGAAAACGAACGTGCTGGATATGCACGAAATGTGCAGGCAGGCCTCTGTTGCGTCAATCAGCTGACGAACGGATCTTTCCTTCCCCCAGATGGATTTATCCTAGGGCTTTCGTGACAGGGATGCCAATGGCGGTGTGACTGTTCAGGATTGCGACGCGCACCTGAACCTCCGCGGTCTGGCGGTCAAAGTCGCGCGCCATCAGGCGCTACCAATTAGTTTTACGCAGTGCATCTTTGTCTTAACGCGTCTTCGGCGGTGGTGGCCGCTTCACTTTCGCCTGAGCGCCCGACCCAGATATCTTGATGCGCGAAGTGCGTCGTTCCTGACGATAGCACCGGCTGTGGTTAGCTTCCTTGGCTGGGCATTCCGGCGCGGTGGTATACCTGCGGCCGCACCGCGATCAGCGATGGCCTTGTGACATCGGCGCGTGTCGTAGGCACCATCGGCAGTCACGCTGCCAACCTCCTGATCGGGCGGAATCTGGCCCAGTAGGTGAAACAACATCGGTGTACCCCCAAGTGTTGCTGCCGGTGATCTCAACTGCTCTGATTTCCAGCGTTTGCTCATCAATGCCGATGTGGATCTTGCGCCAGACGCGTCGCTTTGGCCCGCCGTCCTTGCGGGCATTCCATTCGCCTTCACCCTCGATGCCGGTGCTATCGATCAGCAGGTGCAGCGGGTCCTTCGCGCGACGATATGGAATGACCACCGAAAGCGTCCTTTGACGGCGGCAAATGGTGCTGAAGTTAGGCACGTCCCAATTGAGGCCTGTCAGCCGAAGCAGGCATTCTACAAAGCCCGTCGTCTGCCGCAGCGCCATCCCGAACAGCACCTTCATCGTCAAACAGGTCTGGATCGCAGGGTCACTGAATGTCCGCGACCTACCCCTCTTGCCGGAGGGTTCGGCATCCCAGTTCATCTTCGGATCGAACTAGATCGTCAATGATCCGCGGCGGTTCAGCGCCTCATTATAGGCAGTCCAATCGTCGTCGTATAGGTAGGTGATGTGCGAGCCAGCTACCATATTGGATTCACGACATGAAGCCCCACTGGTTTTGTGCAATATCACCCGTTCTCAGGTTCTCAATACAGCCGTTGGATATGAACGCTGTAGACAAGCAGTCAGCAGATCGTCCAACAGTTCCTGCCACGCGTCTTTGCCGTTAAGACGTGACGAGTGACCTATTTTGTCTATAGAAGGTAGTGGTGTGCTGATGTTTTCGCCAAGGTGCCTTTCCGCGATCGGCCTTCTCGTCCAGCAAAGCTACCAAAGTCATGTAATCTGTTGTACTAGTATCACAAGTGAGCATCAATCTATTTGAATGGTTACCTCGCCAACCCATTTTGGGGGAGGAATGTTGTGAATGGCTACCAGCTATTTTACAGATTTGGTTAGAAACGAAAGTTCAATTAGGCGGAAATGGAATGTCGAGAAAAATTTTAGCAATTTCTTCAATGGTCGCAGCCCTTGGGACGTCTGTCTTTGCGCAAAGTGACGCGGTTATGGTGCCGCAGCCTTCGCTCCCCAGCCCAAGCATGCAGCTGGCATTTCCAACGGTAGCAGGCGCACCCTCGGCGGTCGCACCAAAATCCGGGAGCGGTTTTGTTGGGCTGACCTACGCCACGCCGCGGGGCGGAGTATCCGGCGCGGGTGGCGACGGAGACCTTGTTGCAGGCTATAGTATTGGTAGCCCCCTTGAGAACCTAAGTCTGACATTCGGGCTGGCCTTGACCGGTCTTGAGCCTTTAGGTGATGCTGGTTCGCTTAGCCTCTCTGCTTCTCGTCTCGCGCATGTGGGCGGGAATTCTGCTACTTTCGTGGGTGCGACGGTCTCTAACCTTGCAGCATGGGGGGTAAATTCAGACCGGTCGGAACAGTTTACCGTCTATGCTTCGCACATCCTTGCCGTAGACAAAGGGGAGGTGGAGATCCCGCTTCAGTTTGTAATTGGGTATGGTACTGACAATACTCGGCAGTCAGATGGTCTCACGATCGAAGATGGGGCCTTTGCGGGTGTTGGCGTGGGGATCACCCCAAATATGAGCGCCAGCATGTCCTTCACCGAAACCCAGCTGAACCTCGGGGCGTCCTTCAACATTCCTGACTCGACTATCAGCACTTCCCTCAGTCTTCTCGACGTAACAGACAACACCAACCGCCAGCAGGTGACTTTGTCAGTCGCCTACGGTTTTTGAAATTCCATAAAAGGTTTAAGTCTATGTTGAAAAAAATTCTAATGTCTGCAGCAGTCTCTATGGTTCTTACCAATAGTGCGTTTGCAGGGGATACCGTAACGGTCACCGCACCCGGTGGCGCGGGCCACACAATCGGTACTGGGGTGATCGCAGCCGCAATTACACGTGCCACGGGAGTGTCTGTCAGCAGCATTTCAAGTGTAACGCCAGGCGGCGACATTACTGTGGTGGCAGGGGGAAATACCTATGTCGTGAAATCGGGCTACATTGCGATGCTGCTAGCCTATTATTCCTAATGTCTCTGATAGGTTGAGGGAGGTATGACCTTCGTAAGCTTCTCTCCAACCTTTCTCCAACACTCTCTAGACCTTCGTCAGCGCGGCTCTGTGCCAAGCTGACGAAGGTTCAATCGGATAAATTGGGTCCGCCGCGCTCAAAAGGGGAGCTTTCGATCTTGCGATCCGTAAGAAAAATGGGCGGCCCAAGCGTTGCCATTCGGAAAGCCTGCAATTCCCAAAAATTCCTGGTTTGTCGTGTTCCGCATCGATATCTACCAGACGAAGTGACCGATGAGACTTCATCCAACAGATTGGTCCCGCCCGAGATCGTCCTCTCATCTTCGAAATCCCGTAGTCAGGTAATGAATGCGAACGCCAAAATGGTTGGCAGACCGAAGCTCCAACATATTGCTTATGCGTCAGGTTCATTGCGCGCGTAACCGAACCATTGATACCGCGGCTTAGGCTGCTTGACTGCTCGCTTCTGGGTTTGATGCCTTCCAGTTCCACGGCAGCAACTCATCCAACTTGTTTATCTTATGGTCGTGGATGCGGTCGAGGACGTCCGCGAGATAGGCTTGTGGATCGAGGCCGTTTAGCTTGGCAGTTTCGATGATAGTCTTTGCGCGAGCCAGGGTTTTGTCCCCGGTGTCAGCGCCTGCGAACAACCAATTTGTACGGCCGATTCCGATAGGGCGCAGAGCCCGCTCTGCTGGATTGTTGTTGGCTGAGCTACTCCCCCTTAGTTGGGACAATCACTTCATGACGCATATCTCATCCTATCTCATACGACGTCGGTAACGACAGTACTTGAGAGGTTATGATTTCAAGCAGCAGGCGGTAACAATCGGCGCCTACTTGGGCGCGGAGTTGAACATACCCGATTATGGCATGTTTCGACACGGGCATTAGTTTGTATAGTATCCGGCATAAGCTTGATAGCTATCGCCGTAGCCATAACGCTTTAATTGATTCCGGTCTATCTGGCTGAGGATCAAGCCGCTAGGTTTGAGGTTTACGCTCTCTAAAGATTTCAACCCATCCAAAACCTGGCGGTGGGTGACGCTGTCCCATTTAACGGAATAGATGATTGCGTCAGCCAGCTGGCCTAATACGCGCGCGTCCGGAACTGCTAGGACAGGAGGAGAATCAATAATTATATGGTCGTAGTGGTTGCGCAATTCCTTGATGAAGTCGCTGAACGTTTTCGACGAAAACAGGTCTGCTGCATTTACACGTGATCTTTCCCCATAAAGAATGTCCGCATTCAGCCCTTCATCATATACCGTGGCGTCCTTCAATGAGATGTCCCCCGACATCACTGATAGGAAGCCGTGGGGGTGATCGTGAGAGAAATACTCTGAAAGCACACGACGCCTCAGATCCCCTTCAATCAGGAGCACTTTTGCCCCCAATCCCGCAAAGTTCTGCGCCAAAGCAATTGATTGAGTTGTCTTCCCTTCGCCTGGCACAGAGGACGTGGACATAATGACCTTCGGCGGCGTATCGAGGTTCGCTAGAAGAATCGACGTTCTCAAGTTCCGCACAGATTCAGCTGCTGCTGAGTTCGGTTTCTGAGTAATGTACTCCAGTACACTCTTCCGGGCTTTCACCGAGATCTTAGGAATTTGACCGATCACAGTGTATCCTGTTTTTGCTTCGAGATCCTCTGGTGTACGGAATGTATTCTGCGCCATCTCTCGCAGCAACACCGCAGCGGCCCCTCCCATTAGTCCTAGAATGAGAGAAAGTGCTAATATGCGTGACTTTCGCGGTGCGGAAGGGGCAGGGGGGACGACAGCCCGGCTCAGAAGGCGGCTATCGGCCTGTTGAATCCCTTGCTGTATGCTCGTTTCTTTCAACCGACTTAGGAAAGCCTCGTAAAGAAGCCTGCTAGCCTGAACTTCCCGCTGGAGCTGTTCCAATGTCACCAATTCTTGCGACTGATTGTCGATACGTGAAGTTACATCAGCGATAGAAGCTTCAATGGCACTTAGCTGAGCGCGCGCGCGGGCCGCGTCGAGCTCTGCTTGGGTGATCAATGCTTGACTACGCGCATTAAAAGCCTCTTGCCCGCCCTCACGCCCTTCCTCTAGACGCAGCAAAGCCTGGTCCAATAGTGGATCTTCAGCAATTTGGGCAAACGCATTTGGATCGCCGGCGCCTTCCGCATTGCGCAAGCTCTCTATCCGGGTTCCGGCCGCTTCTGCCTGGGCTGCGAGCGTCAAACGCCGCTCCCTTAGGTCTTTTACTTGCCGGTTAAGGGCTGCGAGTGTTTCTGCATTGATCAGGTCGGTATTGGTCGAAAAGTTCTTCAGTTCCGCTTGCACTGTTTCTAATTCGACCTGTAGGCCACTGACCCTTTCGCTAAGCCAAGCTGTAGCCGCTTCCGTCTTCTCGAACTTCACAGAAATCTGGTTCTCGATGTAAAGCTCGGCAAGGCGGTTTGCGATTGCGGCCGATTTTTCTGCATCTTGCGTAGTTGCTGTAATTTCAAAAACAAAGCTTTGGCGTAGATTAGAGACAGAAAGGGTCTCAAGAACTGCGTTGATGGTCCTGTCCAACGTGGCTCTTTCGGACACGACAACAGGGGTGTCTTGGGCGCCCAATAGGCCGCGCAGAGCACCGATAAATGTGCCAATAGAAAACCGAGGGCGGGGCTGAAGGCTGGTGTTGAACTCTGGATCGCCAAGCAAATCCAAATCTAAGACCAGCGTCTCAATCAATCCCCGCGAACGAAGAACCTCGACCTCGGTGTTAATTGTAGATTGATCGCCGCCAAGCCCGGTAACGACGCTCTCAATGTCCATCACCTGTTCCTGCCTGCTCTCGAGAGCTACGGCAGACTTGGCTGTGTAGACCGGCACGGCCATCCCGTAGGCGTAAAAACCTCCAAGAAACAGCATAAGAAATCCGCATAGGGCGATCCATAATTTGCCGCGCCAAAGAGTTTGGAGCAAGGCGGCGAGGTCAATTTCATCGCCGTCAGTAGGATCATTGGGGGGATGCCCCGATGCACTGGAGAACTGTTTCATATTATTTACTGCTAACCGGTATCAACTGCGTTGGCGTCTCCTAACCCCAAACACCTTCCAATGCTACCGACTATTAACGCCCGGGCAGCACCTTGCAAAATGGCGCATTTGGGCAGCAGACCGTCGCGTAATTTGAGCGCACGCAGGGGGTGTCGGCATTCGGACGCTTGGGTCACGAATTTCCCTCGTCCGTTCAGTTACTGCACTTGATCAGTATTATAGACAGCTATAACGTGCACGATAGGGTTGCTGTTCGCGGATAGCGATACGGGCGTATTTTCGCTTGCATGTGCTTGTTAAATCGCTTGGGGAATGGCAAATGCCTCGCGCACCGACAACAGTAATGGGGAGAGTTACGTGCGACCATCCCATATTTCTGGGTGCGCCACGCAAGGCGATTGTTCAATGTTACCTGTGAATTTCAGGGTTGGGCTGCGGCGACAGATGGGACGCAGGTTCAAATTTGAAGAGCCTGAATTGGAACTGCTGGTGTCGAGGCTTACTTTAGAAAACACTTGGTTGTGTTTTATTTTCTTTGGGCGCGCAGATGTATCGCGCCAAACTTTGTATTTGTAAGGTTGTCTTTTTATGTATGAACTCTTGGTATTCGGAACTGCTTTTATCATTAGTCTCGCTTCGAGCATGCTTTTCATCGCGCGCCCGAACTTGCTCATGTCCCACGAACATATGTTGCGCGATCTATCTGCGCGTCAATCCCAACATACGCGCCCGACCCCGCGCGTGGGGGGGATTGGAATTATTTTAGGCCTCTGTGTTGGCTGCGTGTTTTACTACAATGAGCTAGGACGTGACCTTCTTCTAGCTCTCGCGTCAGGTGCCGTCGTGTTCTGGGCAGGGCTGCACGAAGACATTTTTCGCAACGTTAGTCCCCGCAACCGACTATTTGCGGCGTTCCTTTCGGCAGCCCTGGCGATTGGCGTTACAGGATCTTTGGTGCCAGACTTAGGCCTGACAGAGGGCGCCTTATTGAAATGGATTGTCCCGGCCATCGTGATTACCTTGCTGTGGTCTGCTGGCACATGCCACGCGCTGAACCTCGTAGACGGGTTGAACGGACTCTCTGCTCTTTATTCTTTGACAGCTTCCATAGGCTTTATCGCGATCGCGGGTCAGACTGGAGATACGGACATCCAGATTGTGGCGGGCCTTTTGCTGGTGTCGGTTTTAGGTTTCTTCCTTCTGAACTGGCCCTTAGGGCGCATTTTCCTTGGAGATGCCGGAGCTTATGGCATTGGCCATATTCTAGCTTGGCTCGGGATCATTCTCGTGGTGCGAAACCCCTCTGTGGCGGGCATGGCCATCTTGCTGCTGCTCTTTTGGCCTGTCTGCGACACGCTCCTTTCCATCTTGCGCAGGCGGGCTACGCGGCGCGCAACGGGCCAACCGGATCGGCTGCACTTTCACCATATCGCCGTACGAACGGTCGCCATGGCAGCGGGGCGCCGGGGCCGGTTTGATAACCCGATAGCGACCTTATTCCTTGTGCCTTTCTTTTCGGTCCCGATTGGCGTGGGGGTCCTACTATGGGATCAACCGATAATGGCGACTTTTGCGCTGGCCTGTTTTATCCTGCTGTTCATGGCGACCTACATATTTGCCGTAAAATATTTTGCTTCGCGCCAATTTCGACGGGTCCGTCGTCTGGCCCCCGCGCTACTTAACCGTAAACGGTCCAACTTTCAGGTATCACCCTTGTCTGGCACCTATAGGCGGGAGACTGAAGTTTTGGACGTTCGGATCTTTAGGGAAGCTGGCAAATCGTATTGGACGCTACAGGCCTCCGCTGCGGACAATGAGAATGTGGCCTATGAGGGCACGTTCCGGACGGATGTTGAAGCCCACGATCAACTACTTAAGAAAGCCTAAGGGCATTCATATTCGAATTAAGAGGCAGGTGATTTAGTTAACGCATCTTGCTGATCTGACCGCGGTCGAGCGAGGTCCGAACGTCTCGCCCCATTAGGTCTAACAATACGCCAACTCTTTCGGAATCCGGGAGGTGGTCAATTTGCGTGATGAAATCGGCAAAAGGCCCCGACAGGATCCGAATTTGGTCCCCAACCTCAAGATCATCAGCAGGTTTCACAAGTTCATCAGGTCCGCAGCGGGCCTGAAGACCCGCCATCAGGCTTTGCGGTAGCGCACGGGGGCGGCGTGGATCCTGCAAAAGAAGTCGAGCAATGCCGCGCGTGTTGTTTATGGCAGTCCAGCCAGGAGCGTCTGGATTGAATTGGACAAAAAGATAGCCTGGAAATAAGGGTTGGCGCTTTTGCATAAGACGGCCCCGGAACGACTGGCTGCCTATACGTTCAGGAGAAAAACTGTCAAATCGCTGACGGCGCAGATGGGCACGTGCTTGTGCGAGCCCATTCGGGCGCAGCTGTGCGACGAACCAACCCATTTTAGGCGCATCCGACATGTCCGGTCCTTTAATCTAAAAGTGCGATGGGTGGGCCATAATAACAGGGCGCGGTCTCTGGGAACCGATTATTAATCGCCCATAACTTACCCGCAGCTACGAAGGAAGCTCGACCCGCGAGGATCCCCGTGCTTGGGCAAACTCTTGCTGCCTTAGCTTAGATGGGGGGGAGACCCAGCAAATGTCTCCCCCGTGTGAGCAAAGGTCATTGTTAAGCCCCCCCCCCGAACAGAGAGAGAGGCGCGCGGCAGAAGACCCTTAATTTACAGAGCTGGCGATGCTTGTCAGCAAGGAAGGGGTGATCTGGGTAATGACGCGGTTCCACCGGGTGACGGGCTGTTCCGCAACGAAGATAACATCGTTTGGGCGCAGCTCCATTCGGGTGGCTAGGATGAGTTCCGCCGCATTTTTTGCATTGAGATTAAAAGCGGTTACCGTCTCGCTGTTGTCCGAGCCCCGTAACACATAGATCTGAGATGGGTTGCCGGTCTGCGTGTCAAAGCCGCCGTGAGAATAGAGTGCGTCGGCCAAAGATGCCGTGCGGCCGAAGGGCAAGGTGAACCGGCCCGGTTCACTGACTTCGCCCGTCAGATAGGCATAGTCGCGCGCAATGGCATCATTGTCCAATTGCGCTTCAAAGTTTGACCGGCTTTCTTCGAGCGCCGCCCGTCGTAGGGTCACTTCCGCCTGAAGTTCTGAAAGGGCCTGTACACGCGCCTGCTGACGGAACTGCCGCAGTGTGATCTGTTCTGCGAAATAGGCCTGCGCGCGGTCAAGCTGATACTCGGTATCGACGAAAATACTGTCACCGGCGACAAGCCGCGTTTTTTGCAGATCGGGAGACTCTAAATAGGTCTCGAGCGGAATCTGGTATAGATCGCCCTGGCGGTAGAGGCGAATGGATGCATACTCTAGATCAGGTGTTTGGATGCCGCCGGCCGTCGCGATTGCTTGATCGAGCGTTAGGGGGGTGAGGGTGATCGGAATGACAGCCGCAGTGCCGACCGCCCCGCCGATTGAAACCCGTTTTGAGTTAAATTCAGCAATCTCAAGGCTGAAGGACGGATCGATCTGAGCTTCCAAAAGACGTTGAAACAGAGCGGCTTCGGCATCCTCGAGGGTCAACCCTGCAACAGCCACGCGCCCTACATCGGGGATCGCAATCGCGCCGTCATCTTGAACAGTATAACCCTGGCGGCGGTTTTGCGCGGCCAATAGGCCACTGAGTTCCTCTACAGTGCTGCCCCCACTACGGGAGGCCAGCAAGAGCACATCGCCGATGCCGATATCATAGGTGGTGCGCGGGGGGGTCTTGGGCACCCTTAGTGCTAGGTCGGAGGGGCGGGTCTGGATCTCTGAGACAGGCGCAGGGGTGGCACCGGCCGCGCGCAATGCGCCCGCGCCGCCCGCGTTTTGGAAGAAGGCGGCAGGGAGTTCCTTAGGGATATAGACTGCGCGGTTTGCCGTCGATACTGTGTCCGCTGTCAAAGGCACGATACGCACCTTGCCGTCTTCTTCGGAGACGGTGGGCGAAATATAGGCCACGCCGCAGCCGGTAACGAAGGACAAGAGTGAAATGGCGATCAAATGTTTAAACATGGACAAACCTTTGGCAAGCAATCGGCGAGCGACATATGCAATTGATGTTGGAACGGTGGCCGGCGCCTAAACGCTTTTCACCTGAGCCTGTTGAAAGAGACTCTCTGTATTTCACAGTTGCGCTGAGCATCCCTGCATAGGCGGCAGGACACAACCCAGCCCGCCCCACCCGGTCGCTTGTTTCAATCTTTATGCCGTTTTTGCAACAGGTTTTAGCGGGCTCTGTGATGCGGCGTGCCTTGTACAAAATGGCAGACGCTGCGGGCCTGGCCATCCTACGGTGCGCTTGCGTGGCGGCCCCGCCTAATCGATCCTTTTTTGATACAATAGGCCTCTTATCTTAAGGTTCTATAGGTCCGCGCGATCAGATCGTCCCGGTTCGACGGGCCAGCGCCAATGTCTAAAAACCCGTTCCGCGCTGTCGGCGGTTATAAGCTTGTCGAAGCACGGTCCTATTTTCATGTGGCATATTGGCCCCAGTCTAGCTACCTGGGGCAAGAACACCTTAACATCGGCCTTGAACGCACCGGGACAGAACCTTGCTACCCCGCATCTTATCGCAGCTTGATCCTCGGCGCCGTTCGGCCCCTGCAAATGTTACCTCCGCGCAAATCCGCCCGGCGGCGGACTTCTTTGCAATTGGTGATATCCATGGCTGCGCAGCTCACCTCAATCAGATGTTCGGCCTCTTGGATGGGGTGGCCCGCGGCAATGAGACCTGCGTTTTTCTGGGCGATTATATTGATCGCGGCCCGCAATCCCGGGAAGTTTTGCTTCTGCTTTATGAGTTGAGCCAATCGAGGCCGGATCGCGTGATCTGTTTGATGGGCAATCACGAGCGCATGCTGCTCAACTTTATTGACGATCCTGCGGGGACGGGAGTGGGGTGGCTGCGAAATGGTGGTGTTGCCACGCTCACCAGCTTCGGCATTGAGGTGCCAGACGATGCCATTTCCTCGGGCGCGACGGTCGACTTGGCCCGGCAGCTCGAAGATGCGCTGCCCAGAGGCTTGCAAGAGTGGCTCAGAGTTCTGCCTAAACATTGGTCGACCGGCAACATGCATTGCGTACATGCGGCAATGTCGCCCAACCGCCCGCCCGAAGACCAACGTGGCGCGGTTTTGCTTTGGGGCCATCCCGATTTTTTAACGAAGCCCCGTACGGATGGTAATATCGTTGTTCACGGCCATACGGTCGTCAGGCGGGCCAAACTATCTGGTGATCGGATCGCGGTGGACACTGGCGCCCATCTCACAGGGCGATTGACGGCCGCGCATATCCAACCTGGGCACTGCCACTTTATAGAGGCGCGTGCCTAGGCGGCGCCTAGCGGCTCTCCCAAAATTGGTCTTTCAATTGCTGCAGCGCCTCTATATGCGTTCATCCGTGAACGCTATGCCTGTTCGCCCCCTAGAGCTGCATCCCGCATGCTCTGGTGCGGTAGCCGTGGCGCCGTAAGACAATGACCAGACCCAGTGATGACGATATTCGCTTCCGCGTGATGCGGGCGCTCGAAGCCGATCCCAAGCTCTCGCAGCGAGACTTGGCAAAGGCGCTAGGGATCAGTCTAGGGGTGGTCAATTACTGCCTGAAAGGGTTGGTCGAGAAGGGCCAAGTAAAAGTTAGCAATTTTCGCGCATCGGGCAACAAGCTGCGCTACGCCTATGTGCTGACGCCCCGCGGGGTGCTGGAGCGGGCACGGCTGACCAAAAATTTCCTCCAAAGACGTATGGCGGAGCATGAGGCGTTGCGGGCGGAGATCGCGGCGTTGCAGGAGGAGTTGGGCGCCGAGGTGCCGGGGCAGGGGGGCCCGAAAGAAGAACGCTCCTAAACTTCCGAGAGTTTACGTTATCGGCGGTTTGGGGGGGGTTTTACCGTCAATAGAAAGGGCGCCGGCATTTTCGCTTTGGCGCCTAGTTTTGCGCAAGCGGTGACCGCGACAATAAGAAGCCCCGGCATTCAATCAGGGGTTGCTTTTCGGGATGCTTTTTCTTCATTTTAACGTGGAGGACGTGGACCGCGCCGAGCGTGAGAACGCTTTGAAGCCCGGTCCCTTGGATTTTCCATCCCATCAGATTTGATCGCCACTAACTTGAGAGAAATGTTTATGCCCGCTATTCGCAAAGCTGTCTTTCCTGTCGCCGGACTTGGGACCCGTTTTTTGCCTGCCACCAAGGCGATGCCGAAGGAATTGCTGCCGATCATCGACAAGCCGATCATCCAGTACGCTGTCGAGGAGGCCATCGATGCCGGCATCGAGACGCTGATCTTTGTGACCGGCCGCAACAAGCGCGCGATCGAGGACCATTTTGATGCCAATCTCGAGCTCGAGTGGGCGCTGCTGGAGAAGGGCAAGCAAGAGGCGCGGGACATGATCCGGAACATCGTGCCGAGCCGGGTGGAATGCCTCTTTGTGCGACAGCCGGAGCAATTGGGGCTCGGTCATGCGGTGCTCTGTGCGCGCCGGGCTGTCGGCGATGAGCCGTTCGCGGTGTTGCTGGCGGATGACCTGATGCATCAGGATAGCGGCACGCCGACCGGCGATCTGATTGAGGCCTATTCCCGGACCGGCAAGTCGGCTCTTTGTGTTGCGGAGGTTGCCGCCTCTGAGGTCAACAAATACGGGATTGTCTCTCCCCGCTCTGCGCTGTCCGACAACACTTGGGACGTGGCTGGGCTTGTTGAAAAACCCACGCAAGAAGCCGCGCCGTCGCAACTGGCAAGTTTTGGCCGCTATGTGTTTGCGCCGGAGGTCTTCGATATTCTGGAGAAGACCCAGCCGGGCGCGGGCAATGAGATCCAGCTTGCGGACGCGATCGACGTGCTGGCGGCGCGCGGCGACGTCGTAGCCAATCGCCTTAAAGGCATACGCTATGATTGTGGCGATAAACTCGGCTATGTGAAAGCCGTGGTCCACGCAGCGCTGCGGTCGGATCCTATCGGGTCCGAGCTCGACATGTTCTTGCGAGAGTTCGGGTATCAGCGGTCTGAGGCGGCATAAAGGTAGACCTCTTGATTTCGCCATCTGCGGTCATCGACCGTACAAAGTGCTAGCAAGATGCTTACGGGCGAAGTTCAAGAACCAAGGTGTCGACGGCCCGGCGGCAAGCTCGCTGCTTCAAAGGCATGGCTGCGACTTCAGATGAAGCTTAACATTGAGACCGCACAAGATCAGCGCGTCGCGGATGCTTGTCCTCGCGAGCACGAGAGGCAAATATGAAAGTATTGGTCACAGGCGGCGCGGGTTATATTGGCAGCCATACGGTCGTCGAGTTGCTGCAAGCCGGGCATGACGTTGTCGTGGTCGACAGTCTGGTCAACGGCCACGCAGAGGCCATCGAGCGGGTCCAGGACTTGACCGGCCGCCCGGTGGATCTGGAGGTGGGGGATATTCGGGATCGGCCGTTCCTCGATCGCGTCTTCGCGGCGCACACACCTAGTGCGGTGGTCCACTTCGCCGGTTTGAAGGCGGTTGGCGAGAGCGTCGAGAACCCCCTAGCCTATTACGATGTGAGTGTCGGGGGCTCGCGGGTTCTGCTAGAGGCGATGGACGCTGCCGGCTGCCACAAGATCATCTTCTCATCTTCGGCGACGGTCTACGGTGAACCGCAGTATTTGCCTTACGATGAGCAGCACCCTACCAACCCGGTCAATCCCTACGGCCGCACGAAAATGATGGTCGAGCAGATACTCGGGGATTGGTGTGCGGCAGATCCCGCGTGTCGGGCGATCTCACTGCGGTATTTCAATCCTGTCGGGGCGCATCCCTCGGGCCGCATTGGCGAGGATCCGCAAGGGATACCGAACAACCTCATGCCCTATATCGCACAGGTGGCGGTAGGGCAGCGGCCGGCCCTTCAGATCTTCGAGGATGATTACGAGGCGCGGGATGGGACAGGCGAACGCGACTACGTACATGTCGTGGACCTTGCTAAAGCCCACGTCGCCGCGATCGAAGCCCTAGAGAAGCATGCTGGGCATCAGGTCGTAAATGTTGGCCGGGGCCAAGGCGTGACCGTCTTGGAGTTGGTCGCCGCCTTCGAGCAGGCGAGTGATACTGACATCGCGAGACTGATCGCGCCGCGCCGTGCCGGAGACCTGCCAAGCTTCTATGCCAACGCCAGTCAGGCTAAGGCGCTTGTTGGTTGGCAGGCAGAGCTCGGGATCGCGGAGATGTGCCGGGATACTTGGAACTGGCAATGCAGAAACCCAGCCGGTTTTGGAGCAAGCCAATAGCCCAAGGTCATCAATCCCTTTTTGTACGAACCCTCACGTCATCCGATGACCAAACCAGTTTATATGACCTCAGAGCAACAGATTTCTCGCTTTCGAAACTCCTAAACGTAGAATTAAACAGAGTATTTGTTGCCGGCAGCGAGCCAACGGCAAAGATCAAGCAGATAAGGAATAGAGGCCCTAAAGTATGCGAAAAGTTCTTATTACTGGAACCGCAGGTTTCATCGGCTTTCACCTCGCAAGCCTACTATTGGAAGAAGGATTTGAAGTGGTCGGTTATGACGGGATGACAGACTACTACGACATCCGCCTTAAAGAAAAAAGGCATGAGATCCTCCTCCAGAACAAGAAATTTTCTTGCCGAATTGGCATGCTAGAGGATATAGAAGCACTGAAATCTCTTTGTCGAGATGAAAAGCCAAGTATTATCGTCCACCTCGCGGCTCAAGCCGGAGTGCGCTACAGCCTTGAGAATCCGAGATCATATATAGATTCAAACATTGTTGGCACCTTTAATGTGATGGAATGCGCACGTGAACTGAATGCAGAACACCTTTTGATGGCATCTACGTCGTCGGTTTACGGCGCCAGTGAGAATATGCCATATAATGAAATCGGGACATCCGACAGTCAACTAACAATTTATGCGGCCACAAAAAAGGCAACGGAAGTTATGGGGCATTCGTATGCCCATCTCTGGGGGCTTCCCACGACGATGTTTCGGTTCTTTACAGTCTATGGACCTTGGGGCCGACCAGACATGGCACTGTTCAAATTTACCAAGGGCATTTTAGAAAACACACCAATTGATATCTATAACCATGGAAACATGTATCGCGATTTTACTTATGTTCAAGATTTGGTCAAAGGTATACGCCTATTGATTGATGCGGTGCCCAAACGCCCTGAACAAATAGGTGATCCACCCCAGGGGGATAGCCTTAGTGTCGTTGCCCCATTCCGAATTGTGAATATTGGAAATGCTGAGAGAGTAAGGCTTCTAGACTACGTCGAAGCCATCGAAAATGCTCTCGGGAAACCTGCGATCCGAAACTATATGGAAATGCAGAAAGGTGATGTGCCGGCAACTTGGGCTGACACGCAACTACTCAAGAAATTAACAGGATATCAACCGGAAACCAATTACCGTGATGGAGTGAAGAAGTTTGTGGACTGGTATCGTGAGTACTATGCGACATAGCGCCCAAAACCTACCTAATCGCGAAACACACAGCGCAGAAAACTCCATTCTCCAATTTCACTAGTTTCAACTCGCTCAGACCCATGCAACTTCCACGGTGATGGCGCATGGAAAGTTTCTACGTGCTATAACAAGCGCCTAACGCCCCAAAGAATCTCGACGATAAAAGAATTCGGCACCCCGCTAATAGAGCAGAAGGTCAATTTAACCGGCACCGAGATCGAGACAACTAAAGCTATTAGCATCGCGCGAGTTTGTGAATTGATACGAGCATCCTGCAATGAGCCAATCACAAAATTCGCGCATAGCTTCGCAACACCCAAACGCGGGCTTCCCCACGCATCAGAGCATGTACTCTTAGCAACCGCAGAAAGCCTTAAAGATGGAAGAGAAAATCCAAATGGAAGATAAAATAGCAGTGATCGGGCTTGGTTATGTCGGTCTGCCGTTAGCTGTCGAATTCGGCAAGCATCGTCCCGTCGTTGGCTTTGACGTGAATCCAGATCGCCTCACTGAACTTAAGGCAGGATGCGACAGTACGGGAGAGGTTACCGGCTCGGAGCTAGCAGAGGCGAAGTACCTTTCACTGTCATCGAACCCAGAGGATATCTCCTCTGCAAGAATCTATATTGTGACAGTTCCAACCCCTATTGATGATCATAAAAGACCAGATCTAACCCCACTGCTTAAAGCGTCTCATACTGTCGGTCGGGCCCTTAAGCCCGGAGACATTGTTATTTATGAATCGACCGTTTATCCGGGCGCAACAGAAGAAGACTGCGTTCCAATATTGGAGCGCACCTCAGGCCTAGAATACAATAGAGATTTCTTCTGCGGATATAGCCCTGAACGGATCAATCCGGGCGACAAAGAACGACGGTTAACAACAATTACGAAAATTACGTCAGGCTCCACGCCGGAAATCGCAAAGAAAGTGGACGACCTCTATGCTTCCGTAATCACCGCAGGAACTCACCAAGCGCCAAGCATAAGGGTGGCTGAAGCGGCGAAAGTAATCGAGAACACACAGCGTGATTTAAACATAGCGCTAATAAACGAGCTCGCGATCATCTTCAACCGCATGGGAATAAACACTGAAGACGTTCTCGACGCCGCAGGAACAAAATGGAATTTTCTACCGTTTCGCCCTGGCCTGGTAGGGGGACACTGTATCGGCGTCGACCCCTACTACCTTACACATAAAGCTGAGGCGTTGGGCTACCATCCGCAAGTGATCCTCTCCGGACGTCGCATCAATGACGGAATGGCGAATTACGTAGCAGGCCAAATGGTTAAAGAAATGATACGAAAAAATATCGGCATCAGCGGAGCGCGGGTGCTGATACTAGGCCTAGCATTTAAGGAAAACTGTCCGGACATAAGGAATACAAAAGTTATCGACGTTATCCGAGATCTCGAAGAGTACGGGCTCAGCGTAGACGTTCATGACCCGTGGGTCGATAAGTACGAAGCGAAGGAGGCCTACAACATAGAACTCATCGAGACGCCCCCTTTGGGAACGTATGATGGGATCATTCTGTGCGTGCCTCACATGCTGTTTCGTGATCTAGGAGTTGAAAGAATTAGACAATGGGGAAAAACAGCACATACCCTCTATGATCTAAAGTACCTCCTACCTGCAATTGAAACCGACATCCGCCTTTAAGAGAATGAAGGGAATTACGGACGTGTTCGTCCAAAAGAGCGCATCGAAAAGGTCGGGGACACGGAGCCAATGAACAATACTGCGCAGAAAATATCAAACTTTCTACACTATGGCTACCATCCCCATAGTTGTTTGGCTACTCCATCTAGTGAATCCATCGATAAGGCACAAGCAGTCAATAACGATACATATTTGCAGCTCGGAAGAATGTTGTCCGAACGCCGAGCGAGCCCAATGTATGACGATAATCCGAGGGATCTGCTTGGGGAAGCAAGTAGAGTATGGGAAGGAAGCATTCAGAATTGTCTGTCTCGCGCAAGTGGCCAAATCGTGGTTCCAATTAGTGGTGGACTAGATTCAAGACTGATATTGGCGTCACTCCTTCGCCACCGTCCAGCTCGCGAGATCACAACTTACACGTTTGGAAGCGCCGGCAGCCTTGATTTTGAGATTGGCAACAAAGTTGCCGAATCTGCAGGCACCAATCACTTATCTTTTGAGCTGTCATCACAAAAGATTCGCCAGGAAGACCTTGAGTTCGCCTGTCGGCATTCCATCTTCGAATCTGATGTTTTTACCGCCCCGCCCTTAAGAGCGATTTCAGAAAGTATTTCTCCTGACGCGACTATATGGAGTGGCTACATGGGAGATCCGAGCACGGGATCTCACCTTCTTCGAAACATCCCTGAAGGCCTTACCTGGGCCGAATATGTCTACTCGAAGGAATGCTATACTGGAGATGACCAATTAGCATATCATGTAACAGGTCTTCACCCTGAAAAACCCAACCTGGCTTCGCAGGACAATCAGAGCCACGAAGATTTGGCCGAGCTCTGGGACATAGAGAACAGACAGCGGAAATATGTGATAAGCCAAGTTTTACGAGGACCCTTCCGCTTTGAAACCCCTTTTGCTGATGAAGATTGGCTAAACTTTGCGTTCTCACTGCCGCGAAATCTGAGGTTGGGACAATCGTTTTACAAACAATTTCTTTCGTCAGAATACAATGACCTTTTTCGCCTCCCGGTAAAATGCAACCTCGGGTACCCACTAAATATGAACTTCACTGAGACCGTAGGATACACGGCAGCTAGGGCAATCAATCGGCTCTCAAAAAATCATAGGAAGCGAATATCAGTAAACTATCGCGACTATTGCGATGAAATCGCGAATGATCTGCGGAACAAGGCGACAATCTATGAAATATTACAATCCCTAGTGCATCGACCCGAGATAGACGGGGAAAAAATTAAGCATCTGGTCAGCGACCCAACTACGGCTTACACCAGAACCAAAGCAATCACCCTTCTAGCAAGCCTCGAACTAAACCTACAACTCCGCAATGAGTGACCTCGCTCATATCCACTCGGAACGTCCGGATCAGAAATTGGCCGCACTCTTCATAACGCTGTTCTTGGCCGGCATTTTTCTCAGCAGCACCATTCCTTCGAATGCATTCCTCGCTATCACCTGGTTTCTGGCATTCGCAACGAACTACAGGTGCATTACCCCATACGTAACGAAACGGACTATTCAATTCGTCCTTATACTTTTTTTCGCACACATTTGGATTTATGTACATGCAACATATTTAGCAGAGCCAAGCTTCATTATGGAATCTGAGGGCTTCTCAAAGAGAATATTGTTTACTCCGATTTACTCAATTCTCTTTCTTCTCTTAGTAAAGGATTCCCCAAAGTTACTTATCCGATCCATCGAAATTCTCCTCAAGGTTTTTGTAGCACTCTGGTTTCTCCAGTTCTTTGCAACCTATATAACTGGAGATTTTCTTGATTACCTAAAGATTCTTGGGATACGGGCCCAAAAGGGCAGCGCCTACTTCCTGAATGGTGGCATTTTCGGATTCAAAGTTTGGCGCCCAACCAGCCTATTCAATGAACCCGGATCATACGCCGCAGCCGTGTTTCCGCTGCTTGCGCTTGACTATTACGCAAAGAACAAGCATCTGACAAGGCTCCATAAGCTTACGCTCATAAGCTTTGGCCTTTGCCTGTCCGCATTTGCGATGCTGCTCGCCTCAGCCTTTCTCATTGCAAGGTCACTTGAACGTGCGCGTCAATCACCTACGAAGAAGGTCTGGTTCTTAATTACTCTGCTAATTATATTGGTTCCGCTATATTATTACTATGAAATACGATTCGTCGGAAATGAGTTGAGGGGAGGATTAGAGTTTCGCACAACAATCTTTCAGGATTTTTGGGCTCAGGACCTTACAAGTCACCTCTTTGGGAATTCGTTTACTACTCTCGAGATCATTGACTCCAAGACCCGAGTCTATCGCGTAATACTTCAGGACCTCTCATTTCTATTCTACGCATGGTATTCATTGGGTCTGTTGTTCGTTTTTCTGATCGTCTGGCTATTTCGCACTAGTGTTCACCGCTCGCGTGACTTCTGGATATTTTTCCCGGTAATGCTTTCAAAGGTTAGCATAACAACCTACTTTCTCTGGATCTCGCTTGTGAGCATGCATATTATATCGACTCAGTGGCGGTCAAAATCATAGAGGTTGCCATTACATTCGGTGCTGAAGCAATGACACCCACTCCAACCTTTTCCATCTGTCCACTGAGTATGCTCCTATGAGAACAAAGCTTTTAATTTTTCTTCAGAATATGACTGGTGGTGGGGCAGAAAGGGTCGTCCTTACAATGCTGCGCCTGCTTGATCATTCGAGGTTCGAAGCCGTACTAGTCCTTTCGAGCAGAACCGGACAACTCCTGGAGGACATTCCTCCAGAGGTCCGTGTAATTGATTTGGGTGTCGCCACTACATCGCGTTCCATACCCCGGCTGCGGTCTGTTATTAGGAGTGAGAGCCCGGATATCGTGTTCTCTACTCTCTTACGGACCAACATCGCTCTTTATTTGGCGCTAATAGCTTTACCCGCACAAAAACCCACAATCATATTTCGCAGCCCAAATTCTCCGCGCCAGTACATATCGAGGAGCCATATCCGGACATTCTCTAGATTCTTGCTCGAAAGGGCTTATAGGAGGGCGCACCTGGTTCTTGCTCAAACCCCAGAGATGAAAGATGAGATCTGCCGATACCATAGGCTCAACCCAAACAAAGTGCTCATGGTACCAAACCCTATGGACTTCGCCAAGATTGACAGTCTAGCAGCGCAAAATCCTCCCGATTGGGACCCAAGAGACACCAACATAGTGAGCGCTGGCCGGATTACCGAACAGAAGGGCTTCGACGTTCTTATAGATTGCTTAGCACATTTAGTACGCGCCAACAGCTCCTACTTCCTTCATATAATTGGGGAGGACTCTTTAGGAGAGCAGGCAAAACTTGAGTTGCGAGCACAGGAACTCGGCGTCCGTGACCGAGTAAAGTTTTGGGGATTTCAACGTAACCCATACGTCTTCTTTAAGAACTGCGATATCTTCGTCTTATCTTCCCGTTGGGAAGGCATGCCAAACGCAATGTTGGAAAACATATACTTGGAAAGTACAGTTGTAGCAACCGATTGCACTGAGTCCGTATCTCGCCTCTTGGCTCGTGAAAATGCCGGCTATGTCGCAAGAAGTGGTGACGCAGATGACCTTGCGCAAAAGATTTTGCTAGCTTCGGGGCATCGAACCAAGATCGACGCGAAGATGTTTCGCAAGCGCAACAGAGAATTCTTTGAAGCTCTTCAGGTAAGAAGCTAAGAGCTCAATCCACTCCTATTTACCAATCCCACCTTTCTCGGAATGGGAATTTTGAGACCTAGATTTGCCGCAGTGCATTCCGAAAGAATGAAGAGATCAACTTGTTCAACCAATCACCTACGATCCTCGCCAGCTTGTCGTGGTAAGCGCGACAAACCGAACTGAGCGACACCACCCTCCCAGCCCCGAGGAAAATACCAATATGGATACTCTTTGCGCACTCACCCCATATTCGTTTGCTTGCGGCCTCCGGGACTGCAGCATGCTGGCCGGCTGCGAATATCGTCAAGTATTAGGGGCCTTACGAGGACAGATAGGTTAATCGCATGACCAAAACACTAATTCTTGGGCCACGCGCATCGGAATCTTGCCCCGGCGGCATTACCGTACTCTTTGAGCAGCTACTCTCTGAATACAATGCTTCCAATAGAAGCTACACTGTTTGCGACACTAACTCGCAGAATTATAATAGCAGAATCGGGATGCTCTTTCACGTACTTATGCGCTTGGCAAGACTTCACGACTATGATCACGTTTCACTGCATGGAACCGCGGCAGATTATAAGATTATCGGGCCATTCTTGTGTCTGCTAAATGCCCTCTCCACGAAAACGTACTCGCTCCGAAAATTTGCTGGCAACTTCGACGAATACTATCGAAACTCCACTAGAATTGAAAAGTTCTTGATGGGTCTTTGCTTGAAATACAGCGTCGCCAACTTCTTCGAGACACAGGCCTTAGTTAGCTTCTTCAAGCGCTTCAACCGCAACACGTATTGGTTCCCAAATTCTCGGCCAGCATCTAGGTTTCGCGCCAAACCCTATGCGGGAGGGCGAGTCGATATCGTTTTTCTGTCACAAGTGATGAAGCAAAAGGGAATATTGGACTTAGTTGAGATTACGGCACGGAATCCACAGTGGTCCTTGACAATTGCTGGTCCAATTAGAGACAGGAACCTCCACGACATCATCGAGAACACGCCAGGGAACATCGAATATATTGGACCGGTTCCTAATGCCGATGTGCAGTCATTCTTATCAGGATTTCATCTGCTTGCCTTGCCAACATATTTCGAGGGGGAGGGCTACCCCGGCGTATTGATCGAAGCGTTTTCAGTCGGCCTTCCTGTGGTGACGACGCACTGGGGGTGCATCCCAGAAATGGTCGGTTCTGCAGCTGCGTTAGCTGAACCCGAAAATACGAACTCGCTAGAAACAGCGTTGCGGAAAGTAATAAGCTTTCACGAACAATTCCGCACCGCATCGGCTGAACGCTTCATTGACTTTGAGACAAGTTTGGCCACTAGCAGATTTTTCGAAAGTTTAGACCGCGTGCAGAATTATAAACTCCCAGGGACGACAAACAGATAATTTGGCGCATTTCACAATTGACTTAGTATGGGTGGCAACCTCTTTCTCAATTCTGATAATCTTCATGCTCCGGAAATCAGAACTCTCGAAGCTAACTACAGGTCAGATCTGTTTTGATTATAAAGCCTCCAACATGTAGTTAGGCGGGAAACCGTAGCGCAATATAGACTCTGTAAAAATGACAGCATTGGCGCACGCAGGCCTCACGCCTGCACCCAATCACAGCCTAAGGTAACCAAATTGCAACGATTTGTTAGGGATTCTCTCGCTCTATTCTCTGGCCAAGCGGTCAGGGTGGTGATCGGCCTCGGCTCCACCATCGCACTTGCCCGCTTTCTTGGAGCGGATGCTAGAGGACAATTCGCGATTGTTATGGCGTCAACAAGCATTCTCTCAACAGTATTGACCTTTGGAATGCCACAGACTAACTGGATCTTCTCAGGCCTGGACTCAAAGAAAAATGACCAGCTGCTTGGAATAACACTCTTGACATGCATTCTAGCTTCTCTGCTAGGGTTTATCCTAATTTTCAATGCGTCGGTATTCCTCCCAAGCATCTACAGCTTCGACGTCTTCAGAGACCCGATTTTCCTAATCTCTGCAGGAACCCTATGCGCACTCATGATATTGTATTCATGTCTGATCGAGTTTCTCAAAGGCAACCAACAATTTCCATTCCTTGGATCAATTTTGCCCTTTCAGGCATTTCTTATCTTTCTCGGATACGTAATTTGCTATAATTTTGAATTAGGAATCTATTCGGCAGTACTAATCCAGAATGGGGCAACCTTCATTGCAGTGATCCTCCTTTTTGCCCGGGCCTGCAAAGTTGCAGCGCCAAGCTTGGCGTTCTCCAAAGAATACATGGCAAAGATTGCTCGAAGTTGTTTTTCGTATTTTTCAGTGAGCCTCGCGATAACTCTCGCGCAGCATAGCACTCCCATTTTTATGAGCTTTTTCGCGATGGAAGCGTCAGAGATCGCCCAACTTGCCATAGCGCTAGCTCTTATTGGGCAACTCGAACTGATCCCCACTGCCGTTACGAGCGCCTTCTTACCTAGCCTTGCAAGAGGCTCCGATCTTACTGAAGCCCAAATTGCCAGCAAGGTTGCGTGGACCTGCAAGCTGAGCGCAATTATATTCTTCATAATTTTCATATCGATCGCCATTCCTTTCGTGCTTCTGATCCTACCAATATTTCTCGGGCCCGAATACGAGTTAGTTGGACCGCTGTTCATAATCCTTTCCCTTGGCTCTTTTGCAGCAAGCACCGGTAAAATAATTAACGTGTTCTTCAACTTAACGAACAGGGCTAGTCTCGAAGCCATCCCTGTCTGGGTTCGCGTGGTCCTGCAGATCGGACTCATCTCTCTAGCTGGACTTGCTGGGAACATCTACCTTTTTGCTGTATCGATCGTCGTGGGAAGAATTGCGAGAATCCTTCTGAGCTATTTCTTCTTTTACCGCCATACAGGCATTACTCCGGTGCAACTTGCACCGAATTTCGAAGCGGTTAGGCGAGTTTTGCAAATCCCGAACGATCTCCTCGCAAAGCGCTCGGGGAAATAGTTGCGGCTCCGGCTTGTTAGGAAGGCGGCACGACGAACGACTTCGGCGCTGCCCTGACCCCCTCGACTATCGAGAAGAGAAAAGTAAGCTACCGCACGTGAGGACCTACAGCAAGATGAAGATGCTAAAGATAAGAAACAATGCCTTATTCGGCTTCAACGTGGCTGTTCGAAGCAATACGAGAATCGATGGCAACTACAACGCCCCGGCAGGAAGCGTCGTAAGCGAAGACATCCCGAACAATACAGTGGCCGCAGGATCCCGCAAAACCAGTTTGCACGATCGATGAGTTTTACGCCAAGAGAAATCGCTTTATGGTGGATAGGGCACTTGTTTACGAGAAGGGATATTAGAACGGTTCGATCAGCGGCCGGTTATGGAAGCCTTCTCCGAAGAGTTTCCGCTCTTTGCCTATGCCGAACAGATTCCACATCACTTCGAAGCGACTGCCCGCAAGCAACTGGGGTACACCTACGATCATTTCGCACTCCCAAACGCTCCAGAGCTTGACGGACCAAGCTAGTTCCTCCGATTAGCAGATACTTGAAAGCACCATATGAAACACATCATCTATGCTAGTAATTCTATAATTCCCAGCAAGTCTGCCAATAGCATTCATGTCTGCAAGATGGCCCAGTCCCTTGCAAAATTGGGTCCGAAGGTCACTCTTCTAGGTATCCGCCCCCACGCGCGCGCCCTAGGAACTGACACCGAATTTGCAAAGTTTTATGGCGTTAAGAAGGACTTTGGATTACAAACATTCAGAATGCGGCGCGGCCTCAAAGGACTTGACTACTTGTTTCAACTTAAGAGGTATATTCGAAAGAGCAAGCCGGACGTAGTTTATGTGAGGTCCGTTAACATTGCGCTAGAAATGACGAAATTGAATATTCCAGTTATTTTCGAATGCCATGGCGATATCGAAAATAATGAACACAATGACTTCATTGATCTTCTCGATTCCAAACTGTTACTGACCGTTGTAGTTATCTCCGAGGCACTCAAAAGCATTCTGCTATCGAAATATGGGGACAAGTTGGGTAGGCACCTGATTGTCGCCCATGACGGCGTTGATATCTCTCGGTTCGCAGACAATGGACTTCCCCCTGCTCATTATAGACACATACTGGGACTCCCCGAACGAGACACTGCCTGCTACTCTGGGCACTTCTATAAAGGCAGGGGCATTGAGTTGATCTTGGATCTAGCCGCCATTCATAGAACTACAAATTTTCTTCTAGTTGGCGGGAACCCTGACGACGTCAGTCGGTATCGTGCGATAAGCGAAGCTAGGAAGCTTCAGAATACCATATTTACCGGCTTTGTTCCCAATGGCGAATTGCCAGATTACCTTAAGGCGGCTGACGTTCTTCTCATGCCATATCAGAAGAAGGTTTCGATCAGTGGAAATCGAGGGGATACTGCTTCCTGGATGAGCCCGCTGAAAATGTTTGAGTACATGGCCACCTTGCGACCTATTATTTCCAGTGATCTCGCCGTACTGCATGAGGTTTTGGATGAGCAGCAGTGCATCTTTTGCGCCCCGGACGATGTCGCGGGATGGTCTCGAGCAATTTCCAGATTAATTTCGGATGGAGCCTTGGCTGACAACCTTGCACGGAACGCTTACAGAAATGTGCAACACTACGAATGGGACAGACGGGCCAAATGCATCATGGAGAGAGCAGCCCTGTGCTTAAACTAAATTCGATACTGTCCCTTGGCGAAGGATACCTGCCTAATGCGGTTTGCTATGGGGAAGGTAGGATACTAGGTTGTGATGCGAGAAACAGGATTTTCTCCTTGGACGGATCCGGCAATTTACAGGTCCTGCTCTCTGGAGAAGGTTACTCCCGCTATAGATTTCGGCAGCCGGTTGCAATGCACTGGTCCGGATCGCTGCTCTTGGTTGCTGACTGGCACAACCATCGTATCGTAGTTTATGATAACGACATCAGATACCGAGGGGAATTCGGGGCTCTAACCGTGAACAGTAGCGGCTTATTTCCATTGCTTGCTACCAGGTTCAGATCAATCTTTGCCTCACATGAGTACATACTGAATCATGAAGGCCCCGAAATAAGAACGGAGAAGCAGCAGGACAGGCTTTCCAAGAGAATTTCCAGAGTTATATATTACGCGCTTTTACGAAAAGTCCTAGCCAAAAGGGCGCCCTTCTTTAAACCGAATGGCATTTCGATTGACGCAGACAGAATGTTTATTACCCAGAAGAAACGAAGAACTTTACAACTTTATGCCATACATCACATTCATGGAGAATTGGAATTCGAATTGCTTTCCGAGATCTCTGGAGTAGGCCATCAGGGCTTCGGTCGCCTTGGCAATTGTACCTACAAGGCCGGGCGTCTATTCGTTTGCGATGAGGGAAATAGCAAAATATGGATATTTTCGAGAGATGGCAATTACCTTGATAGCATTGATCTTAGCAACAGCTTTCCAGCCTTTTGCTGCTCATTGATTGACACAAACACTCTCGCGATTGGTGGGGGGTCTAACTTAGCGCTGTACTACTTAGTCCAATCGAGAATGGTGCTGGTCGATTCCTGCCTTGCAGGCGTCCACGGTATGGATTTCGCAGCAGATACTGCGCGTCTATATGTGTGCTGCAGGGACGATGGAACGGTCAGGATCTACGATGCGGCGAGAGAACACTAGTGTTTAGGCATGGGGCGAGATGTTGCTCGCTCTCCTCACATCTGGCCACCTCCAACGCATACTCGATAGCTGTTTGATTTGAGGGATTTGCGCACTTTGGCGGACCAGCGCATAGTCCGGCGCTCGGCATCAACTTACACCACCAACTGATCTTCTTGCGGCGGGTAAGTGATCGTCTTCCGAAGTGGTTTCTGTTGAAGAGCAATCACTGCGTTTGATTGCGGCCGACGTATAACTCTTGACTGTCGGCCATGTCGGCAGGAACCCACCTACACTAGGACCCCTAGCGAGAAGAGACATCGCTTGCTCGAGCGCAGACTAAATCTACCATCGACACCCCCACTACGGAGCTTTAAGTGTTCTGCAATTGGGAGACCCGATCGAAGGAATGGGCGTGAACGAGCTTGAGCGCATCGACTAACGAGACCAGAAAGCCAAGATCCGCACAGGATCCGTCATACGAAAGCCCGAACATGAAATTCAGTCTTAACGTTGCAAAGAGTATTTACCAGAACATGCCACCACGGGTGAAAGCCCCACTCGAATATGTGCCCTTTGAAGTTTTCTGCGGCAGACCGTACCGATTGCAGCGAGAAGCTCTTCGGAACTTCAAGCAACTTGATCCTGGAGAGGCCCTGCTGGAAAGAAACCGACTGCTCATTAAGTATTTGAACGATTCGATTTCGCATACTCCGTTCTATTGTCAGTGGGCGTCACAAAATGGGATCAAGTGCTTTGACCATATAGATCAATACTATGATCTACCGATCATCGATAAAGAGATGGTTCAACGTAACCTCAGTGCGTTCCAAGACACCAGGTACGAAAATAGCCGCTACAAAGTTTCCACGGGAGGCAGCACGGGGAGGCAGTTTAGCTTTCACTTAGACAACGAATGCTACTCGAGGGAATGGGCTTTTGTTGCAGATTTTCTCAGCGAACAAGGCATTGAGATAAATAGCAGGAGGCTTTGTCTTCGTGGAGTGGATAGCAAACACCCCGATCGATTAGTCGAGTACAACCCACTCTACAAGGAGATGCTTATTTCTCCGCTCAAGCTCTCAGAGCATGGCGTAGCTGAACACTTGGAACAGATGCGAAATTTTGGGGCTCGGTGGATTCATGGATACCCTTCTGCTGTATACGAGTTCGCGAAAATTCTCAGATCCATTGGGCAAAGCATAGTTGGCATACGTGGTATCCTTCTCGTATCAGAGAAACTATACGACTTTCAGGCAGACCTTATTCAGGAAGTATTCAACTGTCAGCCAGTATCATTCTACGGTTTATCGGAGCGGGTTGCGTTCGCTCCCGCAGAGCATGGCGGGTTCACCCCCCATCCGCTATACGGAGTTTGCGAAGTAATCGACGGTGAGCTTATTGCGACAGGCTTTCTGAATAGAGCGACCCGCCTAATCAGGTACCGCACCGGAGATGCGGCCATATCTTTCGGTGGTGAAGATAGGATCACAAACAAATTGCAAGAGATCAGCGGCCGATGGGGCAAAGAGTACTTGATCGGTAGGAGCGGCCTGAAGATCTATATGACGTCACTCAACACTCATTCCCCCGTTCTTGAGAGAGTTCGAAAGTTTCAATTCGTGCAAGACGTACCGGGTAAATGCACAATTCAGATCGTGCCGGACAAAGGCTTTAGTGAATCAGATGGGTATAGAATACACGAACTGTTCGCAAACAAAGTCGGAATAGAACTGGAATTGAGCATTTCTCTTGTGAGCACGATCGAGACAACTAAAAGAGGCAAGCACTCCTTTATTGTTAGAAGATAAGGCAGTGAGTTTCGAGAAAACAGAGAGAGAGTGCGAATTCTACATCACGAGGGTATGAGAGCATGTTAATCGATATTATTGCAGGGGCACGGCCGAACTTCATGAAAATCGCACCAATAATTCGTGCGCTGAATGAGAGGAGGGCAAATGGGGGCCAGTTGCGTTACCGGCTGGTGCATACAGGGCAGCACTACGAGAACAAGATGTCAGGTGTCTTCTTCGAACAACTTGGCATTTCTGTGCCCGACATTAACTTAGGTGTGGGGGCCGGAACGCAGGCCACGCAGACCGCCGAAATAATGGTGGGATATGAGAAATTGCTTCTCCACAAAAGGAGCGAGGTTTGCCTCGTAGTTGGAGACGTGAATTCCACGATGGCCTGCGCCCTTGCCGCGAAGAAATTAAACATACCGGTTGCACACGTTGAGGCTGGAATTAGATCTGGCGATCTTACAATGCCAGAAGAGATTAATCGTGTGGTTACTGATTCGATAACCGATTGGTTTTTTACAACATCCGAGTACGCGAATGCTCAACTGCGTCTGAGTGGGGTCGAAAATGAGCGAATCTTCTTCGTCGGAAATACGATGATAGATTCTCTGCTGCATAATCTCGATCGCATAAAAGCGCCGCAGTTCGCGATTGAACAGCAACTAATTCCGGATCAATTTCTAGTAACGACCCTGCACCGGCCCTCAAATGTTGACAATGTATCGACCCTGAAGACGCTGATAGATGCAATCTGCGAGGCATCAGATGGGTTACCTGTAGTATTCCCAGTTCACCCCCGGACCAACAGGACTCTCCAGCAAGTCCCTATCCTACCTGCAAATCTGTTATCGGTGGACCCTCAGCCTTACCTAGAATTCATTTGGCTAATTAAGAACTCCAAGGGCGTAATAACTGATTCCGGGGGGATTTCTGAGGAAACAACCATTCTGAATACGCCCTGCTTGACAATGCGTAACTCCACTGAGCGACCCGAAACGACGGAGCTTGGAACCAACAAACTTATCGGTACTAGCCCAGATGCTCTAGCGCCCGCAATGTGTGACCTTCTCAATGGTAAATGGAAGGTAGGAGAAGCTCCAGAAAAATGGGACGGAAGAGCTGGCCCGAGGATTGTGGGCCAGCTGGAAATCCTGTTAGGCCAGCGTTGAACGCAAATGCTGAGGAATTTCTTACTTTACTTCCACACAGTCCGACATCTGAAGTTTGTACAGATCTACAGGCGATTTTGGTTCATTTTGGCCAAACCAAAATCAAACTTCGCCCCCCCCCCAAAAATGCGGCGGGCTGAGGGCATCTGGGTTGCTCCCGCCAGACGAGAACCTAGCATGATCGGCAGGAGAGATTTTTCCATCCTTGGATGCTCCGGGTCCATTGAAGGGGATGGATGGGTACATCCGAGCAGATCAATGCTTTGGCAATACAACCTTCACTACTTTGACGACATGAATGCTAGAGCAGCCAAATCGCGGGCGACTTGGCATTCTGATTTAGTGGAAGATTGGATTTTGTCAAACCAGTCGCAGAAAAGTGTGGGTTGGGACCCCTACCCGACCTCACTAAGAATTGTGAACTGGGTTAAATGGGCCTTCGCAGACAATACACCTTCTAAGAACATGGTACATTCTCTGGCCGTGCAGGCGCGATGGCTAGAAGCTCGACTTGAATGGCACCTCTTAGGGAACCACCTTTTTGCGAATGCCAAAGCGCTAATATTCGCAGGCGCCTTTTTCGAAGGCACGGAAGCGGACCGGTGGCTTGCACGCGGGATTTCAATACTGATGGACCAGTTGCCGGAGCAAATACTGCGAGATGGCGGCCAGTTTGAGCTTTCGCCGATGTACCACGCGCTAGCAATTGAAGATGTCTTAGACCTTATAAATCTTCTTAACTTTATGAAACCGCCGCAGGCAAATGATATACTGACTGCCCTTAATGATCATATTGGCGGGATGTGGCGATGGTTGATGGCTATGTCACACCCAGACAAACGCATCTCCTTTTTTAACGATGCAGCATTCAACGTAGCGCCTGAAAATCATGAGCTACGTCAATATGCAATGCGTCTCAATCTTAGGCTTCCGGATATTGACGGACGAATAGTTAATCTGGAGGATAGTGGCTATGTTCGCCTTACCCTTGGCCCGGCCGTCGTTATTGCAGACGTCGCCGCAGTTGGCCCGAGCTATTTACCAGGACATGCCCACGCAGACACGTTGTCCTTCGAGTTGTCGCTGTTTGCTCAACGGGTTTTTGTCAATTCAGGATGCTCAGTGTACGGAACGGGCGCCGAACGTCGAAGGCAGCGGGGAACTGCAGCACATAATACGGTGGTTCTAAACGGACAGGACTCAACCGAGGTCTGGGGCGGGTTCAGGGTCGCACGAAGGGCACGCATTATCGACTGTTCGACCTACTATGACGATGGCACCTTGATTGTGAGAGCGTCGCACGACGGTTACCGCCGTTTGCCTGGCGCACCTGTGCATTCTCGCAAGTGGACACTGACCGAACACAGACTGACGATCTTGGACGAGATCAGCCCTTTTGGAGACCACGGGGAAGCGCGCTTTCACCTACATCCTAAAGCCCGCATTGAGTTGACAGGAGCTTGTGACGGGAGGATTTATCTGCCGGAACAGCAGGTTATTATGTGGAAATCTACAGCGCCAGCACGCCTTGAGAATACTACATGGCATCCTGAATTTGGAGCTAGCGTTCCGAATAATTGCCTCGTGTTTCCCACCAAAGTGGGCAAGTCAACATTCGAACTTAGCTGGAACTAAAAATGCACATTCTCTTCTTTACCGATAATTTCCCCCCAGAGGTCAATGCACCAGCAAGCAGAACGTATGAGCACGCTCGCGAATGGGCCTTGGCCGGGCACAAGGTCACGGTTATCACCTGCGCACCCAATTTCCCCAAAGGAGAGGTTTTCGCTGGCTATCGGAACAAGCTTTGGCAACGCGAGCAGATGGATGGGATCCATGTAGTCCGGGTATGGACGTATGTCACTAAAAACGAAGGATTTTTTCGGCGAATTTTGGATTATCAGAGCTACATGGTATCTAGCTTCTTAGCATCGCTCTTCATCCGAAGAGTTGACGTCGTCATAGGCACCTCGCCACAGTTTTTCGCAGCATGCGCCGCTTGGGCGAGCGCAGCTGTGAAGAGGCGGCCTTTTGTCTTTGAACTAAGGGACATCTGGCCCGAATCCATCCGCGCAGTCGGCGCCATGAAGAATAGCGCCGTTCTCGACTTCTTTGAAAAGGTGGAGCTTTTTCTCTACGCTCGTGCGCAAAAAGTTGTAGCTGTCACTCATTCCTTTCGTCATAATTTGGTCGGGCGTGGCATTGCTCCTGAGAAGGTCCAGGTGATAACGAACGGTGTCGATATGTCACGTTACTCAAGAATTCCGCGAGACTTAAGACTGGAGAATGCTTTAGGATTGAAAGATCGGTTTGTAGTCGGCTACATTGGCACCCATGGTATGGCCCACGCTCTGGAAACCCTATTAGATGCTGCATCTGAAATCCAAGCAGACCCCAGAACATCCGACGTCACTTTCTTATTTTTGGGTGATGGCGCTAATCGAGATAGGCTGATTACGCGAGCTGCTGAGTTGGGGTTAGAGAATGTAATTTTCCTCGAAAGTGTGCCCAAGGTTGACGTGCATAGATACTGGTCACTGCTTGATGCCTCTATCATTCATCTTAGAAAGACAGATCTTTTCAAGTCCGTAATTCCATCGAAACTCTTTGAGTGTATGGCGATGGGAATCCCAATTCTCCATGGTGTAGAAGGTGAGTCCGCTGATATCGTGGTAGAAAGGAGTATCGGCATGATCTTTGAACCTGAAAACAGCGCCGAACTCGTTGAGCGTGTATTGGAGCTGAAAACCAATGCCGAACTCCGAGCCTCACTTTCTGCCAATGGGCAGGCAGCCGCTCCAGATTTCAACAGGGCAACACTTGCAGCTGACATGTTAAATCTTCTGGAAGAACTCGCTTAGTTTTCTGACAGTTCTCGGCACGAAGAGTCCGATTTGTCAATGTAGATTGGCGCACCTCCGAATAACGATCGTTACCACCTTGGCCATTTGCGCAATGCGACAAAACGATTAGTTCAGATATTGACCCGAAAACTTAATGTCCATCGGATGCGCAACACCTTTGAGTTTTTTCAACGCGGCCAATGCATGATGAGCCCTTAGGAAGCAATCAGGAGGCAACTTTCCAATTTTGGTTTCTCGGCCAAACAAGCGGGGGTTGGGGGGGTAATCGTCATACTTGTGGGCGTCATTCGGGCAAGCAAACAATCCCGCAGATTAGAGTCTAAATTGGCAGCTAATTCGGCGAGGATGACTTAGTCCGCTATATGTGCGACTACGCGCGAGAGAAGGACGCGAAGCCGTGATTTTTGAGTTGGTTTCATTATTTAACTTAACCCACCACAAGAGTACATCTTTGGTTGCGAAGACAGGAGAGGCGCGTGTCTATCTATGAAATTGCCGTCGCAGGCATCGGCTATGTGGGCCTCTCAAATGCGGTGCTCCTGGCCCAGAATAATCCGGTTACGGCGGTCGATGTCAGCCCTGACCGGGTGGCGCAGCTGAATGCGGGCCAGAGCCCGATCGTCGATGCGGAGATCGAGCAGTATCTGCGCGACAAACCCTTGACCCTCACCGCCACCACAGACGCCGCGAAAGCCTATGCGGGCGCCGATTTCGTGGTTGTGGCGACGCCCACGAATTACGACCCCATCGAGAACACCTTTGATACCTCCAGCGTTGAGGCGGTGATCCGTGAGGTATTGGCGGTCAATGAGCATGCATTGATCGTCATTAAATCCACTGTGCCAGTGGGCTATACCGCGCGAATCTCGGACGAACTCGACTGCGATCGGATCATCTTCAGCCCGGAATTTCTGCGGGAGGGCAAGGCGCTTCATGACAACCTCTACCCCTCGCGCATCGTCGTCGGCGAACGCTCCGCGCGGGCCGAGACCTTTGCCCAAATACTGGCCGAAGGGGCGCTGCGTGAAGACATTCCAATTCTCTTTACTGATGCCTCCGAGGCCGAGGCGATCAAGCTCTTCGCCAATACCTATCTTGCGATGCGGGTTGCCTATTTCAACGAGCTCGACAGCTATGCCATGAGCCACGGCATGGACAGTCGGCAGATCATAGAAGGTGTCAGTCTCGACCCGCGGATCGGGTCACATTACAATAATCCCTCCTTCGGTTATGGCGGCTATTGCCTGCCCAAAGACAGCAAGCAACTCTTGGCGAATTACTCCGAGGTGCCGCAGAACATGATCCGCGCCATCGTCGACGCCAATCGGACGCGGAAGGATTTCATCGCAGATCAGATCCTCGCGCGGCGTCCAAGCCGCGTCGGTGTCTACCGGCTGGTGATGAAGGCCGGGTCGGACAATTTCCGTCAAAGTTCAATCCAGGGCGTGATGAAGCGGATCAAGGCCAAGGGCATCGAAGTGGTGGTCTATGAGCCGGAACTGCAGGAAGAACATTTTTTCGGCTCGAAGGTGATGCATGACCTTGCCGCCTTTAAGGCCGAGAGCGATGTGATCCTCGCCAACCGCAATACCAGTGAACTCGACAATGTCGCCGACAAGGTGTTTACCCGGGATCTGTTCGGGTCGGATTGAACTCGTTTAATGTTACCCAAGAGTTGCCCCATGCTCCTATTAGCCCAAGAGCATTCCGAACTGCTCCCAATGTGTTGATTGTCACTGAGAACTGACCCAGTGGGGGTGCGGACAAAAAGTTGGACTGTTTTCACGGCATAAGGCCGAGGCTTTTACGGTACTCGATTGGGCTTTTGCCACCAAGGGACATCTTGATGCGCGTTTCGTTATACCAACGGATGTAGGCGTCAACCTCGTCGATAAACTGGGCCACGGTGAAGGCTCGCCAATCGCGAGGATAGAAGAACTCAGTCTTCAGGCGTCCGAAGAAGCCTTCACATGCGGCATTGTCTTGCGAGCTCGCCTTTCGTGACATCGAGCGAACGAGCTTCGCTGCGTCGATACGTTCCAGCCAGCCAGGCCAGCGATAGTGGCCTCCGCCGTCGCTGTGGACGATGGGCCGCGCTTCGCTGTCAGCGATGGTCTCTACTGCTGCATCAAGCATGGTATTTACGAGGTCGGCATCCGGTCTGGTCCCTATGGTCCAACTTATGACGAGGCCGTCGAAGCAATCAATGATCGGGGAAAGATAGACTTTACCTGCTCGGATGTGGAACTCAGTGATATCGGTTAGCCATTTCTCATTTGGCGCTGCCGCCTGGAATTCCCGGTTGATGATATTCTCCGGTGCAGGGCTAATCTCTCCCAGATATGAGCTGTACCGCCGCCGCTTCGGCTTTGGGACGATCAGAGCTTCCTGTTTCATCAGGCGCCGCACCACTTTTTCGGAGATCGAGATGGATTCCCGCGTCATATATGCTTTGAGGCGACGGTACCCGTAGCAGCGATGGTTGCTTTCGAAAGCTTCCTTCATGGCGTATCGAATGGGAAGATACTTATCTTCCAGATTCATGCGAGCGCGGTGGTAAAAGTAAGAGCTGCGCGCGAGACCGAGCCGAGCCAACAGCGCTGGTGTCTTATACCGGTTTTTTAGGGCGACGATAAGCATGGTCTTTTCCCGATTGCTCAGGCTCCGCAGATCGCCGCCAAGTTCCTTTTTTATCATTTCACTCGCAGTCTTGAGCAAATCATGCTCAATCTGTAGTTCGCGGATGTCGCGCTGCAGGGCTTCACGCTGACGCTCCAACTCTTCAAGCTCTGGGTGAAGGGCGCTCTTCTTGCGTTTCATCATGGCAGGAGCCTCCGGGCCAAGGATCTGAGTTTTCCAAGCATAGAGCGTCGGCCGACTAACTCCGAACTTTTCGGCCAGGGCCAGGGCACTTTCTTGACGACTATATAGCCCGACCACAGCAGCCTGCTTCACGGCGTCAGAGTGATTTCCTGGACCATATGTCGCATTGGAGACCGTCTTCGTGTCAGGAAAGGTCTCGCGCACCCAAGCAGTCAGGGTGGCTCGGCCAGGATAGCCTAAAGCGCGCAGCGTCCATGAGATGCAGCGGCCATGGGTAGCATAATGCTCTAACGCGACCTGCTTCTGTGCCGTCGAAAACTTAGGCGTGCGCGGCACCGATCGTATCGGCAAGTCCTGCAGACGTTGGTATTCTCGATGCCACCCTTTCAGGGCGTTCTTCGTTGGATACCCCAACTCACGGATGGTGGCCTGCACGCGCTTGCCGAGCTTGATATAAAGCTTAACCGCGCGCAGTCGTTCTTCGTAGCTGTACATGGACTATCTCCACAATAGTCCAACTTTTCGTCCGCACCCCCACCGGGTCAGTTCTCAATGACAATCAACATGTGATCCCTCAACCGTACGAATGATCTCAAGTTTCTCGGTTGCTGGATACCTCATTCCTCGAACTCCCCAGCACCTGTCATGCTTTTTTTGAGCAGACGGATCTCAAGGGTTAGGTCAGCCACGCATTCCTTCAGAGCCATGGCCTCGGATCGCAGATCCTTCACCTCAGGCGATGTCGCCTGACGCGCTGTGTCGCCGGAAAGTCGACGCTTTCCAGCCTCAAGGAATTCCTTCGACCAAGTATAATACAGGCTGTCAGAGATACCCTCGCTGCGACATAACGCAGAGATGCTTTCCTCCCCGCGCAATCCGGCCAAAACAATGCGGATCTTCTCCTCCGCCGAGTAGGTCTAGCGGGTCTTGCGGCGGATGTTTTTGACCAGCTTGTCAGCTGCATCTTTCGATGTTCCGGGCTTCTTGTTCATCTACGCTCCTTAAAGGCTACGATGAACCAGAAACCCTCCGTTGTTCAAATCATCAAATCTGTCCCACAGGTGCTGACGTCAGACACCGAACCTATATGCCCGCCCACAGTGGCAGCAGAACTTTTGCGGCAAACTTGGCCCGTCTACCGGCGGTCTGTGGAGAGTGGGGATGAACGGCCTCTGTTCGATTTTTTGAAGGCTTTCGACCAGGGCTTGGAGATGTCGTTAGGTGAGCGCGCCGTTACGCGGCGATTGGCGCAGGTCATCAGTTGCATTCGGAGCAAGCTAAAGCCATACATTGCACTCAGCATTTTCCAAATAACGCGTGAGAACATTAATCGACTTCCACCCGCCGGCGCGCATGATCGCAGCAGTATCGTGACCTGCCTTCAGCAGGTCTTGAGCGGCGCCGACGCGCATCGAATGCCCGCTGAAATCACCGACCTCGCACGGATTGAGCCCCGCATTCGTTGCCGCTGACTTGATCAAGTGTTTAACGGTCGTGTCGCTCAGATGCCGGTTCTGAGCATGACCCTGATAAATTGGGCAGAAGAGCGGCTCAAACTCATAGCCACGCCAGTCGAGCCATTCGGCTACAAGCTTCCCCGTTCGCCTCGACGTGAAGGCAATGCGGCCGTAGCCCGCAGGGTCTGCCTTGCCGCGTCGGATCAGGACGCGGAGCGTTCCATCCGAGCGAAATTCAACCTCACCTACCGTGATTGCAACCAACTCAGACCGCCGCGTCAGGAGGTCATAGCCCAATGAGAGCATGGCTCTGTTGCGCAAGCCCCAAGGGTTATCAGGTTGGATGGCAAGAAATTTTTCGAGATAGTCTTTCGTCATACCTTTCGCCTGTCGGGGCCGCGAAGTTTTGCCGCGGCGAATGCGCCGGAAGGTGAGGTTGATGTCTTCGTCAAAGGTTGGATCGGGCAGTCGTAGAAGCTGGTGAACCTTTCGGATGGCATACACCCGCCTGCGTACCGTCGAAGGGGCGAAGCGGCCCTGATCTAGCAAAAACGCGCAGACGGTATCGACGCTTCCGGGAAATGGCGTCCGCTCGCTCAGCGCGCACCACTGGGTGTAAGTTTCGATGTCGGCGTGATAGGCCCGCATGGTAGACGCCGCATAGGCTCCATCAAGGCGCTTGAATTCGGCACGCCAGTCATGGACTGTGTGGTTAAGATGGGAGGGGTCTAAATATGACATATGGCACTTTTAGATCCATTTAGAGGGTTTGTCAATGATAACAGGCGCCCAGATCAGATCTGCTCGGCATGCTTTAAAAGTAAGCGTCGAAAAGCTTTCAAAATTGAGTGGTGTGAGTGTCCGTACCATTAAAAGAATGGAAACGGATAACGGCGTACCTAATAGTAACGCGCCGAACATCGCCGCAGTAAAGGCGGCTCTTGAAGCCGCCGGCATCGAATTCATTGGCGCGCCGGACGACGGCCCCGGCATCCGCATCCGCGCGCCTAAAGCGTTGAGATAATTTTTACATGTCCAGTTTTCGAGTGGCTGCCTTTGCCGCAAAACGTCGACGATTAGTTGTAATCTGGCTGACGATTAGCTTGATGGTCAGCATCGCAATATTGACCCTCATTCCTATAAACGTCCCCACTAACGCCCCCGGGTCCGATAAAACCCATCACCTGCTAGCGTTTGCGGCCTTAACTCTGCCCTGCGCCGCCCTCTATCCGAAGGCGCTGTTTCGGGTGGCGCTCGCGGCGGCTGTTTTTGGGGCAGCAATCGAGGTCATCCAACCTTATGTTGGCCGCCAAGGTGAGGTCGCGGACCTTGTCGCCGATGTGCTGGGCATTGCCATGGGTGCAACGCTTGGCCTCCTCCTACACTGCGGATGTAGAACGCGTACAGCGTCTCGCGCTATAAGCTCCTGACCCAGCTTTCTGCTGCTGATCGAAGCGTAGGTTTACTGCCTGTGCGGGAACGCCCTCTTCCTTTCTTATAGTGAATTTCTTGAAACTTGCGAGCACCCGAGCAAACGATGTTCAGCGCCGCGCACCGCACTAGTGTTCGGCAGCTTTATTTTCTTTAGGCTGCGCTAGAGTGCTCGCGCGGCTACATCTTCTCGATGAGCTCTTTGCCCTTCCGCAGCAGGTCGCGAACATGCTTTCGCTGCGCCAACGCTTCTTTCGTATAGAGGCCATGTTTCAGCGCGTTTTGATTGCCGCGCGGGGCGCCCGAGCCTGTCGCGCCGCCATGCATTCGGCAGCGGGTTTTGCCTGAGAGGGCAGGGGCCTGACATCGGGTCCCCTTGCGGGTTTTGGCGCCGCATCTCGGGCTCTGGCGCATCGGCGCTGTGTTTCGCGGGTGTGTCGTTGTTATTTACTCGGACCGGCTACGTTAGGGCGCCCTCTTCTTCGCTGCTTTGGTGGGTGTGGACACATCCTTCATATGGTCAATGGGTTCGGCGTCGTGCAAATCTTTATCACCGCGCCGCCCCGTCTCAACATTGCCGACCACTGCCTGTCCGCCGGGATGCACATGTACATGTTCGACAGTAACTTTTTGCCGACCTTTGCCGCGATGCTTATCAAGAGCGGCCAGCTGCTGGGTGTAGAGGGCCATTAGTTTATGAGCATGCTTGAGCGCCATATCGCGGCCCACGGTTGTTTGATTTTCGTTTGCTGCGCGCCTGAGGCAATCCAATGCCGCTGAATGGGTGCCTACCATTTGCGCCGCCAACATGCTCTCCGCACTGCCATCTGGTTTCAGATCCTCGTAAAGGTCTAGAGCGCGGAGGATGCGCGCGGACATTTCCTCCTCACTCAAAATTTCTGGGAGCCATAGGAGTTCGACAATCTCATGCAGTTTGCGGGCTTCTATCTGCTGGTCAGAAGCGTCTAACGCCCCGCGCGCCGAAAGGATTTCTCCCACCGGCAATCGGGAGCCGTTCTGCTTCGGCTTCGAGGATTTATTAACCATGCTTCGATCCTGCGCTTTATCCAAGCCAAAGCAAGGGGCAATATCTACTGTGCTTGGGGTTGAATTGGATTTTTTGGGTGTCTCCTCCCCCCCAACCCAGTAACCGCCGATAACGTGCAACATCGGCGCAGCGCGCGTGGACAGGCGCAACAACGCTCAGACATGGGTCATGGGAGGCGCTACTCTTGGCGCCCTTGGGATCAAGCTCAGCTCGTAGGGTTTCGGCGAGGTTAAAAAAACATCCCTCACCCTTGATCACCACGATGATCATCATTTCTTCGAGGTCGATATGACCATCATCGGGGGAAGGGCGGATAACAAAGTCGCCACCCTGCGCAAGGGGGAGGCTGTAGAATAGCCAGAACATGCGCCAAGCTCCTGTAAGCGGAATAGGGACATCTCTCTGGCTGCCTGATCTTAGGCCAAAGGGCGGCGTGGGCGTTTACCGAGAATATCAACACATCTCTTAGAATACGAAGCTTGCTCTACGTTAAAGCTCGCATGAGCTGCACCTTGGAAGTGTTTGTTGAATATTCGGAATTTCCAATGATGCGCCATGGGTCAAGGTGGTTTTCACCCCGCGTCATGGCAGTTTCTGACCCTTGAGCATTGTAAGGGGGCAGAGCTGATCATATGGAAACATGCGTGTGCCCCAACGCCATTGCCATACACACTGCCTATGTGTATATTTAATGTGATACAGGAGAATGGCATGCAGACCACAACTGAGAAGCAGCGTACAAACATCACCCTGACGGTGGAAAATCTCACCGCCGCGCGGGAGTTGGGCCTGAACGTGTCCGCGATCAGCGATGCTGCAGTCGGAGAAGCGGTGCTGGCGGCGCGGGCCGCGGCCTGGGCCGCGGACAACGCGTCGGCGATCTCAGAGCGCCGCGCTTGGATTGAAGCCCATGGGATGCCGCTGGCAGACCTGCAGGTGCTGCGACTCGACTGATGGCGCAGTTTCAAGTCTATCGGGTATCCAACGGGCAGCTTGTGCTCGACCTCCAGACGGATCTGATCGACACCGGGTCCCGCGTCGTCGCACCTTTGATCCCGATTTCAGCCGGGCCAAAGGTTATCGGACGCTTGGAGCCAGTGTTCGAGATTGAGGGCGATGCCCATGCCCTGCACACTGCGGAGATGGCGGCGATCCCCTCCCCGCTGCTCAAAGGCCCCCCCATCGCAGATCTTTCCGCATCCGACTATGAAATCCGGGGCGCCCTCGACATGGTCGTCTCAGGGTTCTGAGCAGGCCTGGTTTGCCGGCCCCTTCCGCCACAGGTTGCCGTTTTTGGACCGGCCTGCCGAAAAAGTATCAACTGAAGAATCCGGGGCGGATAGGTCTTTTGTTGAGCCCTATCAACGTCGGTACCGGGATCGATGTCTCGATCAATCAACGGGCGCAAATGGTGGCCAAGGTTGACGGCTTTGCGGGACGCATTACCAATGACCTAAGCAAACCTGACGGCACCTTGCAGAAGTTGATCGACGTAAGCCGCGAGGCCGATCTGGGATTGCGCACTCGAAGATGGATTTCGAGGCTGGTTTATTTGGAACCCGAGCGGCATCCGACACAGGGCTTTGGCCGCTGTCGCGCATAATCTATCCAAAACAGGTCCCCAAACTGATAGGAGGAAGGTCTGCTTCAGGCTTCGGCTCAGCGGTTGTCGTCTCGCAATACGACCGGTTTTGATCTCCGGGTCATCGGTTCAAAGCCTAAACACAGCATGGCTGTGTTGCGCATTTCCCGAGGGTTCAACGGCTGAGTGGCGCGGACCGCTTAAATTTAGTGCGGCCTGTCCGCGAGCCTGCCCCGGGCGGCCCATTTCGCGCGTCGCACTCGTCGGCACGCTAAATCAATTGCTTCGTCGCGATTAGGATCAGCAAGGCCATACAGACTAAGGATTTTGCGGATCGCATATTGGCGGCTCCTTACTCTATGGGACACCCAGTCCTAGCAAAACCGGTCTCAGTACCCTACAGTTGCACTTTTTACGAGAAACAGCGAGCCTTAAGCCACGCAAACGCAAATGGGAGGATTATGATGAGACAGCTTATCAACGGCGCACTATGCCTGACAATGTCGACAGCCCCTGCACTTCATGCCCAAGAAGCAGCGATTTTTTCCGGGAATGACCGCGTTCACCCCGACTATGCCGAAAACGGTATGGTGTCGGCGCAAGAGGCCGTGGCGGCACAAATTGGGCTTGATATACTCGAAGCGGGCGGCAACGCCATTGACGCAGGCGTGGCCGTGGCTTTCGCATTGGCTGTAACCTTGCCGCGCGCAGGCAATATTGGGGGCGGCGGGTTCATGATCGTCCATGACGCAGAAACGGGCGAGACAAAGGCCATAGACTATCGCGAAATGGCCCCCTCATCCGCCGACCGTGATATGTACCTCGACGATGAAGGCAACGCCGACAGCGAGCTTTCGCGCTTTACAGGGCTTGCGGTCGGGGTGCCGGGAACCGTTGCTGGCATGCAGATGGCGTTGGAAAAATACGGCAGCATGACGCTTGCCGAAGTGCTCGAACCGGCCATCGCCCTTGCGCGTGATGGCATCGCCGTCACGCCCGGCCTTGCTGACAGCCTCAAAGGGCTTGAAGACCGGCTGAAGAAATGGCCGACGTCTGAGAGCATCTTTTACAAAGAAGGCGGCGGTTTCTATGAGCCCGGCGAGACCCTTGTGCAGGCGGACCTTGCAAATACCTTGCAAAAGATCGCCGATGAAGGGCCTGACGGATTTTATAAAGGTGAGACCGCAGCAAAGATTGCTGACGCCGTACAGGCTGCTGGTGGGCGCATCACGGTTGAGGATATGGCAAACTACAAGCCGGTCCTACGTGACCCGGTGCGCGGCACTTACCGAGGCTATGAGATCGTTTCAATGCCACCGCCCAGCTCTGGCGGGGCGCATATCATCCAGATCCTGAACGTTCTAGAAGACTACCCGATCTCGTTCCTTGGTCACAACACGGCTGACACGATCCATCTCATGGCCGAAGCGATGAAACGGGCTTATGCGGATCGTTCAGAATATCTTGGCGATAGTGATTTCGTGGATGTACCGCTGAGCGAGATCACGTCTAAGGCCTACGCCGAGGATATTCGCGGAAAAATCAGCCTCAATGCAGCGACACCGTCGAGCAGCATTAAGCCGGGTGAGCTTGCCCCTTACGAGTCTGACCAAACCACGCATTTTTCGATCGTGGACAAGGATGGCAACGCCGTTTCCAACACCTATACGATCAACTTTTCCTATGGGTCTGGAATGGTCGCTGACGGCACCGGCATTCTTATGAACAATGAGATGGATGATTTCGCGGCTAAGCCCGGTGTGCCCAATGCCTATGGCCTAATCGGCGGCGATGCCAATGCGGTAGAGGGTGGTAAACGCCCGCTTTCTTCTATGTCGCCCACAATTGTGATGAAGGACGGAGAAGTCTTCATGGTCACCGGTTCACCCGGCGGCTCGCGCATTATCACCACCACGTTGCAGGTCATCATGAATGTCATCGACCACGGGATGAACATTGCCGAGGCTTCCTTCGCGCCGCGTATTCACCATCAATGGTTGCCCGACGAAATTCGGATTGAAGAGGGGGTCAATCTCGACACGGTGGGCCTGCTTGAGCAACGGGGCCATAACGTCAGTGAGAAGTCGGTGATGGGGTCAACGCAGTCGATCCTCGTGGACCGTGAAAGCGGCTATCTGTTTGGCGCGTCAGACCCACGGCGCGTCGACGCGGCGACCCTTGGGCACTGATTAGTAAAAAGTCAGCCTCGGCGTCTGCGCCGGGGCGCACTCGAAAACTTTCGATACGAAAGCCCGATATAGTGTCGACCGCCCCCTCAGTGCGGGCAGTCAGGTCGCGCAAATATAATAATCAGAGACCGTAGCTTGCTAAAAATTTGAACCAGGATCTGCGACAAAGGGGGTGACATCACGCGGCCTTGAGCTAGCTTCAAACCCAGAATGGGAGTTACGTCTATGGCCGATAATTTGGATCAAACTGAAACGATTGACAGCAAAAAGAATGGCGCAAACCGCACTGGTCTCATCGCCTTGGCCGTGATCGCAGCGGTCGGCTGGGGTTGGGGTATTTACGGCGCGACGAACCGCTCCTCGCTTGAAGATGAAATGGCACGCCAAGTCGAGGCCGCGACCCTTCAACGCGATGAAGTGGCAGCCTCACTCGCCGCATTGAAGACGGCGTCAGGAGAACTGACCGATATTCAGTCGCGTATCGAGAGCTCAAGCGGTGACCTTGCGGGACTTGATGAGCGGCGAGAGTCGGCGATGGCGGAGTTTGATAAAGAATTGGCAGCGCTGGCAGAGCAGCGCACAGACGCGGAAACAGCTCTGTCTACTGAACTGACCGGGATGACGGCGCAGATCGAAGCGGCGCGTCAAGACTTTGAAAGCGAACTTGCGGCGCTGGCCGAACGCCGTGATGTCGCATTGACCGAAGCCGAAAATGTCGAAGCATCCCTAAACGAGGCGAACAATCAGCTAGCGCAGTCGACGGCTCAACTTGAAAGCCAGCGCTCTACCCTGAGCGGCTTAGATCAGGAAATCGCAAATCGCGAAGCCAGACGTGAAGAGACGCAGACGGCTCTTACTGAAGTCATGAAAGAAGTTGAGACGGTAGGCGCGCGCTTGAAAGAAGCGCGAGACCAAGAAAGCACCCTTCGCGAAACGCTGAGTGCCTTGCAGGCGGAAGCAGCAACCCTGTCGAAAGAACTGGCAGAGGCGGAAACACGTATCCAGCAAGCCCGCAGCACAGAAGCGCAAGCTCAAGAAAAGTCGGCGGAAATCTCAAGCAGTGTCGCGGAGCTTGAGGATCGGAAGCAACAGCTGGAGAGTGAACTCTCTGAGCTTGATCTGCGCAGTTCTGACCTACGATCCGATGTCTCCGCTGCCGAAGAGCAGCGCACAAATGTGCAAACGGAACTCAAGGACATGACCGCCCTTCTTCAGACGCGTTCTGATGAACTGCTGAAGGTTGAGCAGCGCATCATTGAACAGCAGGACGCAGCTGACAGCGCGACGGCTGAACCGGCGGAAACTCCAAGCGGCGATCCCGAAGCTTCCACTACCACTGAGGAACAGAATGCTGCCCCGCAGATAGAAGACAGCGGCACATCGGCAGACCCGTCCGATGAGGACACCGCCGAGGCGACGCCTTCTGGTGTGGACGGTGTGTCACCTAACCAAGCTGCGCAGTCGCAATCGGACCGCGCTGACGCTGAACAAAGCACGAAAGCCACCATCGAACCCGGCACCTACCGCACGGGTGATATTTTGGCTCACTTTGAAGCCGACGGGACATTCAATATGCGCAACGAGCAGAGCGGGGATAATGTAGCTGGCGAATATTTCCTCGAGGCTGAAGTTGTCACGCTGTCAAGCCCGGTGGGTGCTCTGCGACAAGGCGTCAACTTTCCGCTGCGTTGTGTTGTAGAGCCGGATGGAGAGGCCTTTATTCTTCGTGCATTCGGTCCCGAAGGGCTCGCCTGCGGCCCCCTTACTGATGCGGCCTATGCTAAAGCACAGCCGTAAGAATCAGTTAAAAAGAAGATCGGCGAGAGTTGCGTTTAAGGGCACCTCTCGCCGACAGCCGCGTAAGTAAACGGGGATATCGTAGATGGCCAGTTAGGAAGGCAGTCCACTTTTGCATTCCTCAAAACGGCCGCGGTTTGAAGTTATCCTAATCCGACGACACATTCCTGTTCGCATGAATTGACGCAACAAATCCTTTAAAAACTGGCATCGTCAGATACAGGCAGACCTCAATTGGGCGCCGAAATTGATCGACGTCGATCAAAAATGATTGACGTCGATCAAAAACTCCATCTAAATGACCCTCAGTTGCGTCGACTGGGAGGTTCGGCGCGGGGGAGGGGAGAGTTCATGCCAAGTCCAACGCTAAGCGATGTCGCCCGCGCTGCCGGTGTGAGCTATGCCACCGCCGACCGAGTTATCAATAACCGAGGCAACGTTGCTGAGAAATCCTCAGAAAAGGTCCGCAAGGCCGTGGCCGCGCTTGGCTATGTGCGCAATATCGCGGCTGCCAATCTGTCGCGTGGTCGCGTTTATAGACTCGCCTTCTTGATCCCGCAGGGCACGAATGCATTCTTTGAACGGATCCATCAGCACATTATCCTTACCGCCGAACATCAACAGCGTGAGTGCGTCACGGTCGAGGTCATCAAGGTGGCGGCCTTTGCTGTGGAAGGGCTTCAGGAAAGTATCTTGGCCCTGCTCGAACGGGACATTGACGGTATCGCCATCGTCGGGCTGCAAAGCGCCGCGCTTGAGGCGCCTTTGGCGGAGTTGCGGACGCGAGGGGTGGCCGTGGTTGGGCTTGTATCGGACTTGCCGCAGACTTCGCGCGCGGCCTATATCGGCATCGATAACATCGCAGCCGGACGCACGGCAGCCCGCACTGTCGGCCTGTCGCATGGCGGCAATAGCGGACGTGTTCAGACCTTTGTCGGCTCAATGGAAGCCCGCGACCACGCCGAGCGACTCTCGGGGTTTCGTGAGGTTCTAGAAGCTGACTTCCCTTTCATAGAAGTGCTTGACCCAATCATGACCAAAGATGACGCGCTTGTGCTGCAAGCGCAGACGCAAGAGCTGCTGTCAAATCCTAAGCTCACCGCGCTTTACAACGTGGGGGCAGGCAACAGCGGCCTCATCAGGGCACTTCAGAAAGCTAAAGGCAAGCGACCCTTCTGCGTGGTGCACGAACTTGTCGCCCATTCGCGCCAAGCGCTGCTCGAGCGCCATATCGATCTGGTGATAGATCAGCGCCCGGACGTGGAGATTAACCGCGCCTTTACAGTGCTGCGTGCCCTGATTGACGAAAAAGATTTGCCACCAATGCCGGACCTCGTGCCGACAATCTATGTGCGGGACAATTTACCCGCTGACACATTGACCGATAAGATGAAGGCCCAAGACACATGAGTGATTTCTTCAAAGATATTAAGCCACTTTCCTATGATCCAGACGGGTCTGACTTGGGCTTTCGCCATTACAACCCCGACGAAGTGTTTATGGGCAAGCGGATGGAAGACCATCTGCGTTTTGCCGTGGCCTACTGGCATTCCTTCGCATGGCCCGGCGGTGACCCCTTTGGGGGGCAGACTTTTGACCGCCCATGGTTCGGCGAGACGATGGACATGGCGCGCCTCAAGGCCGATGTGGCCTTTGAGATGTTCGAATTGCTGAACGCGCCTTACTACTGCTGGCACGATGCTGACATTCGCCCCGAAGGCGATACCTTTGCCGAGGGCCTGCGGAATTTTGAAGAGATCATCGACTATCTCGGCACAAAGATGGAGAGCTCGAAAACCAAGTTGCTTTGGGGCACGGCGAACCTTTTTGGCAACCGGCGCTTCATGTCGGGTGCTGCCACCAACCCCGACCCCGAGGTGTTTGCTTGGTCCGCTGCCACGGTCAAAGCCTGCATGGATGCGACCCACAAGCTGGACGGTCAGAATTATGTTCTTTGGGGCGGGCGCGAGGGCTATGAGACCTTGCTGAATACCGACCTCAGACGCGAACGCCAGCAGGCGGGGCGGTTCTTGCAGATGGCGGTAGAGTATAAGCACAAGATCGGCTTCAAAGGCGCCATTCTGGTAGAGCCGAAACCGCAGGAGCCGACCAAGCATCAGTACGATTTCGATGTCGCCACCGTCTATGGCTTCCTCAAGGAGTTCGGGCTGGAAGACGAGGTTCAGATGAACATCGAACAGGGCCACGCGATCCTTGCCGGCCATTCGTTCGAGCATGAATTGGCGCTGGCCTCCTCACTGGGCATTTTCGGTTCCATCGATATGAACCGCAACGACTACCAGTCGGGCTGGGACACGGATCAATTCCCAAACAACGTGCCCGAAGTGGCGCTGGCCTATTATGAGGTGCTCAAAGCGGGCGGCTTTACCACCGGGGGCACCAATTTTGACGCGAAGCTTCGGCGGCAATCGCTTGACCCGGTTGATCTGGTCGCGGCCCATGCAGGCGCGATGGACGTCTGCGCAAGGGGGTTTAAAGCCGCCGCCGCGATGCTGGAGGATGGCACACTCGAGGCCATGCGTGATGAACGCTACGCGGAGTGGGATAAACCCGAAGCCAAAGCGATGCTGGAAGGTGATCTCGCGTCCATCGCGGCGCAGGTTGCCAAAGACGGCATCAACCCGCAGCCCCGTTCGGGCCGGCAAGAAATTCTAGAGAACATCGTGAACCGGTTCGTTTGAACCGGGGAGAGGGAGGACCACATGAAAACGATAAAAGGACCAGCGCTGTTTTTGGCGCAGTTTGCAGGCGATGAGGCGCCCTTTAACTCTTGGGACAGCATCACAAAATGGGCTGCCGATTGCGACTATAAAGGTGTGCAGGTGCCCAGCTGGGATGCGCGGCTAATCGACTTGGCCAAAGCCGCGTCGAGCAAGGATTATTGCGATGAGTTTAAGGGCAAAGCACTCGATAATGGGGTGGAGGTCACCGAACTTTCGACCCACCTTCAAGGGCAACTCGTCGCCGTGCACCCTGCCTATGACACCGCTTTTGATGGTTTTGCCGCCCCCGAAGTGCGCGGCAATCCGAAGGCGCGTCAGGAATGGGCGGTTGAGCAGGTGAAAATGGCCCTCTCGGCGTCGAAAAACATGGGGATCGGCGCGCATGCGACCTTCTCTGGCGCTTTGGCTTGGCCTTACGTCTATCCGTGGCCGCAGCGCCCTGCGGGGCTGATTGAGACGGCCTTTGACGAGTTAGCCGCGCGTTGGCTTCCGATCCTGAACCACGCCGAAGACTGCGGTGTTGATGTCTGCTATGAAATTCACCCCGGCGAAGACCTGCATGACGGCATCACCTATGAGATGTTCTTGGAACGCACGGGCAATCACGCACGGGCCAACATGCTTTATGATCCCAGCCATTACGTTCTGCAGTGCCTTGATTACATTGATAACATCGATATCTACAAAGACCGGATCAAGATGTTCCACGTCAAGGATGCGGAGTTCAATCCGACCGGGCGGCAGGGGGTTTATTCAGGATACCAAAGCTGGACGGACCGTGCGGGGCGGTTCCGATCTTTAGGTGATGGGCAGGTTAATTTCGGCGCTGTCTTTTCCAAAATGGCTGCCAATGATTTCGATGGTTGGGCCGTGGTGGAATGGGAGTGCTGCCTGAAACACCCCGAAGACGGCGCGCGCGAAGGGGCGCATTTCGTCTCTGATCACATTATTCGCGTGACCGACAAAGCCTTTGACGACTTCGCCGATGGCGGCACCGATGAGGCGGCAAACCGCAAGATGCTGGGGATCGACTAATGGCGCGTATTCGACTTGGCATGGTTGGCGGCGGCAATGACGCCTTTATCGGCGGGGTGCACCGCGTCGCTTCGCGGATCGACGACCGTTTTGATTTGGTCGCGGGCGCGCTGTCTTCGACTCCTGAAAAATCAGCCGCCAGCGCAGAGGCTATGGGCATCCCCCGTTCCTATGGAAGTTTTGAAGAGATGGCCGAGGCCGAAGCCGCCCGTGAAGACGGGATTGAGGCGGTCTCCATCGTGACGCCCAACCACGTCCATGCCGCTGCCGCCAAATCGTTTTTGGCCAAGGGCATTCACGTGATTTGCGACAAACCGCTGACCTCGACGATGGAGGATGCAGCAGCGTTAGAAGCTGCGGTGGCAAAGACCGACGGGCTTTTCATCCTAACCCATAACTACACCGGCTATCCGATGATCCGCCAAGCGCGGGCGATGGTAGAGGCGGGAGATCTAGGCGATATTCGCATTGTTCAGGCAGAATATCCCCAAGATTGGCTGACTGCCCCGATGGAAAACGAAGGCGTCAAGCAAGCCGAATGGCGCACCGATCCGGCGCGGTCGGGTGCAGGCGGCTCTGTGGGGGACATCGGCACCCATGCCCACAATCTGGCCTGTTTTGTCAGTGGCCTGCAGGTCGAGAGCATAGCCGCCGATCTGCAAAGCTGGGGCGCGGGGCGCAAGCTGGATGACAACGCGCATATGATGCTGCGGTTTAATGGCGGCGCGCGCGGAATGCTGTGGTCAAGCCAAGTGGCACCCGGCAATGAAAACGCGCTGAAACTGCGGGTCTACGGCGAAAAAGGTGGTTTGGAATGGTCTCAAGAAGATCCCAACTACCTGTGGTTTACGCCGCTAGGCGAACCCAAACGTCTGATCACCCGAAACGGTGCCGGGGCATCGGAAGCGTCCCAATCCGTGAGCCGCATTCCCGGTGGCCACCCGGAAGGATACCTCGAAGGGTTCGCCACAATCTACAACGAAGCCGCCGACGCGATCCGTGCGGTGCAGGGCGGGGCGACCCGCGAAAACGCCATGGGCGTGCTGCCCGGCATCGCGGCGGGAATGGACGGAATGCGGTTCATTAATGCCTGCGTGACGTCTTCGGCCAATGACGCGGCGTGGACCAAGCTATGACACCCAACCCCGTTCTTGCCCTGTGCAATGTGAGCAAAAGTTTCGGCTCGATCGAGGTGTTGCATGGTGTGACCCTCGCACTAGAGCCGGGGACCGTTCACGCGCTGATCGGTGAAAATGGGGCGGGTAAATCCACGACGATGAAGATCATGGCGGGCTATCAACTGCCCACGCAAGGTGATGTACAATTGGACGGCGCGCCCGCCCGGTTCGACAGCCTGCACGACGGCGAGGTGGCCGGGATCGTGATGATCCACCAAGAGTTCAATCTGGCCGAACAGTTGACGGTTGAGCAGAATATCTTTCTGGGGCGAGAGTTAAAGCGTGGGGCATTGCTTGATATAGCCGAGATGCGTCGCCGCACGCGAGAGTATCTAGACCGCGTGGCCTGCGATGTTTCCCCCGATGCGCGCGTATCCACTCTGTCGAACTCCGACAAACAGATGGTCGAGATCGCCAAAGCTCTGTCGCGCGATGCGCGGGTGTTGATCATGGACGAGCCGACGGCGGTTCTGACCAAACGTGAGACGGATGTCTTGTTCAAACAGGTCGCGGCGCTGCGGGAAGCGGGCACGGCGGTTCTGTTTACGTCACATAAGCTTGATGAGGTCGCTGAGATCTCGGACCATGTCACCATCATGCGCGATGGCGAAGTGGTGCAATCCAGCCCCACGGCAGAGATTACCGAAGATGAGATGGCGACCGCCATGGTGGGCCGCGATGTATCTGACCTTTACCCACAAAAACCCGGCGTTCCCGCTGACGCGCCGGTGGTGCTTTCAGTCGAAAACCTCAGCGTGCCCGGCTACGCCAGCAACGTATCCTTTTCGCTTCGGCAAGGCGAGATACTTGGGATTGGCGGGCTGATCGGCTCCGGCCGAACGGAATTGATGGAGGGGCTGGCGGGCCTGCGGGCGGCGCGCGTCGATCGCGTGACACTCTTTGGCGAGCAAGTTCATTTCAAACAACCCAGTGACGCGCAGCGGGCCGGGCTTTGCTACCTCACCGAAGACCGCAAGCTGCGGGGGCTGCTGTTGGAACGCGGCATGCGTGAAAACCTGACGCTGCAAAACTTGCATAAATTCGGCGGCTTTATGATCGACCGGGGTGCCGAGGAGACTACGCTGACCCATGCGATCAGCGAATTCGACATTCGCGCGGGCAGTCGGGATGTGCGTGTCGGCAATATGTCAGGCGGCAACCAGCAAAAGCTACTGCTGGCCAAGATCATGCTGTCTGAACCGCGCATCCTGATCGTCGATGAGCCGACGCGCGGCATCGATATCGGCACCAAACAGCAAATCTATGCCTTCCTGCGTAACTTGGCTGATCAGGGCCACGCAATCATCGTGATCACCTCTGAAATGCCCGAACTTATCGGCCTTGCTGACCGAGTGATGGTCATGCGCCTTGGCGAAGTGAGCGGCACGCTAGCGCCGCATGAGATCGCAGAAGACGCGATTGTCCGCCTCTCGATGGGGCTCCGCGCCGAACAAATGCCGATGACGGCCTAAGGAAACCGAAGATGACAGATGTAACCACACCTCACACCAAAAGCCTTCGGATCCCGTCGATGTCCGTCCTCGGGCCGATCATCGCCTTGGTCGTTTTGTTGCTGATCGGCGCGCTAATGAACTCAAACTTTCTGAGCGCGGCGAACATCACCAACGTCTTAGCGCGGTCGGCCTTTATCGGGATCATCGCGGTGGGCATGACATTTGTGATCACGGCGGGGGGGCTCGACCTTTCGGTTGGCTCAATGGCGGCCTTTATCGCGGGGCTGATGATTTTGGTGATGAATGCGGCGTTGCCCAGTCTGGGCATCGGCGTGCCTATTATTCTGCTGGGGATGCTGACCGCCATCGTCGCCGGGCTGTTGGCGGGGCTGTTGAACGGCTTTTTGATCACCACTCTCGGGATAGAAGCCTTTATCGTCACGCTGGGGTCGATGGGGATTTATCGGTCGTTGGTGACATGGCTTGCCGATGGGGGCACGCTGTCGCTCGACTTTGGTCTGCGGACCTTTTACCGGCCCGTCTACTTCGACGGTATCCTCGGGATCAGTTGGCCGATCATCGTCTTTGCGCTGGTCGTGATTATCGGTGAGATCATCATGTCGCGGTCTGTCTACGGCCGCCATTGTGCGGCCACCGGATCGAACGAGAATGTCGCGCATTATTCAAATGTGAACGTGAAACGCACGCGGCTTATCTCTTATGCGGCCCTGGGCATTTTGGTCGGCGTTGCGACGATCATGTATGTGCCCCGGCTCGGCTCTGCTTCGGCCTCGACCGGCGTGCTGTGGGAACTCGAGGCCATCGCCGCAGTAATCATCGGCGGCACGGTGTTGAAAGGTGGGTTTGGCCGGGTCTGGGGCACGGTGATCGGCGTGCTAATCCTAAGCCTGATCGGCAACATCCTGAACCTTACAGATTTCGTGTCGCCATATCTAAATGGGGCGATCCAAGGGATTATCATCATTCTCGCTGTGATCCTACAGCGCGAAAGGAAGACGGCGCTTTAAGCCGTTGTTGAACGCTTCATGGGAGGAGCAAAAATGACATTTACCAAAACATTCATTGCCACAGCGCTGGCCACGGCCGTCGGTACGGGCGCCTTTGCCCAAGAGACCAAGGTTATCGGCGTCTCGATCCCGGCGGCGACCCACGGCTGGGCGGGGGGCATGAACTTCCACGCCAAGGAAACCGTCGAGCGTCTGGAAGAGGTCTATCCCGACCTTGACTTCGTTCTTGCCACCGCCTCGGACCCCGGCAAACAGGTGAACGACATCGAAGACATGGTCGCCACGCGCAACATTGACGCACTGGTCGTGCTGCCGTTCGAATCCGATCCGCTCACCCCGCCGGTGCAAGCCGTGGCAGACAGCGGCGCATGGGTGACGGTTGTCGACCGTGGCCTGTCGGTTGAAGGTATCCAAGACCTCTATGTCGCGGGTGACAACAGCGGCTTCGGCAAAGTCTCGGGTGAGTTCATGGCCCAGCAGATGCCCGATGGCGGCGACATCGTCGTGCTGCGCGGGATCCCCACCACCATCGACAATGAGCGTGTCGATGGGTTCAATGCGGCGATTGAAGGCTCCGGTATCACCGTGCTTGATATGGAGCACGGCAACTGGAACCGCGACGACAGCTTTACCGTGATGCAGGATTTTTTGTCGAAATATCCCAACATCGACGCGGTCTGGGCCTCTGACGATGACATGGCAATTGGCGTTCTGGCCGCGATTGAGGCCGCAGGCCGTGACGATGTTAATTTCGTACTTGGCGGTGCCGGCATGAAAGAGATGATCAAGCGCACAGCCGATGGCGATGCGATGATCCCGGCCAACGTCACCTATCCGCCGTCGATGATCGCCACCGCGATTGAGCTGACCGCCGTGGGCCTAACCTCCAACGCGCCGGTCTCGGGCACTTTTGTGATCGGCTCGGTTCTGGTGACCCAAGAGAACGCGATGGATTTCTACTATCCTGACAGCCCGTTCTGATAAATGCCGCCACCGGCACTCTGCCGGTGGCCTTTCTCCCTTTGTGAAGTAACGAGTACTGTATGACCTATCTTGGCTTGGACCTAGGCACCTCCGGCGTCAAAGCTCTTTTGATCGACGTGGGCCAGAATGCCCTAGCCGAGGGTCATGCACCTTTGCAGGTTCAGCGACCGCATCCGTTGTGGAGCGAGCAAGACCCGCAATCATGGATCGCGGCCTGCGAGGCTGCGATTGCGCAGGTCCGTGCCGCCGCCCCGGCCGAGTTCGCCGCGCTGCGCGGCATCTCTGTTTCAGGACAGATGCATGGGGCCACGCTGCTTGATGCAAGCGACCAACCCCTACGCCCCGCGATCCTATGGAACGATGGACGGTCTCATGCCGAATGCGCCGAGCTGGAAGCGCGAGCTGATTTCCGGGGCATCGGCGGTAATATCGTCATGGCAGGTTTCACGGCCCCCAAGCTTCGGTGGGTGCAAAAGCACGAGCCTGAGATTTTTGCACAGCTGCGCAAGGTGCTGCTGCCCAAGGACTACGTGGGTCTTTGGCTGACAGGCGAGCATGTATCTGAGATGTCAGACGCAGCGGGCACACTTTGGCTGGATGTGGCAAAGCGCGACTGGTCGGACGAGCTGCTTACCGCCACAGACCTGACCCGAGATCACATGCCGCGTTTGATCGAAGGCAGCGCGCGGGCCGGAGGGCTCCGCTCAGAGCTTGCAGCAGAATGGGGCGTCAGTAACGTTACCATTGCAGGCGGCGCGGGTGACAACGCGGCCACGGCTGTAGGGCTGGGGCTGGTGCAACCGGGGCAGGGGTTTTTGTCGCTCGGTACATCGGGCGTGCTCTTCTCGGTCACCGACCGTTTCGCTAGTAATATCGAAAGTGCGGTGCATAGTTTCTGCCACGCGGTGCCGGAGACGTGGCATCAGATGGGCGTGATCTTGTCGGCGACGGATGCTTTGGCTTGGTTGGGCCAGATTGCCGGTCAAAGCCCTGCGACATTGGCGAGAATGGTCAAGGACGTCACCCAGCCCTCGCCTATTACCTTTCTGCCCTATCTTTCGGGCGAACGAACCCCCCACAACGCGCCTAATGCCACCAGTGCGTTCCAAGGACTCCGCCGCGAGCATGAGTTGCCCGATATGGTCCAAGCGGTGATGGAGGGGGTCGGGTTCGCTTTCGCCGATTGCTGTCGTGCGCTTGAACAATGCGGCTCGCTCCCCGAACGGGTTTGCGTGGCGGGGGGTGGCAGCCAGTCTGAAACATGGTTGCAAATGATCGCGGATATCACCGGCCTGACCCTTGACGTGCCGGAAAGCGGCGCACAAGGGGCCGCGCTTGGGGCGGCACGGTTGGCAGTGATAGGCAGTGGCGATGGGGTCGGGACAGGGGTGATTGAAACGCCGAAGACCAGCAAAACTATTGTACCCAATGCCGCGCTCATGGACTCCTATGCCAACAGCCTCGGGGTCTATCGCGCAGCGTTTGAGTGATCTCTAGGTTCAGGACCCCATTAAATGGTTTGATGCTGGTTTGCCGTCATGATTCACGAACCCCATTGATTTGGGGGTGCGATGAGCAATCTTTCCTGGATAACCGAAGAAAGGATGAAGCGGTTGCGGCCGTTTTTTTCCAGTGAGCCGAGATAAATCACGCGTTAATGAAAGAGGTGTTCTAAGCGGCATTATCTTCATCAATCGCAATGGGCAGTGCTGGTGTGATGCGCCTGCGGAGTATGGGCCACCCAAGACGCTACACGATCGCTGGAGCGATATGGGTGTTTTCGCTCGGATGATGACTGGATTGGCGGCTGAAGCATCCGACAATAAAACAATCTCGATTTATGCGACCTACCTTAAAGCGGACCCTACGGCCTCAAGCTTGGGGCTTAAAACGGAGGCCTGGACGCCTGATCGGTCAGACAAAGGGTTTCATGAACACCAAATTGCACGCGGTCACTGATACCAGCGGTCGCCCCATACGTTTCATCATCACCGCCGGTCAAGTCAGCGACTACACCGGTGCCATGGCGTTGCTGAGCAGTTTGCCTAATGCAGTATTTTGCGCGCGGATCGAGACTATGGTGCAGATTGGTTTCGCAAAGCCTTGTCAGACAGAGGCACAAAGCCCTGCATCCCTAGTCGTAAGTCACGCAAGCAGGCCGTTAGATACGACAAGTGTCGTTACAAACGCCACAACCGCATCGAGAAAATGTTCGGCAGCTTTGTAAGCGGTGTCTACCCAGCACTATGGATCAGCATAACGGCTGGAAGTTTCAAGGAAGAAGGCCGTCGATGCGATTGGCAGGATGACCTGACGCAATCGCTTCAAGGGTCGCTTAGAGGTATGCGAATGGTTCGACATCATTGACCTTCGCGGTGCCGAAATTCGTTCTGATTCACCGCGATCTCCCTATCGCTATTAAGATAGACGAAAGCGTTTCCAGGTTCTTTGCAATCATTACGGTAGCGGGTTGCGGTGTACTTCCGCTCACGTGGTTACGGATCTTTCAACGTGCCAAGCAATTCGATTAATAACCTGAAAGCCATTCGATGAATGGATCATGTAACGCGATCCAAAGATCGGGCAGAATCCATCGCGCGCACTACAAACTTGGCTATATCCCAGTTGCCCTGACGCGATCGTGGGTAGTGCCCCAGCAGGCCTAAGACGGGGATAAAGTCACTTCGATCAGCAGCGGCGACTTTGGACGGTATCGAAACGGCAAACTTTATCAGGAAGGGGCTATTAGTGACCGATGTCCGTTCGCCAGTTGTGTGACAGAACCAAGTAACAGTTGCTTTCTTTCTTAAACGAAGTCTTCCAAAGCTGTTTCTGGCCACCATTACACTTGCCGTACCCGTGATCGCTTGCCTATGAGCCATGGCCCTGCGGTTCGCCCGGTTTGATACCCGCAAAAAACTGGTCAAATCGGCACGTCTCTTGGATCATTTTGATCAAAGCCAACACAGCGGGACTGCGGGTGTTTTCAGAATGCACAACAACATACGCTAGTGGGTCAGGTTTTAGATTTGGCGAAATGCGGCTAACTGCGTTAGAAAATGGGGCCGTATCAAGGATGAAGTCCGGCAGTACAGAGATGCCATAGTTTGAAGTCACCAGAGCAATCATCGCCAAGAGGCCGTCCGCGACAATCACGCCGCCTAGGTCAGGGCTGTTTTCTCGAGGTGCGCTTGCAACGACCTGATCAAAAAGCGTATTTTCCTGCGCGATTAGCGGCGTTCCGGTTAGTAGCTCCGAGTTTAACGGGGTGTCAGGCGGGAACTCACCTCGCGCCGCGCAGAATGATGTCGTTAGGGTGCCAACCTTCTCAACAGTGAACCCCGGCGGGTAAAGCGCGGAAGGAACCACCACCAAATCAAGCTCGTTTTCGACGAGCATCTGGCGCAACTTGAATGCAGACCCCACCCGCAGGTCTAGCTCGAGCCTTGGAAAAGTGGCGTGAACCTTCCGCATGAAGTCGGGGGCCCAACTGAAGGAGGAGAGTTCGGTCACGCCAATGGAGACACGCCGCGCGATCATCTCGGGGGAGGACAAACCAGCGACTAACTGATCGGTGCTTTCCAGAATGCCCGCGGCTTGTAGGCAGGCTTCTTGGCCTTGGCGGGACAGTGTTGGAACACGGGTGGTTCGGTCAAACAACGCAGCTCCGGTCACCTGTTCGAAGTCTTGGATACGCCGGGTAATGGTTGACTGCGATGTCTGCAAGTGCCGGGCGGCCGCCTCAAAACTTCCTAAGCGACCGATCCAATACAGCGCTTCCAACTGCTTTAACGTTACCATGCGAAGGCCTCATCTAACAAAAGCCGCAAGGAGGTCGCAGCCTAGAGGTTATATCTGTGCCCTAATGATTGCGAAAAGTGAAACTGAATATTAGTGAACATTGCGTATTGCGGAACCAAATCAGTTCGACCTATGGTGAGTGCAACGAGGTTGGTGCGCGAGCGTATCTCCCTTGTTCACATCAGGGAGGATGATCACCAATGAAACGCAGAACCATATTGTCTGGCGCCGCCTTTGGCGCGGCTGCTTTAACGCTTGCCGCGCCAGCCGTGGCGCAAAACAAACGTATCCTAAAGTTGGTCGGGACATTCCCGCGCGGGTTTCCCGGGCTTGGACATGCTGCTGAAAACATAGCCAAGCAGGTTACCGCCGCAACGGACGGCGCGCTGACGGTTGAGTATTTTGGCGGTGGTGAACTGGTGCCTCCTTACGGCGTGAATGACGCAGTATCTACCGGTGCCGCAGAGATGGGCCATACGTCGCCCTATTTCGCAGCCGGTAAGATCAAGTCATCGATGTATTATACCAACATGCCCTACGGCCTTTCGGCGGGCGAGCTCGCGGGGTGGATCCGCTATGGCGGGGGGCAGGAGCTGTGGGATGAGGCTTATGCGCCATTTAACCTCAAGCCATTCTGGGCGGGCAGCTCTATGGCCCAGGCCGGTGGGTGGTTTAAAAAGCCGATCACTTCGCTTGATGATATGCAAGGTTTGAAGATGCGCATCGCCGGATTGGGAGGTGCGATCATGCAAAAAATCGGGGTTTCCTCGGTCAACTTGCCCGCAGGGGAAATCTTTCCTGCTTTGCAATCCGGCGTCGTCGACGCGGCGGAGTTTGTTGGGCCTTGGAACGACAAGGCTCTTGGATTGGCCAAGGTTGCCCCACATTATTATATGCCGGCCCCCCACGAAACGGGCGCGGGTCTGGAATGCATCGTTCGTCAGGACGTTTGGGAAGAATTTACACCTGCGCAGAAGGTCATTGTTGAATCGGTCATTTCTGCTGTCGCGGATGAGACGACTTCGGCCTTTGCCTATAACAACGTCGTCGCCCTGCAGCAGTTAATAGCAGAAGGGGTAACTCCTTCGGTATTCCCCGCTGACGTCGTTGACGCATTGGGCAAGGCTTCGGTCGAGGTGATGGAAGCCTACCCAGATGGTGATGAGATGTCCGAAAAGATTCACGCGCCATATGTCGAGTACCTCAAGCAGGCTGTGTTCTGCGGCAAGCTGCTGGAAGGCCAGATGTACTCTGACCGTGCCCGCGCCTGGGGCATCTAATCTTCAGAAACGCATCGGCGGGGCGCAATTGTGGCCCGCCTTCGTGGCGAAAAGGACAACCTCATGAAACAGATTGCCGCCGCGATTGATGCGGTGAACGACCTTACCGGGCGCGTGATTTGCTGGGGCATTTTGTTGATGGTGATCTTGCAGTTTGCCGTCGTCATCGCCCGCTACGTTTTCTCGACGTCGACGCTGTTTGGCATTCCCGCAGTGTGGTTTCAGGAGGGGGTGGTCTACCTGCATGGTATGACCATTCTGCTGGGCACCGCATATGCGATGCTTTGGAACAAGAACGTCCGCGTTGATATTCTGTATGACAAAGCCAGCCCACGTGTGCAGGATATAACCGAATTTTTCGGCAGCCTGTTGTTCGTGTTGCCGCTTTGCTTGGTGATTGGCTGGTCTGCGCTCCCGAATGTTGTTGGCGCTTGGGCGGTCAAAGAAGGGTCGCTCGAACCCAATGGCATTCCGTTCCGCTATGTCCTCAAGGCGTTATCGCTCGTTTTCTGCGTGCTCGTTTCCGCGCAAGCCCTCTCGACGATGATCAAAGCATTCTTGCGTCTGACAGGGCGCTCAAGTGACCCGATTTATGAAGTGAGTGATGAACTGTGAGCGGATTAATAGCACATCTTGACCTGTTGATGTTCCCGGTGGCGATTGTCTTGCTCCTTCGTGGTTTTCCAGTCGCCTTTACGCTAGCCGGTGTTGGTTTGCTCTTTTCAGTGCTGGGCGCTGTTTTTCAGGTTGGCTTTTTTGCAGGGGGCGACCTTTCCTTCCTTCGGGCCCTGTTCGGCCGCATCTTCGGGCTGATGGATGAAACAAACGAAGTCCTCGTTGCGGTTCCGCTGTTTGTGTTCATGGGCGTGACATTGGAGCGTAGCGGCGTCGCCGCAGATTTGCTGAGCTCAATGGCCAAAATCTTTGGCCGCTTGCCCGGTGGCCTTGGTATCTCTGTCGCCATTGTCGGGATGTTGCTGGCGGCCTCCACCGGTATCGTGGGCGCGACCGTCGTCACGATGGGCCTGATTTCACTGCCCACCATGCTGAAAGCCAATTACGACAAACGCCTATCAACAGGCATTATCGCTGCATCTGGCACGCTGGGGCAGATCATTCCCCCATCGCTGGTTTTGATCATTCTCGGCGATGTGCTGTCGAACTCCTATATCACCGCGCGCCGCAATGTCGGGGATTGGGCACCTGATCCGGTTTCGGTCGGCGATATCTTTGCGGGTGCCCTTTTGCCCGGGCTGATCCTTGTCGGTGCTTATGTGCTCTATATCCTTTGCATGGCTCTTTTCGCTCCGCACCGCGCGCCAAGTGTGGTGGCCGAGGGGGAAAAGGTATCGCTTGGTCCTGTCTTGCTGTTGCTTGCCCCGCCGCTTTTGCTGATCGTTGCTGTGTTGGGCTCCATCCTTTTCGGTGTCGCCACCCCGACCGAGGCTGCCTCAATCGGATCAATTGGTGCGATCCTGCTGGCGGGGCAACGCCTGTCGGATCGATCTTCGCTGCCGCAGTTGGTGGCCGTGCTCGGCGCGATCATCGTTGTCTACTTTGTGTTGAACTTTGATCTGCGCGTCGCAAAATCTACAATTACCTCAGGCGATAAGATCAACATCGCTATTGTCTCTCTTGGCTTGATTGCCTTCACTTGGGGCAGTGCTGTAAGCCTTTGGCGGATCTGGCTGTCGAAGGCAGCGGATGAGCCATCTGTCCTCACGTCTATTCTGCGCGCCTCGTTGCATATGTCGGTCATGGTTTTTGCCATCTATATCGGCGCGCAGGTCTTCAACCTCGCGTTCCGCGGTCTGGGCGGTGAGGAAACGGTTAATGAGTTCTTCACAGGCCTCCCCGGAGGGCCGTGGATTGCATTGGGCAGCATGCTGTTGATCATGTTCCTGTTGGGGTTCTTCCTCGACTTCCTAGAGATCGTTTTCGTCGTCACCCCGATTATGGCACCAGTGCTTTTCTCCTTCAGTGGGGCCGATGGGTCGGTTCTGTTTCATCCGGTCTGGATTGCCGTCGTAATGGGGCTGAACTTGCAGACATCGTTCCTGACACCGCCGTTCGGATTTGCACTGTTCTATCTGCGCGCTGTCGCCCCCAAAGAGGTGACCACCGGAGATATCTATCGCGGCATCATTCCCTTTGTCGTCATCCAGATCATCATTTTGGCTGTGGTCCTTTGGTGGAGCGATTTGGCCACATGGCTGCCTGCGCTTTTGACGAGTTGATCGCTCCGCCATCTCTTCCAAACACTCTAATTTCCTAGGACAACGTTCATGAAAACGCCGCGCTTTCGCTCAGAAACCATCCGTGATGGCATCATCCGCAGCACCACACGCAGCTTTCTCTATGCGCTTGGTTTGGACGATGAGGATATCTCGAATCCGCATGTAGCGGTGATCCATACCGGTGGCGATATGAGCCCGTGCAACACCAGTTTGCGCGATCAGGCACAGCACGCGAAGACCGGTGTGTTCGCAGCGGGGGGCACGCCGCATGAATGTCCGGTGGTTTCGGTGTCGGATGGCCTTAGCGTAGCGCATTCCGGAATGCGGTTCTCGCTCATCTCGCGCGATCTGATCGCCGACAGTGTTGAGGCAACGGTGCGCGGTCACCAGTGGGATGGCATTTTTGGCATTGGCGGCTGTGATAAGAACATGCCAGGCCTGATGATGGGAATGACGCGCTGCAACGTGCCTTCGTTGTTTTTGTATGGCGGGTCGTCACTGCCCGGTCAAATAGGCGGCAAAGATGTCAATATCGTCGATACCTATGAGACGATTGGCAAAGTTCTGGCAGGCGAGGCGACCGAAGAAGAACTGGATCAGATGACCCGCAGTTGTCTGCCCACCTCAGGCGCATGCGCGGGGCAGTTTACCGCGAATACGATGGGTATGGTTTCAGAGATATTGGGCTTTGCACTGATGGGCTCATCTATGGTCCCTGCGGTCTATGCCGCGCGTGCGCCACTGGCCCGCCGTGCGGGTAAAGTGTTGATGCAGGCCGTGAAGGGCGACGCGCCTCTGCCGCGTGATCTGGTCACCCGCAAATCGCTCGAGAACGCCTGCGCCGTGGTTGCGGCGACAGGCGGGTCAACCAACGCCGCGCTGCATATCCCTGCGATCGCGCATGAGGCGGGCATTGCGTTTCACCTTGATGATGTTGCCGAGGTATTCGCCCGCACGCCGCTGATCGCGGACCTCAAGCCGGGCGGTCGCTTTCTGGCGCGGGACGTATTCTATGCCGGTGGCGCGCCTGCGATCTTTAAGTCCCTGTTGGATGGCGGGTTTTTGCATGGTGACTGCCTGTCGATCACAGGCAAGACCATCGCCGAAGAGCTTTGCGAAACGCCGGAGCCTGATGGCGAAGTTGTTCGCCCCACCGTAAAAGCCATTGCGCCGACTGGCGGGGTTGTTGTGCTCAAGGGTAATCTGGCACCAGATGGTGCATTGCTGAAAGTCGCTGGCCTGAAAAAGCTCGTCCACAGCGGCCCGGCGCGGGTATTCGAGTGCGAAGAAGACTGTTTGAAAGCGATCCGAACGCTGGATTACGCCGAAGGCGACGTGATCGTGATCCGCAACGAAGGGCCGCGCGGTGGGCCGGGCATGCGCGAGATGCTGGGCATTACCGCGTTGATTTATGGGCAGGGCAACGGTGAAAAAGTCGCATTGATCACTGATGGTCGCTTCTCGGGAGCGACGCGCGGGATGTGCATCGGCTATGTCTGCCCAGAGGCGGCAAGCGATGGCCCCGTGGGGCTGCTAAAAGACGGAGACATCATCGACATCGACGCGAACGCGGGGGTTTGTACCCTTGCCATGCAGGTGGATGATGAAACCCTTGCCCAACGCCGAAAGGAGCGCGTTGAGCGTCCAACAATTGCAAAAGGCGGATTGCTTGAGAAATACGCAGCCACGGTTGGGCCTGCCGATAAAGGAGCAGTCACCCATAGTGGCAATGTCGTGTGGGAGAAGGATCCGATTGGATGAAGATCGGCTTTGTAGGGTTGGGTGACATGGGGCTGCCGATGGCCCAGTGCCTTTTGGCAGCAGGTCACAATGTCGTCGCTTGGAATAGATCTCCAACGCCGTTGGCTACATTAGCCGCGAAAGGCGCAATCGGCGCTGCGTCGCCCGCTGAGGTTATGGAGAAAGCGGATATTATCGGGATTTGCGTTTCTTCCCATGACGTTGTGGAAACCATCGCCTTTGGGGCCGATGGTCTGTTTTCAGCACCTACAATCAAAGCGCGTGCGATTGCCGACTTCTCAACCGGCGCGGCAGATGCATCGCGGACCTTTGCCGAGCGCGCAGCCAAGTTGGGTGTCGCGTGGGTCGACGCCCCGGTGAGCGGCGGTGTCGAGGCCGCGCAAAAGGGCGAGTTGATCGTTTTCGCTGGCGGAACGGCAGCAGGTATCAACACACTTGGGTCTCTATTGGACGCAGTTTCGGCGAGGGTGACACATATGGGCGCGTCGGGTAGCGGGCAGGTAACAAAGATCTGCAACCAAATGATCGTCGCCGCAAATGTCATCGCCATCGCTGAAACGACAGCCTTCGCGCGTAAGGCAGGCGTAGACGTTACTGCTCTTGCTCCGGCGCTCGCAGATGGTTTCGCGGATTCTGCTCCTTTGCGTATTTTCGGCCCTCGCATGGCAACTCGAACTTTTACGCCTCGGCTGGGCGCAATCGAGTTGATGCGCAAGGATGTGGGGCTCGCACAAGCATTGGCGGCAGAAATAGGCGCCGACGTACCGCTGACCGACGCAGCGCGTGCCGTATATGACCGGGCAGGCGAACATCTTTCCGTGTCGCTAGAGGCCGATCTCTCTGCGTTAGTCTGTCTCTATGAAGACGCGATTGTCCATTCCGACGAAGGAGAGCCAAAATGACGAAAACAGTTGTGATCACGGGGGGCGCTTCGGGGATTGGGCGCGCCTGCTCTCAGTACTTCATGCAGCAAGGTTGGAACGTTGTCCTCAGCTACCTTCTCGACAGTGAGAAAGCCGCCGCTGATGCCTTGGCCGAAGAGGCCAAAGAAGGAAACGTTCAAGCAATCTCGTTGCAATCGGACGTTACCAAAGACGATGATTGCAGAGAACTGGCTGCACTTGCCACAAAGACCTTTGGCCGGATCGACGCCCTCGTCTCCTCGGCTGGGACGACACGATTGGTTCCGCATGGTGACCTTGATGCGCTGACGATGGATGACTTCATGAAGACCACAGCGGTGAATACAGCGGGTCCATTTCAGATCGTGCGGGCCTGTGCGGAAGCGCTTAAAGCGGGGGAGGGGGGTAGCGTGGTCATCGTCTCGTCCTACGGTGCGATTTGGGGCACCGGATCCTCGATTGCCTATGCAGCATCAAAAGGGGCAACCAACACGTTGACCATGTCCTTGGCACGGGTGTTGGCGCCTAAGGTCAGGGTAAATGCCGTTTGCCCGGCGTTGATTGCTGGCGGATTTGTTGAACGCATGGACAAGCAGGTGTTTGACGCGCGGGTCGAGTTGCAAGAGGCGCGGGCACCTTTGCGGATGGTTGGCCAGCCTGAAGATGTAGCCGCAGATGTGTTCTGGCTGTCTACCGGTGCGCGGCTGATGACCGGCTCTGTGTTGTCGCTCGACAGTGGGCTGCATTTGAATGGCGATAGTTAAGTCCCAAAACCGTAAGGAACATTATGTCTGATCTTCTCCTGCTCACGAACGTTACAGACGATATCCGCGAACAGCTTGCGCAGGTATTTACCATTCATAAGGCTGATGACTATCCAGCGGAAAAGATCACGCACGTTCTCACCAGTGGTAGCGTCGGTATTCCACGTGCAACGATGGAGACGTTGCCTAATCTCAAGGCGATCGGCAATTATGGCGTGGGATACGACTCCATCGACATCGAAGCTGCGATCGCGCAAGGCGTTATGGTATCGCACACACCTAATGTCCTGAATTCAGACGTGGCGACAACCGCCGTCATGCTGATGTTGATGTGTTACCGAGAGGCCTTGCGCGATGATGCATGGGCACGTTCGGGAGATTGGGAGACTTTGGGTGCAGCGCCACTGACGCGTTCTCCTGACAATCAGACCATCGGTATCCTAGGATTAGGACGGATCGGCCAGGCGATCGCTGATAAGCTCGCCCCGTGGAGCCCAACTATCGTCTATCACTCACGCAACGAAAAAGACGTTGCCTACACCTATTATCGTGATGTGGTGGAAATGGCTGCGGATTGTGATGTCCTGATATGTGTAACCCCCGGTGGCGCAGGAACCAAAGGCATCGTGAATACCGATGTCCTCGCGGCTTTGGGCCCTCAAGGCACCTTGGTGAACGTCAGTCGCGGTTCAGTTGTGGATGAAGCGGCCCTTATCGAGGCCCTGGAGACGGGTAAGCTGGGTTGGGCCGGTTTGGATGTTTTTGAGACTGAGCCTGCCATTCCACAGGCATTGAAAAACCTGTCGAACACAGTATTGCTGCCCCATGTCGGCAGCGCGACCGTAGAGACGCGTTTGGCGATGGGGCAACTTGCTGTGGACAATATCATCCAGCACCAGCGCGATGGCACGATGCTTACAAAAGTGCCTGAGCATGAGGATGGGTGATTGATTTGCGCGGCTTGAGGTCATTGTTGGTTGTTCTAGGTTCAGGACCCATTAAATGCTTGTTTGCCGTCATGATTCACGAACCTTATTGACCAACACGGCGTTGGCGCGCTGACCGCTGTTGCCCGCGCCTTGAAGGCGCGACGACGTCAAACTCTGGGGCGCAAAACACCGGATGAAGCTCTCGACCAGCGGATCAACAGGATATGCATGAATACGTTGGGGCGATCGGCTCAATCTGCCCTGAATGACATCGCATCGTTCCAGATAGATCTCGACCGTCCTGTTGGGGCACTCTCGCGTCCTTTAGAAGCTCCGCGCATAACGGAGCATGATAGATTCTTTGCCGGGGCGCTCATTTTTCAGATCGCTATCGAGAAGGTGATCTATTGTTAAGGAAATGCGGTTGCCGTTCTTGAGCGTGACGCCACCTCCGAGGCTGGACCGAAAGAGGACAGGGTCAGCTTTTTTGCCAAGGAACGTCCCTTGGTGGTATCCGCCGACCGCAAAGCTGGCTTCCAAGAAGGCTTTTTTGTTGTTTAATGGTGCAAGTGCGTGCACCCCAAAGCCGATAAAATGATTGTCGGTTGTATCGAGCTTGGCAGTTGCCATCCAAGAAAACTGGCTCCAGTTTTGCGTATGAAACGGGTCGGAGTGATACTCGAGCAATACGGCCACGGCTTCTTTGCGGACATTGTCCAGCAGGTCTGCGCCGCCAAGGCCGAATACCCATTCGTCGGCGGCCACCGCGTGGGTGCTCCCGAGAGATGTGAAACATGCAAAACATAGGGGTCTTAGGACCATACGAAAGACTTTCTCAGCGTAACAATTAACATCATATTTAATACCGCATTCGTGCTTAGCACAGCGGTGGGCTCCTATATGCTTCCTGATGTAGCATAGTCGAGACTTCTATGGATTTTACGCGCACGGTTGGTCTTGAAGGTGCCTTGTCAGGGTTCGGGAATTGATGGCGGTGCCTGGGTCGGCGTTCGCTGACCTGGTTGGGTTATTGAGCGGAGATCGAGGCGCAATGAAGCGGGCCTTTGGTCTGCGCAGGGGCGGCGTTTCGGGCGCTGATCCCCGCGCGGGGATGGCGGATATGGCGGTGTTGTGGGCTCGTTGGGGTTTGTTGTGCGGCTTTGTGGCGATAGTTAATATACCATAAGACTGATTATCGGCTAAACCTCTTTGTAGCGGGTGGATTCACAAATGAAGTGCGAATTCTGTATCAAAACAGAACCTTGCATGGAGTTGATCAATGGGACGCTGCTACCCTCACCTGAACCTCGAAGAACGCCGCAAGCTGGCCAAATGGCTTGATGCGAAGATACCAATCAAAGAGATCGCCGACAATTTGCGTCGCGCGCCCTCAACAATCTACCGCGAGATCAGGCGGAACTTCTATCATGACGAAGAACTGCCACAGCTGAACGGCTACCACGCAGTGAACGCGCAGGACAGATACGAACAACGCCGCGCGGTGCATCGTAAGTTGATTCGATATCCTGACATCATGGCGGCAGTCCGCGACGGACTTGATGCGGGTTGGTCGCCTGAGCAGATCGCGGGACGCATGCGGCAAGAGTGCCATCCCATGCGCGTCAGCCATGAGACGATCTATCGTTATGCTTACTCCAAAGATGGCCGTTCTGAGAAGTTCTATCGCCATTTACCAGAGCATCGCCGACGCCGCAGGCCACGCGGAACCCGCAGGCATCATGGGCGCAGATTTCTTGATGAATTTGCCATAGCCCATCGTCCCGAAGCGATAGCCGAACGTAGCCAGTTCGGGCATTGGGAGTGCGATCTGGTGATGTTCCGCAAGGAGTTTGGGAAAGCGAATGTGACTTCGTTGGTCGAACGCGTGAGCCGGTTCGCTGTCGTTTTAAAGAACCCAGATCGTCAGTCAAAGCCGGTAATGGAAGGCCTGATTGATAGCTTATCTCCCCTGCCCGCTGAAGCCCGTCGCAGCATCACATTTGATCGCGGCACAGAGTTCACTGCCTGGCGGCATTTGAAAGCTGGGCTTGGTGTCGACGCTTGGTTCTGCGACCCCAAATCGCCTTGGCAGAAGGGTACGGTCGAAAACACCAACAACCGTCTACGCCGCTACCTTCCGCGAAAGGCTGATCCCACGGTGTTCACAGATCGATATTTAAGGTCGATCTGCGACCGTCTCAACAATACGCCGCGCAAGTGTCTGGGGTATCAAACGCCCGCTGAAGTCTTCCGATTGAACCTGATGGAAAGGGTGACGTCACCCTGATAAACTGATCAAACAGAAATTGCGCTTCAACGTGAGTTCACAGCGGCGCGCGCTACCCTCAAGTGCGACTCTTGTTAGAAAACAGTAGTTTATGCTCACACCGGGGTTGGCCCATCGATCAAGGCCCTTGAACGAAAAACGAATTCGGACGAGCATGTCCGTCACTATGTGAACCGCTATTGGAATTCCGAGTATGATTGGAAAGCAGAGCAGCAGTTGCCCCACCGAGCCTATGACATTGGAGGCAGCAGAATTCCTTCAAGCTGAAAACGAACGACTGAACCACGAGTTGCGCGCGTTCGTCTCAGTGGCGCTGCAGCACGGCTTGCAGGACTATTGTGAAACCAGACACCCGGTGCTCACAGCCGATATCAGATCATCCCAGGATAAATCGCAAGTTGGGGCACGGAAGAAATATGCAGATGTTCTCGCACGGATAAACCAGGTTCCAGGCCTTCAAGGAGAGACCGGCCATACCGAAGACCGCACCTATTACCGCAATGCGCAAGACAATGTCGCCTATATCGAGCATTCGTTCAGAAACAGACGGTTCTTTCTCGGCGGTATTTGGGTGGCGCCACACCATCGAGAGAAGGGAATAGCACACACCATCCTGCGGGCACTTGTAAAAGCTTCGGATGCTGTGGACCTGAGCGTCGAGCTTGTCCACGAGCCGTTCGGCAACGAAGGCCTGCGGATGGACGACCTAGAAGCTTTTTACAATCGACACGGGTTCACCCGACAGCGTACCTCTGATGGTGGAATGGTTCGCTTCCCCCGATCCTCGCTTGATCTCTATCTAGGCGAACCTGGATGAGGACAAACAACCATTATTACGAGAGAGCTGAACACCTGATGACAAGCCTCCGTTTGGCACGAGCGCAAACCAATTTTGACCGTCTAGAAATTTGACCGCTCCTAAAGTATGACTGCGCTCTGGTTCGATAGTTCGACCTTTCAAACTACCTCAATTGCGGTTTTCTCAATAGTCTGGGAGATTAACCACTGATGCTCTCAGCTCATCAGGCTGCAATAGCCAGTTTCCCGGAAAATCCTGACAGGATGTTGGCGCGAGAATTGCTGGAGGGCGGCTTGCGACTCTCGGGCGAGTATACCATTGCCGGACCGGTTGGGATTGATTGGCTCGCTGCCTTCCGTTCGAAGGGCGGCACCGCCACGACAACGCGGCCAAGCCGATAGCATTTTGGGTTACCCACCGACAGCGCCTAGAGACCGACGTCCGATAGGTTTCTTAGAGGTAGAAAAATAGGTGACGGGGATAAGGCGTCTTTTGGGTGAATTTGACCTAAAACTCTTCTCGTTAACTACAGCTTCGGCAAGATAAACAGACTACGGACGAAGGTCTTGGGCCACTTGAGGGGAACTACATACGGGTCAGGGGGTTCTCAGAGTAGTACCTATTGCCGCAAGAATGGCTTGCTGCAGTATACTGACTGAGGAGTACAACATGTTTGTCCAGCTTAAGAAGATTGTCTTTGCAGCTAGCGTTAGCACTCTCGCACTGAGTGCGGTGGCATATGCCTCAGAGGATCTTCGTATTTCTAAGATCGATGTTGAAGCATCTGTTGATGCAGCCTCCGATAGCAACGCGTTGGATTTTTATCCCGACATTGAGGAAGATCTGCGCGAAGAATTGGCTCAGCGTGTGCCTTTAAGTAGCGATAGCGCTGATCCAGAAATTAGGATCGACATTCGCAAGATTTCTCTGAATGGTTCTACTATGCTACCCGAAAGCAGAGAATTCAATGAGCTAGAGGGTGTTGTTGATATCACTAGCCCGTCGGGGGAAAATGCAGGATTGAGCTTTCCTGTGAAAATATCGGCCTACGCCGGAGATACAATTCCTCCGGAAGGGTTTATCAACATGCTGCCTACAGAAACTGATTTTTATACCGCAATGGTAACGACTTTCGCAGATGTCGTGGTTGAGAATTTGGCCAACGTAAATACCTCTGGAAATAAAATTGATCCGTAAACTCGGTCATTGATTACTCTTTCGTTTGCTCTCCGATCACACGTCGAGTAATCGAGTAATAAAGATGGCGCGGGCTTCCTTCTCAGGCCCGCGTCTTGTAGTTTCTGGTGATCAAGACTCGATGAAACTTCCCACTTGGTTTGTGTCTATGGTTTTTAGGTGCCCTCATACATTCACGCATGACCGAAAGCCTTCTGGCCGGTGCGTCAGGTCAAATAAGTAAAGCAGCGCGCGAACATTCGCGAATGTCTAAAAGAGCCTATCAAAAAAACAGCTTTTAGGCTGGAGCACAGACCAGCGAGGCGCGCGCAGAGTGTGGCCTAGAGGGGCTGAGACCCATACTAGATACAAGGAATTTTTGCGAACCATGTCGAAGTCCCGCCCTGACAAATCGGTAATTCCAAACAATTTGAACTTTGAAAGGATCGAGCGAGAGGTCAACGAAGGAGGTGGTTTTTATCACGAGACTGAGCATCACGTTATCTCCTATACCCCAGGAAAGCGGCGGCTTCTTGTTAGTTTTGACAATCTGGCCTCCTTAAAATCAAAGCATCCTCGAAAGCCTTGGGGGCAGGACATCGCCCAGAAGAATGGATGGGGGTCGCTTGGGGTGATGACCAAGAAAAATGATTGGTTCCGTTCAACAGAACTCACCAACTACCTCTCAGAGTTACGTGCGCAGGGTTTATTTGAAAGCTACCCTGCAGTTTCCATGTACGGAGCTTCCATGGGGGGATATGCAGCCTGCTTATTTGCTCCTCTCGCTCCAGGATGTACTGTCGTCGCATTCGCTCCCCAGTCATCGCTTTCTGCTGAGGATGCGCCATTTGAAAAGCGCTATCGTTTTGCGCGCCGTAATTATGATTGGAACTCAACTGAGTGGCGCGATGCAGCACAGGGGATAAAAGCTGCAGGCAAAGCCTATTTGATTTATGATCCCACCATACCTGAGGATCTCATGCATGCGCAGCGCCTCACTGGGCCGCAGGTCTCTCAGCTGACTTGGCCAGGTCTGACACATAAGGTCCCTCCGACCCTAAGGCGGTTAGGCATTTTGGGACCTGTAGCCAAAGAAACATTGACTGCAACGATGACCCATAAACGGTTCCATGAGCTGATGCGTGTGAGGATGAGCACACCCGTTTATGTGTTCCGTCTCATGGAGCGTGCGAGCGCCAAGGGGCATTACCGGTTGGTAGAACAGGCCATCGCAGGCTTGCCCAAGGGCTTTGCCAATTGGAAAATCCGCCAACTGCGGCGAAGAAACGCGGAGAGTCTAAAAAGCTTAAGCGCTCCTCAGAAATGAGGGTCAGCGCCCTTGTTTAATCAGCCGCGTATCCTGATCCAGGAGCGTCTAGCGGCGATAGCATTTCGATTTTTGACCGAAACCTGCAGGGGTGCAAATATAGCCACCCGTACCGGATCCAGCGGACGCAGTTTTGGTTGTCTGCGCCATTGTCTGCTCGGCAAAACCAAAGCCGAAGATGACCGTTAACATCGCTGAAAATGCAAAAATACCGCGCCGGGACCGGCGTGCCAGGTTCTTGTTCACAACTGCTCTCCTCAAACTCGGGCAAGCCTTTCTGATGTTGGCTTGCCTCGATGACAGTGGAGCAACTATGCGAATACGGCGTTTACGGTCAAGGCACCCGTGCGTCTAGTCCATCCCTCAAATACTTGAGGTGGGCCATTTTACGGGTGCCAGATGAGCTTTCAGGTGGCTTAGGCTTTCACGGAAAATGCCACCAAGTCTCTATAAGAAGGGTGTTTCCTGAATCACTTAGCGAGCATCAGGCAGAACATGGGCGGTTTGCCGCCAGTTCGGATATCCAAAGCCGTCTGGCCATGGATAAACTTCCTTTTGCGCAAAATAGACCACCGCTTCGAGTTCGGGATAAGAGGCACTCATCGTTCGGATATCGGCGTTCCACTGGGCGACATGCTCAGCATCACCCGAAAATCCAAGCTCTGCGACCACGATAGGTTTGTTAAAGGTCACAGCACGCTCATACCGAGGACCGAAGATTCCCTCAAAGGTCTGTGCTTGGTCGAGTATTGCCTCTTCCCAGGGCTCGAAGCTGAACACGGAGAGCCCTACGACATCCACGACATCGTCACCGGGATAATAGTCTGCGAGGTTTTCATATCCGAGCGGGGACCACATGTAGCGTGCGGTTGGCGCATTGTTGCGGCAAATGGCGTTCATCCGGCGGAACGCGGAAATATAGTCTTCCGGGCGCCAATTAGACCAAATGAACTGACCACTGGGGTCTTCCATTTCCTGTGCCCAACGGATTGTCATCGGGATATCAAGCTGACCTAAGGCAGAGCAGACGTTCTGCATGGTGGCATCGTAGGTACCATTTTGGATGCCTTCGCGCAGAACTGTCGGGCTGTTGCGGTCGTCGCGCGACCATGTCCAAGGCTCAATTGTGACCAACAGAGTCCGGTTGCGTTCTTTTGCGTAGGTTTCTGCCTCGAACAAACTGGGCAGCAGCACATCTTCCCAAGGAAGGAACAGATGTTCAATCGACACCCCCTTCAAATCCGAAAAGTCGCCATTTGGGTCATAGACGCCAAACGGGAGGTCCCCCGGAGGGACGGATTGTGCGGACAATGTAGTTCCCAAGGCAAGAGCGCAAAGAAGCGATACGGCTCCAGGCGCAAATGTCCGCTTGGGGGTGAACATATGAAGGGGTTTCATTTTGTGCCTCCTTTCAGGGGGGCTGCATTGAGCCACTGCGACCACCAGTGGGGGTTATAGACCATGACATAAGGGGAGCTTTCACCGCCCTGCCCTGCGCCTGTCACAACATAGGTAGGTATGAAGATGCGGACTGTGCTGCGTGTTTCGGTAAGCGCGACTAGGCCTGCATGGCCCCGCTCTCCTGCTGCGATAACAATGCAGGCTGCCGATAATCCCACACAAGCAAATTGCGCGACGGTTCGTGGTTTCCATACTGCAGCGCCCAATTGGTTTTCGCTCAGATGTTTGACAACAATAACTACGAAGACCGTAATGTAGAGTGTAGCGTTAACGAGAGCGAAGATGTAAAAACCAGCAGCTTGCTCTGCCCGTTCCACCCATAGCACTGGGAAGAGGGAAAAAAGCGCCAAGACTAGGTAGGGGGATAGGACCTTCCATCCCAGCATCTGCACGTCCCGTTGGCCTTTTGGCGTCACGCGAAAGTCGACAAAGTTTCCTGTGAGCGTATCTCGCACTGCCATGAGGCTTCCCAAGATCACCCATGGCCACTGCACCAGTGCAAAGAGCATTTTTTCCCATCCCAGCACCTTGGCATCATGGGGTCGGAAGAACCCATCTGTCCGCATACATAAGACAAGGATGATCATGACAGCGATGGAGGGCCAAACATGAAGCAGAAATGCGGGGAAGGTAAGGTTAGCATAGCGCACGTCGAAAATGAGTGCGGCGATGGGCAATATGAACATCAGGGCCATGAAGCCGGCCAGCAGTGGATACCATAATTGGCAGAAAACAAACTGCAACTTACGGCCTGGTGACAGACCGGCAAGATAGCGCGGCGTATGCTGGAGCAGAATGGTCATTAGGCTTCGCGACCACTGAAACTCCTGCACGATCAGATCTGCCACCGTGGGGGGGCCTTCTCCCTCAGCAATAGCATCGATTGCATGCATACCTTTCCACCCTCCCGCGTTGAGGATCATGGAGGTTGAATGGTCTTCGGCCAGCTCAGGTCCGAGCCCTCCGACGGCATGCAGCGCCTTCGTTCGTACGGCATAATGGGAGCCAATACACATGGGCGCCCAGCCGTTTGCATATCCCGCCTGTACGACGCCGTGAAAGACGGCTTCTGTATGCAGCCGGCTCCTTGCGGCCCAACTGTTGGGCGCGTTGCGCGAACAGATGCTTGGTGCTGTGACATAGCCGACATCCGGATCTGCGAAGGGGCGAAGCATCTCGTGCAAATAGTCGGGCTCGGGCACATGGTCAGCGTCAAGCTGGGACACGATGTCATAGTGCTCATAGCCGTAGTGGTCGTAAAAATAGGCGAGGTTACCTTCTTTACACCGCGTCCGGCGGGGCCAGCTTTTGTTGTGATATGCTGCGACCCCTTTGCGCGTGGAGACATGAACATCATGCGCGTGGCACCAGTCTAGGGTCTCACGGTCAGGGTCTTCGTCAGCCAGCCAAGTATCATGGGCCACTGTTTGGGCCAGCATGGCCTTAAGCGTTGCCTTAACGACTTCAAAGGGTTCTGCCGGCGCTTTCGTAACCACCATGGCGACCCGGCATGGACCCAGCTCAGCAAGTGTGCCGGTCGTATGATGTGACCGCAAGAAAAGGTTAAGAAAATAGGCTTGGACAAAAAAGACCCAAGCGACACAAAGCGTGACCGGGACATAGAGGTACCAAGCGGTGGCGTGCTCTGACTGCAACCACCAGTGCCAAAAGAAGGCGACGGTGAGCAGCCATAGGCTGGCCAACAGAACATAGCGCCTTTTCACCTTCCCTTTCAGGAGAGGCTGGCGGAAAAGCTTCGGCTTGTGATCAGGCAGATTTTGCATTTTGTACCTTCAATAGGCCAAAACTGCGCGCCGCATCCGCTATGATGGTATGGATGTCGGAGTGGTTTGGCTCAAAGCCTAGAATTTCCCGGGCTTGGTTGATGTCGGCGATCAAACTGGGCGGATCCCCCTGGCGCCGAGGCGCTTTACGCACCTTTACTTCGGCGCCTGTCACCTCCTCGACCACCTGAATAATCTGCATGTTCGACACGCCTCTTCCACTGCCAAGGTTCAACACCAAGCTGCCGCCGAATTTTTCCAAATGTGCCAATGCCATAAGATGCCCACGCACCAGATCGCTCACATGGATGTAATCGCGCACACAGGTGCCGTCGGCTGTGTCGTAATCTGTCCCGAACAGAGCCAGCGGTTCCCCCTGCGGGCACGTGGCAGCGAGGGCCCGCGGTATAAGATGGGTTTCGGGGGAGTGTTCCTCGCACAGAGCGCCGCTTGGGTCCGCTCCGGCAGCGTTAAAATACCGCAGTATTGCAAAGTCCATGCCCGCCTGCCCTGCGGCATCGCGCAGTATGTTTTCGCAGATCAACTTGCTCTGTCCATAGGGGCTGATCGGACGTTGCGAGGTTGTTTCCGTAATAGGAATGGTTTGTGGGATGCCATAGGTGGCACAGCTGCTGGATAGGATGAAGTGGCGCACGCCGGCAGCTAAGCAGGCCTGAAGCAGAGAAATCATCCCGCAGACGTTGTTGTCGTAGTAGCTGATCGGGTCCTGCATCGAGTCCCCCACATAGGCTGAAGCGGCAAAATGCAGAACAGTTCTGGTTTTATGCTGCCATAGCGCGTGTGTGAGCTGTGTCGTATCGCGCAGATCTATATGGGCAAGCGGCCCCCATCGAACGGCGGCGCGATGACCGGTTACCAAGTTGTCGACAACCAATGGGGGGCGCCCCTCAACGCCAAGAGCATAGCAAGCGTGGCTGCCGATATAGCCTGCGCCGCCTGTCACGCATATGCCAGTCGAGGCGCTCATTCCGCGATCAGCGCAGGTTTCATCTGTCGCAGCTCAGTCTCAAAATAGGGCATTGTGTGGCGCAGCCCTTCAGCCAAAGAAATGCACGGCATCCAGTTCAGGTCCCTGTTGGCTTTTGTAATGTTGGGGCAACGTTGTCTGGGATCGTCTTGTGGCAGGTCCAAATAGTGTATGATGGGAGGAAGGCCGAGGATCTCAAGGATGCTATGGGCAAGGGCACCTATGGTGAATTCTTCTGGGTTGCCGAGGTTGTAGGGGCCAACCGCGCTGTCTGGTGCCGCCATCAAAGCCATAAGACCTGCGATCATGTCGGTAGCATAGCAAAATGACCGGGTTTGGCGGCCATCTCCGTAGATCGTAAGGGGCGCGCCGGACAGGGCTTGCACCATGAAGTTTGAGATGACCCGCCCATCGGCCGGGCACATCGCAGGGCCATAAGTGTTAAAGATCCGTGCGACCCGTATCCGAGCCCCCTTTGTCTTATAGTAGTCGTAAAACAGGGTTTCGGCGGCGCGCTTGCCTTCATCGTAACAGGCCCGAGGGCCCATCGTATTCACACAGCCCCTGTAGTCTTCCGATTGAGGGGAAGTTTCGGGATCGCCGTAGACCTCTGAGGTGGACGATTGCAAAATTTTCGCATCACAAGAAACCGCAAGTTCCAGAAGGTTTAGGGCGCCCCACATGTTGCTCTTGAGTGTATGAATGGGATCGATTTGGTACTTTTGTGGTGAGGCTGCGCAGGCAAGATTGTAGATTTCATCGACAGGGCCAATGTCTGGTAGGGGATTGATGATGTCATGCCGCATCAAGATGAAATTGGGATCACTGAGCAAGATCCCAATATTGGACATCCTGCCAGTTTCAAAGTTATCCATGCAAATGACGATATGTTCGTCATGCAAAAGCGTATGGCACAAATGGCTCCCGAGAAAGCCAGCGCCGCCTGCAACCAAAATGCGGCGGCGAGCATCGGTATTTCTAGATGTGCTGGCCCGATCTGAGTGCAATTTGGGTATGTGCAAATTCATAGGATTTCCTCCAGTATCAGACTATTAGCTCGGGCTGCGAAACGAAGGATGTCGATCGAGGCTGCGTCCCAACTGTGCTGGGACGAATGTGTAGCTCGCGACAATTCAGCGCCGACTATGTGTCTGTGATACTAGTTTAAAATCAAAATCTTACCTGTGAAGCTAACAATAGGGTTAGCCTGACCAAGCTTAAGCTTTGAGCCGGTCAGCGCGGGAAGTCGAACTGCTGAATAATTTTCCAGATCGCATGGTTGATAAGGGCCAACGCTTTGATGGCTGCTTCAATATCTTCGGCCGCAGCATCGTTGAGGGGGTGCGATTGCCCCATCTTCAGCGTGTCCTTGCGGTCGGCGATCCGCATCAGAATGGTGCGGGGATTGTCGCCATCCGCATCAAAAGCATAGATGCAGTGATTGTAGCGGTTGCGTAGCTTGGCTTGTCCCAAAATGCGGCCTGTGATGTCGAGAATCGCGGTTCTTTGATCTGATGGGACCCTGTCGAGCTTTGCCAGACGTTCAACAAGGTCGATCCGTGCGCGCGTGGTGTTTAAGGTCAAGAAGATGACAGTTGCCGTCTCTTTGTCCACTTCTGATAAGCCAGCAATGAAATGGATTAACAGGCTTTCGGTGTTGGTCCAGGTATAGTTGAGCTTGCCTACGAGCAGGAGAAAATCATCAAACTGCAGATGCCGGCCAGCATTCTCATTCATACTGACCTCATCTCTGTTCTGGATTTTTCCAAAAACCAAACGGCTGCTTCTGTACGGTTATTAACGCCAAGCTTAGATATTACGTGGTGGATGTGCAGCTTTACAGTATGCTCAGAGAGGCCCAGGCTATTGGCAATAACCTTGTTCTGCTTACCTTCAGCGACACAGGTCAGTACCTGCATCTCTCGGTTTGTTAGCTCGTCTTTGGCAACTTTAAGGGCGGGATCATGCAAGCTTAAGGAAGCTTGCACAGCGGGGTCGAGCAAAGATTTTGGCTTAGCGCAAATCTCTATCGTTTCTGGTATTTGGGTGTCTGCAGAGGTGTAAAGCTCTGAGGGAATGTAGTTTTCCCCGCAGATCAAAAGCTGCAGGAGGGTCAGCCAACGATCTACGTCTCGGTTCATTGGCAGGAAAGCTAAGTTGAGTGGGGGTTGGGTTGCCCTCATATCGTTCAGGATATCTCGGACCAGCTTCGGCTGTCGGTAAGATAAAGCTACGGTGGCATTGGAAAATTGCTCAAGCAAGACCGGAAGCGCAGTTTTTAAGCCAACAGCCATAGACTGATTTAAAATGATGCTTCGAACTCTATCGGGGCGACAGACTGTTAAATCGAGAAGGGATTCGACAGAAGGCAAACGACAAAAGGCTATATTTTCAAAGCTCGTTTGAGCCAATTTAAGCAATGTGTCCGAGAAGTCATGAGAGTTTCCTACAAAAAAACAGGAGACTTTATCAGAGCTAAAATGTTCATATTTGTGCATAGCATTGTCCCTAACTTTGGCTACAACGTTCTATGCCTGTCTGCCTCATCGCGTATATTTCGTGCTGTGATAAGTCAGCAATTTTTATTTGTTTTGTTAACAAAAGATGTTTTTAACGGGTAGAGATTCTACGCCTTTATGACTAGATAATAACACAAACGGCCCATTTTTTGCCATAATATTATCAAGAGCTCGCTCTTTCAACTTTAGGTGGTATTTTTTTACTTTCTTAGATCGAAAGGTGTAGACCTATAGATCAAAAAATAACGCAGGTCTTCCTATTTTGACTTTCGAGTTTTTAATTTTCTATACATTTCAATAAGTTAAGTGTCTTTGGCGCTACCTAGCCCTAATGGTCAGATAGGTTTTTCTGCCAATTTTCGAGATATTCAGGCTTGTCACCTTGTCGTGATGGCGTGCTCTGCAGCCGGAGTGCGTTGGCGGTTCTGAAGGTCTGGAGTTCCTCTTCTGGAGCTTCTCTCGTTCCCGTCATTTTGTAATCAAAGCAAATAAGGGAGGCGCTATTATCAATAAAACTCAAAAGAAAACTGCGCTCTAACAACCCCTGTTTGGGTGTTTTGCGCGCTTCAAACTTCAATCCAACAGAAACGCACAGCCTTATGGTCGCTTTTGAAATGAGCAGCGATCCGGCATGTGCCCCATAGGAGAAATACAATGCCATCATCTCGCACACCGATTTTTCACTTCGGAAATGGTGATCAAGAACAGGACCAGGATCAATTCCAGGGTCAAGGTCAGGCGCAACTTGAGCTACAAGCACAAGGTCAAGGCCAGCATTCCGATCAGGAACAAGATCAAACTTCAACGCAGGATCAGACATCTGAGAACTGGAATGGCAATGGGAATGGGAATGGCAACCTAAACGCCAATCTCGGTCTGAACGGAAACCACAATGGTAATCATTCCGACAACAAGATGACGAACGACAGCGACACGAGCAACACCAGCAATACCAATAACAATAGCTCGACCAGTAACAATAGCGCGACAACCAATAACACTGGTATGACCAACAACAGCAATACAACTGTTGGGGTCGAGGTTGGCATGAACATGGAAGGGTATATGCCCAACGATGACGACTTTGCTGACATCGACCTGAAAGATGCGTCGGCGAATGATTTCATCATGGCCAAGGGAGATATTGACTACAATCCAGGCAATGATCTTGACCTAGATGATATTCTCAATGACGCCCTGAATGGTGCGGGGAATGACGCGGGTACGGTCAATGCCCAGTCTAACAACCTCAATGACAACGACACTTTGAGCAACGTTAGCAACAGCGGTACGATCAACCAAGACAATGACTCAGCCGGCGGCACAGCAACTTCTGCCGACGGTATTGATGCAGGGGCTGCTGGTGGCAATAGTGGTCAAGGTGGCGCAGCAAACGGCGCTGGAGCCCTGGGTGGTCTCGGTATCGGAGGCGCGGCGACTGCCGGTGGTGGTCAAGGCGGAGCCGGCGGTGCGTCTTCCGCAGCCGGTGGTGCGGGTGCCGATGGTGGTGATGCTGCAGCTGTTGGTCTCGGACTGGGACTGGGTGGTGCAGATTCAGACGCTGACGCTGACGGCGGCGACGGCGATGCTGCAACCTCGATTGGCGCGGGCCTCGGTCTTGGATTGGCTGGTGCTGGCTCCGATGCTGACGGAGGTGACTCCGGTGATGCAGGCGGCATTGGCGTTGGCGTCGGCCTAGGAGGCGCTGGTGCAGATTCCAGCGATGCTGATGGCGGCTCCGCCGGAAGCCTCTTTGGTATTCCCATTGCCGGTGGCGGTAGCACTGGAGATTCGGATGCGGATGCATTCGGAGGCGGCATTGGTCTAGGCGTTGGTCATAGCGGGGACGGCGGCGACGCCGGTTCAATAGGCCTCGCCAACGGTGAAGGTACCGGTAACGGTGCCGGTGGGAATGCCAACGGTGGTGACGGTGGTGACGCAGGCGCATGGTCTGCGGCATTGAACAATGCTCAAGGCAATGGCGGCATGAACATTGCGGGAGCCGGTGACGGCGGTGATGGCTACGGTGGCCACTCCTGGGGTGGCGACACTGGTGATGCCTTCGGTGGTCAAGCAATCGTCGGTGGCGTTCAAGCCGGTGGCGGCACCGGTGGTGCTGGCGGTAACGCGTACAGCGGTGCTGGTGGTGCTGGTGGCAACGCAGGCCAATGGGGTTCAGGTAACGGTGACGACGGTTTCGTCAGCGGTGAATCCTTCGCCTCGGCTGCCTCGCAGATCGACACCACAGCCTTCAACATGTCGATCGTTCAGGGTGCCAACGTGCTTGGCAACACTGTCGATATGACCGTTGTCGGCGGCGGCTTCAGCTCCAGCTACATCGGCGACGATGGCGATGGGGCATAGGTTTAAATAACGGTTCCGGGGCTCAGCGTTCGCTGGGCCCCGGTTTTTTAATCTCAAGATGGTGGCTGCGCATTCCGTCATCTTGCCACGCTAGCAAGGAACCCAGTGTCGCAACTGTTTACATGGCAGAAATGGAACTGGCAGGATGTTAGACAAATTCACCGAAATTATTTCTCATCTGATTGGTATCTTCCATACCACTGTCGAAGCGGAAAGATTGCGCGACGCTTATGAAGACTTTAAGTATCAACAGCTTCACTCTGAACTGGATGACCTTGAGGCTTCACCTATCCATTTTGATTTGCGCTACACGCTCAAGGACTTTGATCCTGAGTTAAAATACACTCCACCTTCTTATGAAACCCCGTTCAAGATCTGGCAGGCAAATGCGGACCCGATCAATCTGCAAGATCCGTATGTTGCCGGGCAGATGAACGCCTTTCCTGAGCTCTATATCGAACAGGGGTACTCTTCCTTCTTCCCCGCAGCACGCCCTTTACTGGTCCTTGAGCCCCCAGGAAGCGTGGTCACGGTGAGCGTGCAAAGCGCTTGGATGGAAGATAATGATCTTCTTCGGATGAACAGTGTCTATGCCGAGTTCAAAGATCCGTCGGTATACATTGCCGCTTTGGCTGGTCTTCAGGAAGCTGCACAGTTCTTGGGTGTTTTAACAGTAGAAGCGACCTTGGATTTCAATGGCAGCGACGCTGCGTCCTTTATAACATTGCATGGTCTTATGGCGCAGACGGACGACACGTCTCGCCTTGGGGAAAAAGTGGTGGTGCTGCATGGATCGGAGGCCTACGGCATGTTCGTCGGGGGGGAGCCCGTCGACGCCCTGCCTTTGCTGGAAGACGTTATGCCTGAGCTTTTACAGGCCGATGATGATGCCGAGGATGAAGATAGCGGTACCTCATCGAATGTTCGCACAAGCGATCTCGATCTGCCCCCAGAAGTGAATACGCAAGCGCCAGATGATGGCGAGCGGATTCAAGATAAAGACCCGTTTGAGGGTTTAAATGCACCCTCCGGTGAAGCTGAATTCTTTGGCCTCGACGACGGCCACCAAGTGGTGACCGGCGGCAATATGATGCTCAATGAAGTGGTCATGAATGTCTCTTGGCTCGATGCTCCCGTTATATCTGTCATGGGAGATGTTGTAGAGTTGAACTTGATCAGCCAGGTCAATGTGCTCGCGGAACATGCCACTTTTAACGGTGTGATACAGGACAGTCTTTCAGCCACATTCAACATCGCGATGATGTCCTACACCTCCCAGTTTGCTGGCGCCGAGACCTCCGAAGGTGCGTCCGAAAATGCAGGTGAAAACAACGATGACATCTACACTGAATTGCCCAAGAACTGGGCGATTACGCGAATTGAAGGCGATGTGCTGACTGTAAACTGGGTGCAGCAATACAGCTTCATGACAGACAATGATCGCGCGGACGTGCAGATTTCTGGCGCCAATACCTACATCAGTCTGGGCGAGAACCTCATCGTCAACTTGGCCAGTCTTGCGGAGATCGGATACGGCTATGATCTCATCATGATCGGCGGCAATCTGATTACGGTCAACCAGATCAGTCAGATGAACGTGATGTTGGATTATGACAGCATCACCGCTGCAGGCGCCACCCCGTTCGGGATCTCAGTAAGTGGTAACTTGCTGTTTAATGGCGCCTCTATCTCCACGGTGGGCATCAATACTTACGGGGCGATGACCGAAAACTTCGCGGCCGCGGGCAAGGCTTTTGCAAATGGTGCGCAGACCATTGACCGTGATGTCGCCCACGACGGTGTATTTGCCGGCGATGACCTGCTGACCGTGCTTTATATTGCTGGTGATTTCAAAACCATCAACTGGGTCGAGCAGACCAATATTATGGGCGACAGTGATCAGGTTCATCTGGCCCTTGATGCCTTTACGGCGAAGACTGGCATGCTGGCAAAACTCCACACAGGGTCGAATGCCGAAATCAACTCTGCCGCGATAAACGTCTATGGTGCTGATTCCGAAGTGCGCGTGCAGGGTGATGTTTACAGCGACGCCTTGCTCTATCAGGCAGAATTTATTGATACGACTTCTAACCCCACTGGGGTCTACATGCCGGCGTTGGCAAATGAAGCGGTCCTATTTCTCGCCGATGGTATGATCACCAACCCCTCTCATTCATCGGACGATCCCGGCATCGTCCCAACCTCACCGGAAAGCATGGCATCCTCCGATCTGATGCAAACAATGCTGGCCTGATAGAGCAGAGCGCATATGAATTACCGCAATCCTTTTCCAGTCCTCCCCTTCTCTTCCAAAACTTTAAAAACAAATAGTCGTTCGCGCTATTCGGCTGCACTTCCTGCAGGGCAAGAGTTCAGAAATGCATTTCTTTTGACACCTTGGATGCGATGTGCGGGTCCCCTGCCGGAGCCTGCCAAAAGGACGCATGCAGGCGCGCAAGACACGCCGGAACAGACGGGCGCGCAGACAAAAACAGAAGTTCCTTCGCCTGCACCACAGGTGGAGGCCCTCCCCGACGCTTTGCAGAGTTCTGGAAACGCCCCGCCCGTAAAAGACGCCGCCGGCCAAAGCTCCGCGCAAAACCATAGCCAAAGTCATCCCAGGGCGTCTCAGCAAGAGACGCAGAGTACGGAGGCAAAGGCTGCCCCCGAACAGCCAACCGAAGCAAAAGCCAAACATGCAGAGCCAAGCAAAACCACACTTGGTGGCATCCAAATCGAAGGGGATACCGGCCCGATCTTAAAGTCCGGTGATGGCAATAAGCCGCCCCGTGGGACCGGGGGTGGTGGTGGCGGCGGCGGAAATGGGGGCAAGCCCACTTTTCACAAGCGTGGCGCACCCGATCAATTTGCCGCACAACTAAGCAAAGGCAAACAGATCGTCCGGCGCAATATGGGCTTCGTGATGATCTTGACTTGCGCGACCAACGTCTTGGTCCTGTCGATCCCCATTTATCTGTTTCAGATATCTGACCGCGTGCTGACCAGCCGCTCTATTGATACTTTAATCATGCTCACGGTGGTCATCGCCGGTGCCGTGATTTTGCAGTCTATTTTTGATGCGGTACGTCGCTTCATTTTAATGCGCACAGCCGTAGAGGTTGCGGTACGTCTCGGTGGGCCGGTATTGAGTGCCGCGGCCCATTCGTCGCTGCATGATAATGGGCGGCAGTATCAGACCCTTGGGGATCTCCAATTGCTGCGCAGCTTTCTTGTTTCCGGCACGCTGATCTCGTTTCTCGACGTTCCTTTTGCCCCTTTGTTCATCGCCGCAATTTTTCTTGTGCACCCACATCTAGGTATGATCGTGGTGGCAACGGCCATGGTCTTGATGGTGATCGCGTTGATCAACCAAAAGGCGACATCCAAACCTTTTGCTGAAGCCAATATGGCTCAAGCGCGCGCCAACATGCATCTCGATTCCATGTCCCGCAACAGCCAGATTATTAACGCCCTTGCCATGGTTCCTGAGGCTGTCACGCTCTGGGGACGTGATACGGCTACCTCTCTTCGGTCTCAGGTTATCGCTCAGGACCGCAATATCATGTGGGCTGCAGTGTCCCGCGGGGCTCGCTTGCTTACTCAGATCGCAATGCTGGGTTGGGGCGCTTTCCTTGCCATTCAAGGTGAAATTACCGGGGGCATGGTCATTGCGGCCTCCATCATCGCGGGGCGCGCGCTCTCACCGATCGAAGGCTCCATTGAAGGGTGGAACGGTTTTTCCCAATCACGCTCTGCATATCAGCGGGTGGAGAACCTGATGATGACGGCCGTTCAGAAGTTTGAAAAGTTACGCCTGCCGCAGCCGGAAGGCCGGTTGAATGTGGAGCGCCTGCTCTATGTGCCTACAGGCACAAAGCAAGTCGTCCTTAATGGCCTTACCTTTTCTTTGCAGCCTGGGGACTCGCTGGCGGTGATCGGTAACTCCGGGGCAGGCAAGACTACTTTGGGCAAGATGTTGGTTGGATCAATCTTGCCGACATCTGGGAATGTGCGGCTCGACCTTATGGATCTGCGCAACTGGGATACCCGCCAGCTCGGCGAGAACCTCGGATACCTTCCCCAAGACGTGCAGCTGTTTCCCGGCACCATCAAAAACAACATTGCGCGGATGCGGTCTGATGCGCGCGACGAGGACATCCACCGCGCCGCCGTCTTGGCAGATGTGCATGACATGATCGCTTCCCTTCCCCACGGCTATGAGACGATGGTCGCAGCAGATGGTTCTCCGCTCTCTGGAGGCCAAAAGCAACGCATTGCTCTTGCGCGTGCCTTCTACGGGAACCCACGCTTTCTGGTGCTGGATGAGCCCAACTCCAACCTCGACACTGCTGGTGACCGCGCACTGGCCAATGCCATTCATCGCGCCGGCGAGGCAGGTATTACGGTGGTGGTCATTACGCAAAAGCCGTCTTTGCTGAGTGTGGTCGACAAGATCATGCTTTTGGCTGACGGCAATATTGCACTTTTCGGCGAGCGCCAGCAGGTGCTCCAGCAACTGTCCCAGCGGAGCAACAACGGCAATCCCCCAGCACCCCATCAGGGAGGACCGAACAATGGGTGAATTGGTAGTCTATTCAGAGCCACCCGCATGGTATGATGAGGTACCACGCTCCATTACGCGACAGGTAATCTTTGGGATTAGCCTGCTTGTCTTTGCCTTCGGAGGATTTGGGCTCTGGGCCTTCAAGGCGCCTTTGGCGGCCGCTGTTATTTCCCAAGGCAGCTTTGTTGCTACCGGAAGCAACAAGATCGTGCAGCACTTGGAGGGGGGCATCATTAAGGAGATCCTCGTTGAGGAAGGTCAAGATGTCGAAGCAGGCCAACCCCTTCTGCTTTTGGATGAAACGTCTGCCTTGGCTACGGAAAGAGAGCTGTTTTTGCGCCAGGTGCGGCTTGAGGCGATGGAAGCGCGCATTCTTGCTGAATACAGTCAAAAGGACGTGCTAGCCTACCCTCTGCATCTCGAGAAACTCCGGAGCGATTTCAACATCGCCTCGATGCTTGACGGACAGGAAATTGTATTTGATGCGGCCACACGTCAGCTGCAAAATGACGTCAATCTGCTTCAACAGAGCATAAATGGCCTGAAAGAACGCGCGCAGGGCTACGAGCAACAGCTCAATGCGACGAAGATACAGCTTGAGATCCTGATCGAGGATTCTGAAGCTAAAGAGATCCTTTTGAATAAAGGCCTCATCCGGCGCACGGAGTACAACACATTGCGACGTGCTATGGCGGAAGCCACAGGCCAAATCGGGCGGCTCGAATCTGAAATCAAGGAAACTCAAGCGCTTTCCATGCGCTATGAATCTCAAATAGAACAGACCATTGATGAGCGGCAAGCGGCGGCTCTCGATGAGCTTCAGGTGGTGCAATCAGAGCTGGAAAGTATTCGAGAGCAAACGCGCAAGGCTCAAGGTATTCTGCACCGGGCTGAAATAGTGGCACCCGTGTCGGGCACCGTGGTGCGCATGCACTATCATACGGCTGGGGGCGTTATTGAAAGCGGGAAGGCAATATTAGAGATCCTCCCGACCGGCGAGCCGCTGATCATCGAAGTTCAGATCCCGCGGGCTGAGATTGATGTCGTACGCAAAGGCCAAGAGGCAACAGTGCGTCTAACAGCGCTAAACCAACGCACCACACCGATCTTGGAAGGTCAGGTCTACTATGTCTCGGCCGACGCTATCTTGGATCGGGCAAATGACGTTCCCCAAGAAATCTATGTCGCGCGTGTGTCGGTGCCGCCCAGAGAGCTCGACCGTGTTCGGGGTTTTACCCCGACGCCAGGCATGCCGGCCGAGATCATGATCACCACGCAAGATCGTACCTTTATCCAGTATCTCATGAAGCCTGTTACTGACAGTATGATCCGCGCCTTTCGCGAACAGTGACCGTGCAACGCGCAAAGCGCGCGCAAAACCAGTCACGGAGAGTGTCTCGGTGTCTTGGGTGTTGCTGGGACCGGCGCTGTCTGACCGGATGAAACGCCGCTGTCCCCCGATCTGCACTACAGAGCGGACATCGTCTGGTTGAAGGTAATCGCGATGTGAAGGTGGTGGGCCACGGTCACAAACCTCTGCAGTACGGGCCGCTGTTGCCTCACCGGCGTGTTGAGATCCTCAAGACGGGCCGCCTCAGTGACCGGGAGCAAAGCTTCGAAGCCAGCGCGCGCGCCGGCGGAAGCAGACCGGTGAGGTGGTCCTTCCAAAAGAAGGGCTTCTTTGCATTCGCAGCTATGCGCGCTCTATCCAAACATGCCATTCCTAGTAACGATAAAAGAACGGACGCGAACAGAAAGGCAAAGGACTATGAGCGATCCTGAACGGATAAAGCTGCTTGAGAAAGCACTGATAAAATATGTTGAGCTATACGGGTTTATAGATGAAGCGCGTGAGTATTACATACGCAATGCAGACGGAAAAGTGGCGGCATCTGAGCAAAAACATTGAGCGCTACCATGTAGAAATCTGCTAAACAACACAGCGAAACCGTGTGCTCAAGTCTTCCACTGCACGGAATGCGTCGCTCAAACTGGTGGAGAGCTTTGCACAAGCGGACTGCGCTTTGCGACATATGCGGGTCAGTCATCCTCTTTCAGCATATGCGCGATAGATTGAAGGATGACTGCGTTTGTATTGATATCGCTATAGGTTTTGCTTGGCTCTCCGGTCCTTTGGTTGATGCTGGATGCAAAGCCATTAGAGGTCTTGGCCTTGTCTCTTACGACGGTGAGCAGCCTGTCGCAAAACGGATGGTCCTTATACGCGGACCACAAGTAGGCCGCTTTTGAGCTGATCGAGAGATGCTCATCACGGAAGGCCTTCGTGCGATGAGCGTCTAAGCCTGCCACTGTGTCAGTGGCCCAAGCGCGCCCCTGCGCATCAAATTGCAACCCTTGGTACAAGAACCAGGGTGCGTTGTTGATAGGCCCTTCTGAGACGCAGATGAGCCTTCCGGTTTCCTCATGCTCTTCGATTTGAGCGGCCAACAAGACATCAGCGAGATACGCTGATTCAGGAGACATGCCGAACTCTAGCGCTTCCATCAGCAGAGGTTCCGCCCCAAGAGGCCCAATGCGCCCGCAGACTTCCAGCAAGGCCATCTGACCATCAGGGCTGCTTTTGCCTTGGAACACTTCGTAGGGTGATTTCACTTCAATCCCCCAGGTCCGAAAGGCCCAGGCGGCATAATGTGCGCAATGTGACCTAAAGGTCGTTTCGAGTATGCCGTCCTCTACGGAGTAGACGACTCCATTCTGAACGATGTCTTTCAGGTCCCAACTTGCCACGGTGGGCGCCGCGCGATCTTTTACCAAAGGGTGCAGATCGAGGTTGTACAAAGCCGCCAGCAGCCGTCCGGCATCACAGCCATCAAAGTTTCGGTTGCCCCATTTGAACTTGTCAGTTGCAATCCATCCTTGGGGCAACAGCCGCCCTTGGGAGCGTCGGCCAGCAATGTTGGGCAAAATACGCCCGATCGCCCTTTGGAACTTCTGGGGCGAGATGAGTTCAAGGTCTACCGCCGCTATGAGTGCAAAGATATGGCTGCCCACATCCCACATTGTCACGGTTTCATGCAACCTTTGGTGGCCAGCAGCAAAGTTCACGGTGGCGGGGCAAAGGCCTGTTTTCGGATTGGTCCATCGGTCGAAATACGACCAGGCAACCTTGGCATCCGCCAGCAATTGGGTGCGGTTTTCGGCACTTGGATCAACGGGCGTTTTTGATAGTTGCGCCTGATAGGTCTGCGCTCTGCGAAAATGCGTGATGTAGGGACCCGTGGGAACGAGGCGCTTTACATAGTCTGGCAGTGATACGATCCGGGAAATGCCGTCATTCTCGATCGCGTATAGAGCGTTTTTGAAAACACGCCTGTAGGATTGATTCTGCAAAAGCTCCGTGGAAACAGCGAGGACACAGTCCGTCGTTCCAAGGGACCTTTCCAAGGTTTCCTTTGCTGATCCGACATCTTGAAGGCGCACTGTCGGCAGGCCCAAGATGTTCTTTGAGTTTAGCCCTGCCTTGGTTTTCTCGGTAAGTTCAGCTGCGATTCCATAGCCGTCATCGGCGGGAGCCTGAGAGGACAAATGCTGCCCTTTGTCGAAGAGCGCGACAGCATCCAAGGATCCAGAGGAAGGTTTTCCCTCCTTCAAAGAAATCCAGTACCCCAAAGCGGCGTCTGAGGCTGCGTCGGGCCCAGAGCTTGAGGGCAGTCCTTCAGCCTCCAGTTCGCGCTGGAAATTAGCTAAGGCGGCTTGGTCTTCTGCTGTCGCATTCCGCCCCACGACAAAATGCAGCGCTACATGTCTTTTATAGGCATAGGCGTCCCGAAACTGGAGATCGGAAGCAAGGATGGGGCTGACCCAGTGGTCGCCCGTCTGGGCCAAAACGTGGGCAGCAAATGCAGAGGCTGCGGACCCAAGCCCTGCTAGGGGGATGGTCAAGAAGTCTTGCGCAGAAAGGTAGAGGACGCGTTCCACCGCCCGGGGCTGGGGGAAACTATAGGCTTTCCGCGCAGGCTGCAGTTGTACGCGCTGACCACCGACCAGTCTGACAACACCGTCATCCCAAGCCTCAGGCCTGACTTCACGGCTCACCTGAGGGCGCATCAAGACATTACGAATGCCAGAAGCCCGAACGCCCGAGGGAGCCACAGTTGTGGGCATCATATCGCAGGCGATGGTTTGGCTTTCGTCTGCATAGGGGGGGTGTTCCGTGGTGCCCCACACAGCGGCGTGCAAAGCGCGGCGCGTGTCGTGAACCGCACGCGCTTGGAAATAGGGGGTCATGCCCGCAAGGTTTTTCACCATGGGCACGATCTGAAGCAAACCGGGTGTTCTTTGCAGCCGTGTTCTTAGAGCTTGCGAAAGCGCACTGCCTGGCTCCAAGGGCCCTGCGTTGAGGGGGGCTAGGTCAACCAGACAACTCACAGGCAACCCTTTGCGGGCAAAGGCATCCAGAACAATCGCGATGCGCTCAGGATCGGTGGTGGTATCCACATTGTCGATTATGACGAGGGTGTTTTGAGGGGTGGCGGCCGCGCCACGACCTAGGGACGGATGCGCAAGCAAAAGCGGTGCTGCGGTGCCCCACCTTAAAAAAGTTCGGCGCTCGATCATGTCAGCTTTGCTTGATCAAAGTGAAAGCCCACGCGCGTCATCCGCCCCCAATTGGTCAAAGATCCCGTTACTGCCCGCCAGAGCGCCCGGATGACTGAAACATACAAGACCTGACGGTAGAAGATCCGCTGCACCGGAAGCAAAAGCAACAAGCGCCGATCCTCTGTAGGGTCCAATCGAAAGGCGATGACGGCACTCGCGATTTCCAATGCCGGCAGGGCCAGATAGGCGATGATTAAAGGATTGGTTATGACGCTTGCGAAATCCTGATCCGTCGCGCCAATGTTTGTAAAAAACTCTATCACCAGGAGCACCAGAAACAGGTCTGCCAAGGGCGCGATAAGCGGCATCAAATACCCAAAAACCACCAAATCCGGTAAGGCTACGAGACCTAAGTTGCGACGCTCAACCGTCGCACCGAGATGTTTCCAGCCAGCTTGCATCATACCGAGCGACCAGCGCAGCCGCTGCGTCATCAATGCACTGAGAGACCTTGGCGTTTCGGTTGTTGCAACCGCGCGATCTTCATAGATTACCTGATAGTCTGACCGTATCATCGCCATCGTCATGTCGGCGTCTTCTGTAAGCGTTTCAGTGGAGAAAATGCCCGCTTCCATTAGAGCTGTCGTGCGCCACGCCCCAATCGCTCCGGGTACAACGGTGATGGCATTAAGATATTCTTTGGCCCGGCGCTCAACAGCTTGGGCCGTGATATATTCAAGCGCTTGGAGGCGGGTGAGAAGGTTGTCTCGATTGCCCACAACCACCCGACCGGCCACGGCCCCTACTTTGGGGTCTTTGAAGTGCGCGGCCAGCAGGCTCACGGCGTCAGGAGCAATTTGGGAATCTGCATCAATGCAGATCAAGATTTCACTTTGTGCTTCATCAAGTGCGGCATTGAGCGCCGCAGCCTTGCCGCGGTTGGGCTGTCTGAGGACGGTCACCAGCGGGTGATACGCAAAGCTGATCGCTTTCTCGTAGGTGTCATCGGTCGATCCGTCGTCCACCACGATGATATCAAAATCTCCATACTCAGAGTAGAGGGCTTTGCGGATGCATTTTTCAATCACGCGCGCCTCATTGTAGGCAGGGATCACGATTGTGACCGAGGGCTCGTGCTTTGAAAGGGGCGGTGCATGGCGCCGGCGCCTTGCCGCCCAGAAAAGAAGACTGATTGAGCGGCAAATGCCGATTGCGAACACGGTCCAGAAAGCAATCTGGAGAAGAGACCAGCTGTTGCCCACGGCCAGAAAGGACATGCTGCCGAAGGTGGATGTCACGCGATCTCCATCTGGCATCAGCATGTCTGGTGAAACCCCTAGAAGGTCAGCAAGGGTGGTAAAGGTGTAGCCTTTGAGCCGCAATTCAGAGATCACCCGCGGGAGAGCCGCAACGGTCTGGCTCTGATCCCCGCCCCCATCATGGAGCAGCACGACGCCCCCGGCATTGAGCTCTACCTGCCTGATGATCTCATCTGCCAGCTCATCGGCGGTTTGAGTGATCCAGTCGCGCGGCACGACGTCCATCCCGGCAATGATGTATCCCGCATCCTCAAGGGGAAGAAGAGATGCGACTTCCTTGGATGTGATAGGGCCGCCGCTGCGCATATAGGGTTCGCGATAGAGCCGCATGTTTTTGCCAGTTATGCCGTTGATTAACAACTGCGTAGAGTTGACTTCAACCCGGGCCCGGGAGGCGGAGACCTCTCCCATATTTGGGTGTGAATAGGTATGCGAGCCCAGCTCATGGCCTTCCGCAAGAATGCGTTTTATTAAATCCGGGGCGGCGATCGCGCTGTTGCCCAAAACAAAAAATGCGCCGGGCGTTTGGGTTTCGCGCAAAATATCCAAAGCGGCAGGGGTGTGCTGAGGATGGGGGCCATCATCAAAGGTCAGAACCACCTTATTAAGCGCGCCAGCGCCGTAAAGCCGCACGGCCCCTGCCCGCGGCAACTCGCTATAACTTACAGAAGTGACTTCATGGGTGGTGGGGTCAATCAGCACGGTACGTTTGCCTACACGTGGCATGGAAATCGGCGCGACAAAGGGGCCTTCCCCGAAAAGCTCAACGTAGTCTGATAGAACGATGTTTTTGAGGCTTTCGCCGGAGAGTGCCGTGTCGCGCGTGGTCTGGTCGAGAACCGCCCAAATTCCTGGGTCTTCATACCCGAGCCCACTGAGACCGATTGCGGCAATACCTTTATTTTGCAACGTGAGAATTTGATTTTGCGTTGAAGCGGCGTCAAGCATCCAAACCCGGTGCTGCATTCCCTTGGCATCTATATAGCTTGCCCGGGTGTTTCCGGCCTGAGGGGTAAACTCTGTATTCCCTCCCTCTTCCGCGAGCGCAGACATGGTTTGCGCAAAGGACTGGATTTCCGGCCGAGGTTGGCCTGAGACCCAATCGACGGTGTGGGTCCCCAACTCAATGACCAGCTTCTCAGGTGCTACATGCTCTTGGAGGGACGTCACATGCGCTTCAAACCACTTCTTATCTGCCAGTGGCTGAGGTGCGGAGCCGATCCAATACTCCTGGTAGCCATTGACGATGACCGTATCAAAGAACCGGTTCGCTAGGACCAAAAGACTGTTCGGGGTGCTGCTTGGAAGCTTCACGCAAGATGTAAGGCCCTGCGTGCTTAATGCAGTCGCTACTTGTCGACCTAAGGTGCTGAAGGTTTCGATAGTCAAAGGGACCAAAGGGCTTGCGTCTAGGCAATACCCCGTCACGGCATCATCTTGAGAGGGGCGGTCAAAGAAATCTGACAGAACCGTTGCCACTTGCGTGGACCCGTTCGGGGCCGTCAAAAACCTTGTTGCGGTGGCGTCCAGCTGAAGCAGAGGCATGATGCCCACTCTGGGGCTCTTTTCAACATACTCCAGCAGCGGATCACGGGTGCCTGAGCTTACGCCAACAACTTGTGCCTCCCCCTCGGCCACCGTGATATGAAACCAGGTGGGCAAGACCACATGAAGGGTATCACAGCTTTGTCGGAGAGATTTTGCCGCCCAAGGGAGCTTGGCAGGGACAACCGCATAAACCTTTTGCCTTTGCGCCGGGGCATCACCTGTCAAACATTGGTATCTCAGACCTTCTTGCCGCGCATAAAGCTCTATCGCTGCAAGGTTTGGCAGTTCATTGCCCTCCTGCATGGGGAGACGTCGCGGATTAGACCGCATGCTTTGCTCTTTTAACACGCTGATAGGTTCAGGCAGTGCCGCTTCCAAGCCGCCATCCGAGCCCACCGTCATGGCAAAAAGCATCAGCCAAACAATAGCGCCAAGGGCGACAGTCCCGACAGATAAAAGAACACGCGTTTTCCTTCGGCGGCTAGGGTCCAGAAAGACGCGATCTGACAGCCCACGGCTGGTGCGAGGCGCATGGTACCCCCGCTCACCCCCCGCTGTTTTGTCAGCGCTTTTCTTTGGCCGCCCAATATTACGCATTTACGCCTTCGCATCTACAACCTGTCGTATAGGAGCGTTTGCGGCGTAGCACTGAAGTCCGGCGCTAAAGCAGGAGCGGGCGGGTCAGAGTGTAAAAGTTAAAGAAGCACAACCGAGTTAGGCGCTATCCTGATTAACTTGCGCTCACCTATATATCATCGGCGCGCACGAACCCGTTCGAAATCCAAATACTTTATGTGGCTGCAAAGCCTATACTGCGTCGATTATAAATGAAGGCAGAAGTATGTCATCTCATTGCCCAATTTATGCCCATTTTGCAATCTTGGGTTGATCTATTGTTTCTCTTTATTGAACGCTGACGCAAAGAAAGCCGGATTGGTCATTTGAAGACTAAAAAGTAGGCCAGCCAAAAGTTTAGCAGTCAGGCGATTCGCACCTCCCTATGGCAGATGACCGCTCATTTTTGGCCACAAGATTTAAGAATCCTTGACGACAATACCCTCTTGAAACAACATAGGATCAATCGTGTTCCCTACAGCACACGGTTGCCCAGTAACGGCTGCAACTTCGGTTGTAGCCGTTTTTTTATTTCTTTCAGGTAGGCGCTCTTTTTCAGGGCCCACAATGATCTGCCTTGAATTTTTTAGGTCTCGATGTGGATTACTTCAAACCCGCTTGCACCAGCCGTGCCCGAGTTTTTCCCGCGAAGACGACAGTAGAAGACTACCGCTCACCGAGGCCTTATATTCCAAGCTTCTTTTTGAGCCCGGCGACTTCATCTTGGTATATGTAGCCGCGGGTTAAGCTTGCGTCCCCCTTAACGGGCCACCATTCTGACTGTCCTGGATAGCTGCGCCAGACGCGGTCAAAACGGTCAACCACATGCTGGATGCAGCTTTTTTCTCCCGGAGAGCTGCCGGCGCGACCGTTATTGGGCCAGTACCATGTAAGGTTGTGACACATGCGCCCGTAGCTATCGACGGTCCATGTGCCCGCGCCCAGGCTGTCGCTGCTCTGCGCGCACCAGGCCCGAGCTTGATTGTTCGGACCAAAATAAATGCCGCCGTCACAGTCTGCGTCCCATTGTTCGGTTTTGCCAATATAAGCTGCAATGACTTGGCTGGGTGCGGGGGTCTGTGCCTTGTAAGGCAAAGGATCGGCCATCGCGCCGACCGGAAGAGCCGCGATGAGACAACAAGCAAGCCAAGATCTTCGACCAAACATGGGAGAACCCTTTCCACAGAAGGAACCGTAAATGCTATGCTCAGCGGATTTATGGTCTCATGTCAATATTTATCCCTCAGGCTTTTTGCCCGAACAATCTTGCATATGATGCGTGCTTAGCGAACTGAAAACGAGCATAAGCCCTGCCCTTTCAGTACTTGTGAAAATCACAAACGCGATACCTAAAGCATTAAATCTACTAACATAACTTGAACAGATGATATCGCATGCATATTAAACTCCATTAGAGGCTCAGCTCGAAAGAAAAATGGAAACCATATATGATCGATAAAAGTGAACTGAAGACAATGTCTCGCAAAGAGCTCGAAAAGCTTTTGAATGATGTCCAAAAAGCGTTAGCATCTGCAATAGCGAAGGATCATCGTGAGGCAAAGAAGGCTGCTTCCAAAGCAGCTGCTGAGTTTGGCTTTTCGCTAGGTGAAATTGCAGAACTCGCAAGCCCGGTGCCCGCGAAGACAAAGCGCAAAGCAAAAGCTGCTAAAAAGCCGTCGAAACCCGTCTTTTCCAATCCTGCCGATAAGACGCAAACTTGGACTGGAAAAGGACGGCAGCCCAACTGGTACCGCGATCAGATTACCGCAGGAACCGCGCCTGAGACAATGCGCATTGCAGACTAATGAAGCTTTGGCCCTCGCGACTGCGAGGGTCTTCATCCCTTTACTAGCCATATTTTCAGGCTTGGACCCTGTTTCCTGAACAAGTAGACAAAAGCTTGTTCAAGGGACGGCGTCGACACGCACCCGCGCCCACTTGATCGCATCTGGATCTTGTTCGGCAAGGCCGTTGAGTAAAAAGTTGGCGCGCTCTGCGATATATTTTTCCATGTCTTGGATGTAATGCTTCGCACCGTCATCCATCGCCATGATTTCTTCAGCGGCTTGAGGCAGCAGAGCGAGAGCCGTTCGGCAAAGCTTCACTACCCGCCGGAGGATCAAGCTAGGATTTAGCCCGACAAGCGCAGCTTCGCGCTGCCAATGCCGGCCTTTGACATGATCCCCGTCCCATCCCGCCGCAAGCCCCGGAGGTTTTGCCAGTCGTTAGCATAGGTCAGGGTCGCTCCAGTCTCATCTGGCTTGATTTCGGCCACTTCCCGGCTCTCGTAGAAGATCATCACTTCAATCCTCCAACGGTGGAAGGTCGTCGGGATTTATTTCAGGGAGTTCTTCTTTCGGCGTTATGCTTTGCGCCTGCACAATAACAGGTTCGATACCCAGAAAGCGCGCAATCCTCAGCGCGGGTCCGATCCGAAGGGTGGGCTTGCCGCCTTCCGTCTCGATGACATAGCGTCGACAAACTCCGGTGCTGTTAACCACACCTTCCTAACGTAAACCTAGCGCCTTGCGTTGGCTACGAACCATTTCGCCATAAAGGCGGGCCTCCTCGACCCCCATAAGCTCCGGGACCAAAAGTTTTGACGTTGGGGGGCCGGCTGCTCACTGCAACTCCGCATGATCGGCGGCCCTTAAAGGAGATGGTCCCGATCGGTTACTTAGGAGTGTTCTCGCTTGGGTTTGCGAGCAAATGGTACCGATCGGGAACATATAAATCGATATCAGTTTCCAGACCCGAAATGAACGTACCGGATGTCAGCAACCTTTCTGGATAGGGCTAAGGCTCTTTGGCGAGAAGTGACAAAGGCACTCGCACTTTTAGGCGACAACTGCTTCATACGCTGCTTTGTTGATCCGAAAGCTACAGACCCCGCATTCCAGTGGGCGATCCAACCCTGAGTTGCCATATTGTTGTCATTTTTATAGCCAGTTTTGTTTTACCGGCATATCCTTTTGATTACGTGGCGATTCTCCCGCGTGGGTTGCACGAGAATTGCCTGATAAGGTTATTCTATTTAGGAGTTTCAACATGGACCAACTTACGGTTGGGGACATCCGCCCCCTACTTACGCTCGCGGCGAACAGCCCCCTATTAGACGACTCTGAAGGCATTGCTTCTCAACTGCGGGAAATTCTTATTAGTCTTGGAGTGACAATTACCCCAGAGCTTGATGAGTCCCTGACTTTGATTGAGGCCAACCCGGTTCTCGTTTCGGCAGGAGTTGAAGAACTTCGGAGCGCAATTGAGAACTTGCCGGACGAAACTTTGCTGAGTGACGTCGAAGGGTTTGGAACGGCAGAACCTGGCGATGGCGTCGGAGTCACGCAAGATCAAAATGGAAATGACATCCAAACGTTCAAACTGCCCTTTAGTGGGACACAAATATCGGTTGAGGATGACGGTGTCACAATCACCTTACCGGGTGAAGCGCCTCAGAAACTTGTAGGCTTGGAGCGCCTTGAGTTTACCGATGGCACGTTGTTCTTGGATATCGAGGATGGCGCAGGCTTGGTTAAAGCTGCCTATGATGCTCTGCTTGGCAACAGCCAACCGGATGCTGCTGGTTTCGACTTTTGGCTCAATCTCTATGAGGGAGGCGCAATCGACACCTTTGCTCTGACAAATGCATTCACGCAAACAGATGCTTTTGCTCAACAATATGGCGCAGTGCTGAATAATGCTGAGGCCTTGGTTCAATCTATCTACAATAACCTATTTGATCGAGAAGCGGATGCAGCAGGTCTGACATTCTGGAAAGAATACCTCGATGTAAACGGGGTTGCCGATACGGTCGATGAGGCCCTTGCCTATATGATGCAGTCGGATGAGTTCGCAGGGTTGGTCGGAACCACCTATTCTGACGGTGTTTTCGTCTAAAGCCAATTAGTCGAGATGGCAGGTTGAGCGCTGGCATCTCGACAGCGCATTGAATTTAGATGCGAAATCTCGGTCCAATCTAAGAATTTTTTGATCGTATGCTGGGCGAAAAACTTGAAAATTTGAAAGATAAAACTGTGTCCTCGGCGCTTCGCTCAACGGATCATTTGGAAATTTTGTTTATGTAGGGCTTGTCAGAGCGCGGGCCTGTCCACCATCCTGAAACCCACATGGGGGCCAACCGTGAAGCGGCCGATACGACCTAGCAGGCCGCTCACCTAATAAAAGAGCAGCAGGATATTCATTGAAGGGGTTCACCCCTTCAATGGACATAAACAAAGGTGAACCATGAAGATTAAAGCTTCCTACATTGGGCTGCTGGCTGCAGCCTGCGTATTTTTGAGCGCGCCCCAAGACCTTCAGGCGTTTGAACTTTCCGACGGCAGCTATGAAACCGATCAGGACGGCGGCACAGGGACGCTGAAGGTTTTCCAGGGCCAGGCGGTGCTGCGTATTAAAGGGAAGGAGTGCTCTGGCGAAGTTGCAGGGGAATTGAGGCCCTTATCGGACGGACAACTTACCTTCAGTCAAAACCTAGACGGTAATCACTGCGCGCTTGTGCTACGCGATTCAACTCAGGGGCTGATAAAGATCATGCCTCAACAGAATTGCTCCAAGTTTAATGGCCCTACCTGCAGCTTTTTTGGGGTCGTTAAAAAGCACACGTTCATGCAGCACTGATATAATTTGTTGAAACGTACTTTGTCTAACTTCCCGAGGGTCAGCGCTCGGGGCTCAGCAAAACACAATGGGTGAGACTGATCGAAAAGGTTTGCAGGCGTACGACCACTGATCTTGGTGGTCGCTTAGGTCGAAATTAAGCACGCGCCTTACCCTACTACGCTACAAGACTGCGAAAAATGGCTAAAGCGGGCGATTTGATCCGAAGGCGCCCTGCCCTCGCACATCAGTCGGCACCAAACAGATCTCGGGTAAAAACCTTCTCGCTGACATCTTCAAGATCGGTATGACGGCGGTTTGCCACGATCACATCCGCCTGCATCTTGAATGCATCGAGATCTTCGATCACGGCGGACCCAAAGAAGCTGTCTTCCTGCAGCGCTGGTTCATAGACGATAACCTCGAGGCCCTTGGCTTTCAGTCGCTTCATGATCCCTTGCACCGAACTTTGACGGAAATTATCAGATCCGGTTTTCATCACCAGCCGGTAGATGCCGACTTTGCGCGGGCTTAACGCAAGGATCCGTTCGGCAACGAAGTCTTTGCGGGTGCGATTGGCCTCCACGATCGCGTGGATCAGATTTTGCGGAATATCCGAATAATTGGCCAACAACTGCTTTGTATCTTTGGGCAGGCAATAGCCCCCATACCCAAAAGAAGGGTTATTGTATTGCTGGCCAATGCGCGGATCGAGACAAGCGCCGTCGATGATCTGGCGTGTATCGAGCCCATTGGACAGCGCATAGCTGTCCATCTCGTTAAAATAGGCGACGCGCATGGCGAGGAAAGTATTGGCGAAAAGCTTTACTGCCTCAGCTTCGGCCGCGCCGGTGAAGAGTATAGGGATATCGCAAGTGCGCGCTGCTTCGGCCAGAAGCGCTGCAAAACGGCGCGCTCGAACACTGTCTTCGCCCACCACGATACGCGACGGGTGCAGGTTGTCATATAGAGCACGGCCCTCGCGCAGAAACTCGGGGCTGAAGATCAGCTGGTCGGTCTGAAGCTTTGCGCAAAGGGCTGCAGTATAGCCCACCGGCACGGTGGATTTGATGACAATGGTTGCCTTCGTGTTGAGAACCATGACTTCGCGCACCACCGCTTCGACACTGGACGTATCAAAGACGTTCGTCTGCGGATCGTAGTTCGTAGGCGTGGCGATGATGACGAACTCTGCCTCACTGTAAGCCTCTGCAGCAACAGTCGTGGCGCGCAGGCTTAAGGGTATTTCTGCCAGATAGCGTTCAATCTCGGGATCCACGATCGGTGAACGGCCCGCATTCACTTCTGCTACGCGATCCGGGTTCAGATCCACTGCCGTTACATCATTGTGCTGGGCCAGCAAAACGGCGTTGGACAGTCCTACATAGCCAATCCCGGCCACGGCAATTTTAGTCTTGGACATGCGAGGGCGCGCCTTTTCTACATCTCTTTGAGAGAAACTGATAAACCGTGACCCCCTCCTATGGAAACCCACTGTCTATGCACTTCATCGCTATGATCGTTAATGGGAATGTGAGGCTGATCTTGGGCACGCTCAAGGGCAGTATTGTGGAGGCGACCGCCGCGTTTCAGATAAGTCGTCACTTGCATCCCTAGCGGCTTCTGCGGCTTTGGCGCCCGGCAAACGGGGTACTCTCCTTGCGAAATGCCCTCTGCCCTCAGAAAAGCGGGCCCCTCCTTAGAGGGACATCATGCGCTGCGCACCCGAAACGGAAAAGCGATATCAACGCTGTAATGTTCCGCCTGGGCGTGCACGGTATAACCGTAAGCGCCGTCCTGCTTTTCTTTTCCCTCGAAGGCCCGGCCCGCCTGGCCCCTGTTCTTTGGCCCGCCCTCTATTTAAGGCAGCATCGTTTTGTGTCGCGCCCTATGGCGCTGCCGAGGGGTCGCAGTTGGCTTAACATCCTGAGTTCATAAAGGCAGGCCAGTTTGCGCGAAGCTGCAGGGCTTCCTCCGAAAGGATCAGCTGGCGTTGTCGATTGTGCATTCTTCCCAACAAAGTTGCGGTGCAAAGCGCATGCGGGTGGCGTGAGACATATTGATCTCGGAGGGGTTCAGCCCAACGTTTGCAATTGGTTCGTGGGTGAAGGACGTCTCCACCAGCACCACCCGGTCGCCGCCAGTCATCAAGGGTACACGGGCGCGCTGCTCGCCCTCAGAAAAGTCGCGGTTGCGCAGACCTGCCATTCCAACGCCTTGCGAGAAATCAACCCGTAACACGCGGCGGGCGAGATTTTCGCAATTCCTCGCACAGCGCAACTGGGTGACTCGCAACGAGACACCATCGCCATATCGCGTCAGATGCCCTGCAATCGACTGCAGGCCTTCGAGGTGATCTGCATCAATGGGCATGGTTTGTCGCGACAGGCTATCGGCAATGACGGCAGTTGCGTCTGTGGCGATCGCCCGGACTCGAAACATGTCCGTGAAGGCCAGCATCGCAAGAATTGACCAAACTAGGAGGGGCAACAGAATGACAAAGACAATTGTCTGGCTCCCGCTCTCGTCCTTGAAAAAGGAGAACATGGTTTTGTTCGCACGTTTCATCCGCGAGGTTCCGTTACAAAAGCAGTGGTAATGTGCACGCCATAGGCGCCGTCAGAGCCCGCCGGCAGTTCACGCCCCAGGCCGGTGCCCGGAAGAAGAGGCTCAAAAAGACGGCAAACGCGCATCAGCATTATATTATTCTGCTGGCCGGCGGTGAAGTTGTTTGCCGGGTCATAATCCTCGGATCGATCAACACAGAGCGCCGGGCCGGAAACGTTATCCCATTCGGCCACCGGCAGCGCACGCATCTCAATCCGAATGCCGTCCAGGCACCCGGCAGTAAAGGAAGACCGCTCGCAGATCAGGGATTTCATCTCTTCATAGCCTGGGGGATTGGCCGTGGACAGACGCACATCCCTCACGGCCAGATTGGTTGCGCGGCGCAACATGATTTCGCGGGCGCTCCAAAGGCCCGTTTCGAGCGCCAAAAAGAAGAAGTAGAGTACCAGCGGCACCAATAGGACGAACTCAATGGTTACACCGCCTTCTTCAGACGCTCGGAAGGAGCTTCTTTTGAACAATGAGGTCATTTCGTTAGCCTGAGCATGGAAATGGACGCGGCGATCATGTCAAAGGCAGTTTGGATTTCCAGCCCATCGACATCGAAGTAATGAGCTTCGGTAGAGGCACATTCTTTCAGAAGGTCGAGGGAGTTCTGGCTGTCGACATCCATCCCGATCGCGTAGATCACAATACCAGCTCTCTGCGCTGCAGCACAGATGTTACGGAGGCGCCGATCCTTCTCGTCTGTGCCAATCGTACTATGCATGTTCTGCCAGAAGCTCTGCAAACGGGAATTCCATGACCACCACGAGTTGCCCTGCCGCCCATACAGGTTGTAGCCATAATATTCTGGGGACATTTCGGCCCAGACTTCAGGCCAAGACAGATGCTTTTCCTCTAGTTGATTTGCATAGCGCTCCAGTCTCGGGTTGTCGCGCAATGTATGCTCATCCCACATGCGCTCCTCTTCAAAAGGATGCGTGGCGTAGAAATAGCGCTCGTTGTTGGGCCAACTCCCGTCATTTGTACCGTTCGTTTCCGGTGCATCAACGGTATAGAAGAGGTGTGAAGCGGTAGACGTCGTTCGAATGACCTTTGCATCCCCCGACGCATACTCAGGCTGAAGGCGATACTCATTGTCGTTTTTGCCATCCGTCATCAGCACCAAGACCTTCATGCTGTTCTCGGCGTCATGTGGGTGAGGGCGCTCACGGAACGAAGCATCAACCTGACCTGATGCAATCAGCGCCGAGACAGGGCCTCGGGCAGAAGGGTCCAGCAGAGCCAAGCCCCATTTTGCCCCCATATCAATCGACGTTGAACCTTCAGGTGTAAGCGCCGCGATCTGTCTCTTAAGATCACTAACCGATTTGGAGAGAGGTGTGATCGAAAAACCCCCATCATGTCGACAGACCCACTGCCCGCTGCGGGGATCGCTGGTGGACATCTGCTGAAACTGGAAATGGCCTGTGCGCTGGAGCTCGGTCCTGGGGCTGATTGCCAAGTCCGTATAATCATCGGCATTAAAATCGACACAATGCGAGTAGTCATGCTCCTGGGTCACGGTATACTGCTCAAGCAAGTCTTCTCCCGCATTCACTTTTGTCGAATAGGGGATGATCGAGATTGAAACCCGATCTTCCTCGGAATCGTTTAAGATCGTCTCGACGAAATCACTTGCAGCACCTTTAAGCAGGTCAATTTTGGCGCCACCGCCTCCCCGTGCGGACCAAGCCATAGACCCTGATACATCAAGCACGAGCGAGATCTCGATATCTTCCACCCGCTCGGTCGCCTGAGAGGAGATCACCATGTTAAACCTTTCGATGTCGAAAAACCGAAAGAAGTAAGTGTTGAGTCCGCCAAGGATTGAGGCTTCCACCGTTCGGCCAACCAAGATGCCACCGATCTTGTCTTCGCGGGCGTCTACGCTGACACGCGAGGTATCAAGACCGGCAGCAGACAGGTAGCTGTACACCACATCTTCGGGGTTTAACTCCTGTGAAAGGCTCGCAGCCGCAAGCACAGCATTATCGAGATGGGTCTGGAACGTGGTCCGTGTGCGCTCGTGATTGGCCAGATCGACAGCAAGACCGCCACCCACGGTCATCACTAGGAAAAGCATGATCATGAGGACCAGCATGCCGCCGTCCTCCTCCTTCCGGAACTGATCTAGTTTCTTGACCAACAATGTTTTTATAGCACTGCGCCCCATGGGGTTTCCTCTTCTGCGGAGGTTACAATTGTACAAAGAAACTGCTGTGTGTGACGGTCTCGATATAGTTCGGCGAGCAAGCTCTCAGCTGGATTGGCGATATGTCGCGACTGTACATTTTTTGCCTTACTCATCGAATCTCATGAATAAAAGACCCTGGAAAAGAAGCCTTTTTATGGCGACATCAAGCACTTACTGTGATGAGAACCTGTCAGCCGCATTCACGCAGCACAACGGAGTGTCGGCAGCCTTGAGCTAAGTTTCCCGATGTATTTCTAAACCGAAGAGGATTGCATCGCGCCTGCTCACTCTCATAGGGGATGCGGGCGGTGGCGTGTAAACAAGGTGGGCGGAGCCCGCCCAGAAGAAACGGAAACGTGGGACAGCGCCCCTTTCCTGCTCTTTACTCGGCAGGAACCGCGGACCTGCGACCCTCAGGCGATAAGATCAAATTGGGCCATGTCACTTTTGAAACCGATGGTGGAAATTGTGCCGCCATCATCAAACGACCAGCTTTTGGCGTAGATTTCATGCGCGCTGTCGTTTCCATCAAAGGCATCCATATGGATAAATATGATCTCTGTGGCCAAGTTGACGACTTTGATATTGCTATAGGTGTGTAGCAAGAAATCCAGGAAAACCCGCGCATCTTGATCAAAAGTCTCAAGGCCCTGGACGCCTTGGATCGGGCTTAGCGGATTTGGCACATCCTTTGCGTCTTCGAGGTTCCACAATTGAGTGAGTTCAGTTTCAGCAATTTTGTCGAGGCTGGTGATTTCGAAGCTCCCGAATGCTGCGTCAAAGCTCTGCAAAAAACTGATTTCTTTAGCGGTCTCAGAGGCGGCATCTGCAGAAGATGCCGGTGGGGCCTCTTTTACTTTCTTGGCGCTCTCTGAAACGTCATCGCGCGCCATAGAACTCGGGGATGCCTCCGGTACATGAGTGGAAAGAATTGCAATTTCAGCGCTATGCGTTGGTTGTACGATCTCAAAAGCCGCAGGCGTCTCTGCGGTCGTCTCCATAGTGGGCGTCTCGGCTGGCCCTTCTTCATCAGAGGGTGCCGTCGTATCGATCTGTCGCTGCTGCAGTTTGGTGATCTCCGAGGCCATCAAAAGGGCAGCTTCTTTTTCTTTAACTTGGGTGAGTGCTGCGGACAGGCTTGCCAAGCTTAGCTTTTGCAAGGCGCCATTCTCATCTACAACTTCAAGTGCATTGCTCGCAGGCAGGGGCAGGCCTGCGGCAAGAGCAACAAGGCTCAAGCTGGCTCCTACGACTTTAGCGCCGTGTCCAGAGAAGCCAAGAGCCAAACCTTCACGGCTGGAGGACGCGATTGCCCCCTGTTTTGTCAGGTCCTGGTCCGCGGGAAGCGGGGGCGTTTTTTGAGCAACGTACGGCAGCTCATCTGCGTGATCTGTCGCAGGGTCGATGTCGCCGACTGCGTTTTTTTCCACGGAAGTGGGTCCTGTGCCTTCAGCCTCTCCTGCAGCAATCATAGGGGTGGCTGCAATGAGCTCATCTGACATCAGATAGATCGACCACACCAATGCTGCCAAAGCTGCTGCGGGGTGTATGAAGACCACATCGCGGTTGCGCTTTGCGATCGAGACAACGTTTTGCCCCGGTTGTCCGGCTTGCGTCACCGGTTTCACACGGCGTGAGAATTCAGCAACCAGATCTTGCAAGCTGTCGCCTTTGATGGGGGCGTCCTGCATCTGACTGGAGACCATATAGGCCCCGTCAAAACGGCTGAAGTGCACCAGCACCTCGTCTTGGCTGTCTATGAAGATAAACCACGGGTCTCCTTCATCGGTGACCCCGCGATCCACTTGGGTCGTCACACCGGCCAGGGCCAGGATCCGTTGCGTGCGGTAAAGATCCGCCAACTCCTGGTTGGACCACCCTGTGACCGGTGCAGGCAGGCTGCTGGGCTGTTGGAGAAAGGAAACGTTGGTGTCAGCGTCAGAGTGGCCATCATCGATAGCCTCATCTTCTCGTACTCTGCCGTAGAGGTCTGACATCTTGAAGCTGCCGGGCGCATCCTCGGCCTCAGTCAGACCAGAGACGGCCAGAGCACTCGACCTAATAGACCGTGGAAACCGAATAACATCAGACATCAAGCAAATCCTTTGCGCCACCATATCATTTTGAGGGCAAAGTCCAAGGTGTTATAACTGCCAACTCTTCGAGACGCGCGGTTTGTGGAGAACCCGTTCAGATTAGTTTCTTTCTCAACCATTGCAGAGGCGTAGGCGGGGGAGCGACGGTGCTTCTTGTCTTCGCAAAACTGCCGGTGAAGGAGGGTTCATCAAAGTGGCCGTGCGTGGCAAGTCAGACCCCGCGCCCCTCCGCAACAGCGAGATCGCCCCCCGATGCCAGCCTTTTGTACGGCTAAAGAATGAACTTGGGGACCCTTAGCGCGTCCTGTATTTTGCAAAGAGACATCAATCTTTCGCGCGCGGGCCTGCTGCCAGCACCTGTAATGGCCATTTTGAAGGCCACGCCCTACGCCTCCATGCAGGCTAAGAAATGCGGCGGCTGGCGCCTTACGGCCTGACCTCTCCTGCCTCCATCCCGTCCCAATAATGGCTCCGGTCGGCATGGACGTGGATCATGATCATCCCCGGGGTGTCTATCCCTTCTTTAGACCAATACTCGAGTTCCGGCACCCAGTGCTCTTCAAAGGTTGCGCGAACGTCGATCAAGCTCGCATGGCCCTGCACGTGGACCATCGCGCCCGGTTTACCGACAAGCCCCATCACCCCGCCCGAACCTTGGAACGACAACCCAACACAGTTATTGCTCCTTAGGTCGCGGATTTTGCGGCTGTCTTAGTGGCTATAAAAGCAGCTCTGTCCTCGATACGGTGCTCTGGACGTGGCGCAAGACAACAATAAGTGGGCATTTTTCTCTGGTCGAAACGGTTGCTGTCAGGTGCAGACAGGACAGACTGATTTGCTGGCTACATTCATGGCGTTGTCTCAGGTCAAGAAAGACTTCCGCGAAGATCTGTCTGAAAATGGTTGCTTCCGTCGATGCGTCTGGTGCCGAAGAACTCACTCACAAGGGCGTACAGGCTGCCAATGAGCGTCTGGCCTAGTACATGGACACTGCACGCAAGAAGGCGACCGGTAATTATTCAACTTGTGGCGGATGAGGCCAGTCACGCCGACGAGAAGAACATCGGCATGATGCACCAGCGGTAGAATATTCTGCACGTTTGGAGTGCGGCCTACCAGATATTGGCCCCCATAGCTCTATGGGGTCAGGGTGCATCTACGGTTGGCACGGGCCCCCTCGGCCCGGTGGGGATATCCACTCGTGCCTCGCCATCGGGTCGGCGGTCCTCACTGCAGATGTCAGCGTCCGCGGGTGGGACGATAGACCGTCGTCGCGCCATATTGATATTGCGGCGCCACGACGAGGTCGACTCCCAGCTCCTCGGCGGCATGCCAAGGCCAGCGCGGATTGTTGAGAAAGCCGCGCCCGATCGCCACGAGGTCGGCCTGTTTCGTGGCGATGATCGCCTCGGCGTGCAGCGGTGCACGGATCATGCCCACCGCCATCGTCGAAATTCCGATCTCGCGGCGGATACGATCGGCCGTCGCTATCTGGTAACCCGGCCCAACCGGAATCTTCGTTATCGTGTTGCCCCCACTGGAGATGTCCACGAAGTCGCAGCCCCGCGCACGCAACGCGCGTGCAAAACCTACCGCCTCGTCCGGGGTGATCCCATCTTGCGTCCAGTCGGTACTGTTGAAGCGCACGCCTACGGGAATAGCTTCAGGGACGACCGCGCGCACCGCTTCGAACACCGTCAAAGGAAGCCGCATCCGGTTCTCAAGGGTTCCCCCCCAACCATCCTCGCGCCGGTTGGCTAACGGTGACAGAAACGAGGACAGTAGGTAGCCATGCGCGGCATGGATTTCGATTACTTGGAACCCTAAGCGTACAGCGCGGCGGGCAGAGGCGGCGAAATCATCGACCACATCGGCGATCTCGGCCTCGATCATTGCGCGTGGTGTCGGCCAACCATCGGCAAATGGAAGTGCCGATGGTGCCGGAACCTCCCAGCCGCCCTGTTCGGCGCCGACATGACCCGCGCCCTCCCACGGCTTCAAGGTCGAGCCCTTGCGCCCAGCATGACCGAGCTGGATGCCGATCACTAAGTCCGACACCGCCCGCGTCCTGGACAGCCTTTCGGCAATGGCGGCCTCCTGCGCGTCGTTCCAAAGGCCCAAGCAGCCCAGCGTGATTCGCGCCTCGGGTGAAACGCCCGTAGCCTCGACCATCAGAAGCCCGGCGCGGGACAGCGCCATCTGCCCCCAGTGCAGCGAGTGCCAATCCCCCGCCACGCCTTCAGCGGCGCTATACTGGCACATCGGCGCCACGACGATACGATTGGCAAGCTCGGTCTCGGCGAGGCGATAGGGCGAAAACAAGGTGGCGGTCATCTAGGAAAACCTCTGCTGGTGGGATGGCTGTGGTTGGTGCGCGTGGTGGCCCAACCGCCATCGACGTTCAGGGTGATGCCGCTGACGAACCGGGCATCTGATGAGCACAGGAAGGACACCGCGCCTGCCACATCCTCGGGCAAGCCCGGACCAGGCAGTGGGGTGCCGTGGATCATCAATTGACGATAGATAGGATCTTTGAGCAGACCCCGGGTCAGGTCGGTATTGATCAGCCCCGGCGCCACAGCGTTCACGCGGATACCATGCGGGCCGTAATCTCCAGCCATCTGCCGAGTCAGCCCTTCGAGCCCAGCCTTGGAAGCAGCATAGGCGGCAGTGGTGCGAAAGCCCAATTGGCCATAGACCGAGGCCATGTGCACGATGCTGCCCTCACCTTCGGAGATCATCGCGGGCAAGGCAGCGCGGCTCAACCGCATGGCGGCACCTAGATTGACGTCAAGGATCTGGGCCCAGCGGTCGTCCTCAGTCTCGCTTACCGATTGGGCTCCCCCGATCCCGGCGTTGTTTACCAGCACCGCCAGCGGGCCAAGACCGTCCGCGATGCGGCAAAGACGCTCGGGGGTCTCGGCGGCCGCGACATCGGCCACAACGTCGTGGCGATGCTCGGCGCTGTCCGCGAAATCTTGGAGATCGCAGGCCACGAGCGAGAAGCCGTCTGCCAGAAGGCGCGCAGCCACGGCCTGACCGATTCCGATGGCCGCACCGGTGACGATGGCGACAGGACGGGTCATGCCAGTCGTCCGCCATCAACGGGCAGCACAGCCCCCGTGGTGAAGCTCGCGGCGTCTGAGAGCAGCCAGAGCACGGCCTCGGCCACCTCGTCGGGGCGGCCGAGCCGGGACATGGGGTGCATCCCGATCAGACGATCTCGTCGACCCGCGGCATCAGGCCCAGCGGTACTGCGCTCAAACATCTTGCTGTCGATCGAACCGGGACAGACAGCGTTCACTCGGATGCCCTCGGCCGCGAGGGCTATCGACAGCGAGCGGGTCATCGAGATCACCGCCGTCTTAGACATGGCATAAATTCCCAGATGCGCCGAGCCCAACAGCCCGGCGGTCGAGGCGATATTAACGATAGCGCCATGGCCACGGGACGTGGCACGCATGGCGCGCACCGCCGCCTGGGCGCAGGCGAGTGAGCCGCGCACGTTGATCGCCATCACCTGGTCTAAAGAGGCGGGGTCCACCTCGTCCAGCGATCCGGTGGGACCTTCGATGCCCGCACTGTTGACCAGCCCGTGCAGCGGGCCGATCCGGGCAAAAGCCGCAGCAACGGCTTGGCTATCGGTGATGTCAAGCGCTTGCGCCGCGCCGCCGGTTTCCTGCGCCAGCGCTCGCGCCGCTACCCCGTCGAGATCAAACAGTACCGGCACCGCCCCTGCCGCCGCAAGACGATGGGCGGCGGCACGCCCCAACGCTCCGGCAGCACCGGTGATGGCGATCCGCCGCCCCGCCATGCTGGTCATTTTGGGTTTGCCTGGTCCCAGGCGCTGGCGACCTGGTGTCCGGTAGCGATCCACACGTCGCTTTGCGAGGTAATATGTTCGATCATTCGGTGCAGCAGCCGCAGCCGAGACGGGCGTCCGGTGAATTGCGGGTGCATTACCAGGTTAAACAACCCTCCCATTTCGTGAATTGCGTCGAACTCGTCGCGCCAAATCTGGAACACCTCGTCGTTGCTCCGGATCGGGCGCGGGGTCTGGATCGCGAAGATCATGTAGGGCGCGTCGTCAGACGACCAATGCCATGGCAGCTCGACCGGGCCGGGGCGACCGTCCTCCAGGGTATGCCGATAAGGCGTGACATCGGTCATCAGCGAACTGTCGTAAAGCAGTCCAAATTCCTCGATCAGCGAGATCAGATTGGGCGAGGTCTCTCCGGCCGGCGATCGGTAACCGGTGGGGGTGATGCCGGCCACCCGGTTCAGCGCCTCTAACCCCTTTTCGAAGGCCGCGCGCTCGTCTTCTGGTTTTGACGGGTCAATCCATTCGTGCAAATAGCCGTGATGCCCAACTTCGTGTCCAGCCTCGAGAATGGCGTGCATGCGGTCGGGATACTTCTCGGCGGTCCAGCCGGGGGTGTAGAAGGTCGCAGGAAGATCGTGATCCTTGAGCACCTTGAGGATTTCGGGCACGCCGCGCTGCGCTCCATAGATGCCCTGGGACAGCACGCCAGGTTTTTTCGCATTGGCCGGATCGCGTGAGAGCCACAGCGTTTCGGCGTCGAAATCGAAGGTGAGCATGGTGGCGCTTTTTGCCCCGTTCGGCCATATCATGTGATATCTCCTGTGTTGTATGTGCAATCTGCCCCCCTCCGTGCCTAGCTCGGAGGGAGGGCGGGGCCGATCAGTCGGCCAGCTTTGCTTTACGATAAGTCTCGTTCACGCCGATGGCCGAGACCACCGTATCTTCATAACGGGTATCTAGTAGGGTCGGAAAATCAACCTCGACCAGCCAAGCCATCGGCACCTCGTCGGTGAGGATCTGCTGCACTTTGGTATAGGCCGCTTGGCGCTCTTCGTCGGTGACACCCCGCGCGCCTTCAGCGAAGAGTTCGTCTACCTCGGGGTTGGAATATCCCGTGCAGTTGGAATAGGCGACGCCTTTGCGGATGTTCGAGGACACGAAAAAACGTGCCACCCCCAGTGCCGGATCGCCAAACTGGTAGGGATAGTTCGAGGTCATCTGGAACTCCCAGTTGGCATAGCGTTGTGTCCAAGAAGCCGGGTCCGAGGGCTCGATTTCGACGCGGACGCCGATCGCGGCCAACTGCTGCTGGACCATCTCGGCAAAGCGGGCCCAAGTCTCGCCCCAGGGCAGGCGCAGAAACTTAACCGTAGTGCGGATGCCGTCGTCGTCCGGCGTCAGGCCCATCTCGTCCAGCAGCGCGCGGGCGCGATCTAGGTTCAGGTCATAGACGGTGACGTCATCGGTATAATACCGGGTTCGGTTGCTGATCGGCCCGGTGGCCGGTTTGCCCAGCCCGAAAAAAATAGCGTCCGAGAACAACGACCGGTCGAGCGCGTGGTTGATTGCCTTACGGAACCGCACGTCGTTAAACGGGGCCACACGGGTATTGAACTCAATCCGTGCGACCGGCGCATAGAATTCATACCCGCGCGAAATCAGGTCGAGGTGCGACATCTGCGAAAGACGGGGCACGTCAAACAGCTCAATGTCGAAGAATTGCGATTGCTGCACTTGCCCCTGTTCCAGCGCTACCGCGCGCGCGCCGGCATCGGGCAGAATCGGAAAAATCAACTCGTCCAGATGCGGCTGGCCCACGCCGTGGTAGTCGGGGTTGCGCTCGAGCCGGATATACTGGCCGCGCCGCCATTCGGCGAGCTTGAAGGGGCCGGTGCCGATCGGGGACTCGTTATTGGGGTTGGTTCGGTAATCGGTGCCCTCATAGAGATGCGCCGGAATCATCGGCGCAGTTGACATCTCGAAGCCCATCAGAAACGGTCCAAAGGGCTGTTTCAGTGTGAACTGCACGCGATGATCGTCCAGTGCTTTGATGCTCTCACAATTCTCGAAGATCGCGCGGGCCCGCGGATGCACCTCCATTAGAAAATCGCCGCAGGTGAAGACCACGTCTCGGGCGGTGAAGGGCTTGCCATCGTGCCAGGTGGCGTTTTCGACCAGATTGAACGTATAGATCAGGCCGTCGTCGCTGATTTCCCAGCTTTCGGCCAGACCGGGCTGCGGGTTGAAGTCGAAATCAAAGGTCAGCAGGCTTTCATAGATCTTGCCCGCCACAGTCTGGGTCGAGCCGTTTTGATCCAGCCCGATAAACAGGGTCGGGGGTTCGGGAAAGGCGATGATGTTCATGCTCTTTCCGCTCTGGCTCTGGGCACGTAAAGCGCCGGGCACGAGCCCGGCGAGAGCAACTGCGGCGGTACTGCTTTGCAGCAGGCCTCGTCTGGTCAGTCTGGTCATGGTGTTACTCCTTGCTGGTATGAGTAGGGCCGATCTCCGCGGCCCCTTGCTGCGGGTCGCCGTGCCAGGACCGGCCCGGCACAGCGCCCAGAAGTTCCTTGGTGTAATCATCCCCCGGGGACGAAAATACCTGGGTCACGGGGCCCTGTTCGACGATGCGGCCGCGATGCAATACAACCACCCGATCGCAGATATTCGAAGCGACGCGCAGGTCATGAGTGATGAACAGCATCGCCAGATCGAACTCGTCGCGGATCTCGCGCAGCAGGTCGAGAACCTGGGCCTGCACGCTCACGTCCAATGCCGACACCGCCTCGTCGGCGATCAGCAGGTCGGGCTCGACCGCCAGCGCCCGGGCAATGCCGATGCGCTGGCGCTGGCCGCCCGAGAATTCATGCGGGTAGCGCTCGGCCGCGGCGGCGTTCAGTCCGACGCGTTCCAAGAGCCGGGCCATGCGAGCCTGGGCCTTGCAGTGGGGAACCCCGTGGGCTAGCGGGCCCGACAAGATCGACCGGCCAATCCGATGCCGCGGGTTGAGCGAGGCGAACGGATCCTGGAACACCATCTGCGCCCGCGCGCGATAGGCCAGAAGATCGGCGCCGCGCACATGCGAGATGTCGCGCCCGTCGAAGCGGATCTCCCCGCCCTCGACCGAGGCGATGCGCATCAGGCACTGGCCGATGGTCGATTTTCCCGAACCGCTTTCGCCCACCAGCCCCAGCGTTTCGCCACGGCGGATGTCGAAGCTGACGCCATCGACGGCGCGCACTTCCTTGACACCGCGGATCGGACCGCCCGAACGGTAGATCTTGGTCAGATCTCGCACCGACAATAGCGGCGTCTCGCCACGCGCGGCGGCGGCGGTTTCACGAAAGCGCGGCACGGCGGCGATCAGCTTGCGGGTATAGGGATGCGCAGGGGCATTCAGAACCCGGTCGATCGGACCTTGTTCGACCACTTCGCCGTTCTGCATCACCGCCACTCGGTCGGCAATGTCGGCCACCACTCCGAAATCATGGGTGATAAACAGCACACCCATGCCCCGATCACGTTGCAACGCGCGGATCAGCCGCAGGATCTGCGCTTGAGTGGTCACGTCGAGCGCGGTGGTGGGTTCGTCCGCGATCAGGATGTCGGGCTCCATCGCCAGCGCCATCGCGATCATCACCCGCTGCCGTTGACCGCCCGACAGGCGGAACGGATATCGTTTCACGATACCCTCGGGGTCGGGTAGGCCCACCGCGCGCACCAGTTCCATCACCCGAGTGGGGCGGTCGCGCGCGGCCACGCCATGGGCCTCGAGCACCTGCGCAAGCTGATCGCCGATCCGGGCCACCGGGTTCAGCGAGGTCATGGGCTCTTGGAAGATCATCGATATCCGGTTGCCGCGAATGTCGCGCATCCGCCGCTCGGACAGGGACAACAGGTCGGTGCCCTGGAAATCTATGCGCCCCGACCGGATGGTCAGCAAGTCTGAGGGCAGCAGGTTCATCATCGCTGAGGCGGTGATCGACTTGCCCGACCCGCTCTCGCCCACGATGCACAGCACTTCCCCCCGTTCGAGGGTCAGGTTGACATCCTGCACAGCAAAGGCCCGCTCGCCCCCTTGCGGCAACGCGACGGTCAGCTTCTCGACGCTCAGCAGCGGGGCGGTCATTGGCGTCCCTTCCGGGCCAGACGCGGGTTGAACGCATCGTTCAGCGCCTCTCCCACGAGATTGAGGGCCAGCACCACTAGCAGGATCACGACGCCGGGAAAGAAGCTCATCCACCAAGCCTGGCGGATCACTGTCCGCGAAGCCCCAATCATATAGCCCCAACTCATCCGGTTGGGGGCGCCCAGACCAAGGAAGCTGATTGCCGCCTCGGTCAGGATCGCTGTGGCCACCATCAGTGATGCCATCGCGATCACCGGGGAGAGGGTGTTGGGCAGGATTTGCGACACGATGATGCGCGTGTGGCTTTCACCCAGTACAGTTGCCGCCCGCACGAAGTCGCGGCTGCGCAGGCTGGCAAATTCAGAACGGACCAAGCGGGCCACGGGCGGCCAGCTAACGACGCAAATAGCTATAATGATCGAGGTAACCGACGGCTCGAGAATCGCGACCATCAGCAGCGCAAAGACGAAGGTCGGGATGGTCTGGAAGAACTCGGTGATCCGCATCAGCACGTCATCCACCCAGCCTGCGAAATAACCCGAAATCGCGCCGATTACGACGCCGATGCTGACCGCCGCTACGGTCGAGAACAACCCCACGATCAGCGACATCCGCGCGCCATAGGCAAGCCCCGCGAGGATGTCACGTCCCAGCATATCTGTACCCAGCCAAACCTGCGGGTTCTCGAACGGTGGAACGAAGGGACGTGTGACCATCATCCAAGGGTCGCGCGGAAACAGCACCGGCGCGAAGATGGCTGCCAGCGTTGCCATTAACAGAATGGTAAAGCCGATCAGAGCCTTGGGGTCGGTTGCCAAGCGGCGCAGGGTCAGGGTCATACTTCGGCTCCAATCCGGGGATCGATGACGCGGTAGAGAAGATCGGTGATAATGTTGAAGGCGACGACCATGATCGAGGTGACGAAGAACACCCCAAGCAGAACCTGGTAGTCGCGCTGCAAAAGCGCGTCAAAGGCCAGCCGCCCAATGCCGGGCCAGCCGAACACAGTTTCGGTCAATATCGCCCCACCCACCAACTGCCCGGCTTGAATCCCCGCGAGCGTGATAATCGGCAAGAGCGCATTGCGCAGGATGTGGCTGCGCACTATGCGCCGGCGGGGCAAGCCCATCGCCCGTGCGGTGCGCACGAAGTCCTGATCGCGCACCTCAAGAATCGAGGCGCGGGTCATGCGGGCATAGACCGCCATGTAGAATAGACCCAGCGTAGTTGCTGGCAGAACCAGGTGGCGGGCCACGTCAAGAAAATAGGCCCAGCTGGTCAGGCGGCTCCCTACCTGCGTCATGCCGAAAGCTGGCAACCAGTCCAGATAAACCGAGAACAGTAGGATTGACATCAGCCCAACCCAGAACAGCGGCGTAGCGTAAAAGATTAGCGAGACCACTGAGATCACGAAATCAATCGGTCGTCCGGCGTTCAGCCCCGCGAGGCTGCCCATCGCGATCCCGCCAAGCAAGGCGATGGCAAAGGCGGTTCCAGTCAGCAGTAACGTCGCCGGCAACCGATCGAGGATCAGTTCGGACACTGCCGTGCCCTGGCGATAGGAATAGCCCAGGTCTCCTTGAAAGATGCCCGCAATATAGTCCCACGCCTGCACCGGCAGCGGCTGGTCCAGCCCGAACTGTGACCGTAATTGCAGCATGAACTTTTCGTCCGCGGCGCCAGCTTGCCCGGCCATGACACTGGCCGGATCGCCTGGCGCCAGCCGGATAAGGATGAAGTTCAGCAGCACGATGGCCAAGATCACCGCTACAGCCTTGGCTAGGCGCAGCACGATTGAAAGAAGCAGCCTGCTCACGACCAAGCCACCAATGGTGAATCCGCGCCTTTGAAAAGCCGAGACTGTATCACGAAAAATTCCACATTTCTAAGCTATAACCGTATTGCATTGCAATACGGTCGTGTTGATATATACGTTAGAGTTAAATTTCTCACCCGTCAATTGTCGCCGGGGAGATTGCGAAATAAGGAGATGTCCGTGAACACAGATGCTACTAATGAGGTCGATAGTCGCCTTTTTTTGCGCTCGGTTGCGCGTGCGTTTAAGGTGCTTGAAGTCTTCGGCGACCAACCCCGCCCGTTGTCCCTGCGCGAGTTGGCACAGGCCGCCGGCATAGACAAAAGCGCGACGCAACGGGTGGCGCAGACTCTTCTGGCGCTTGGCTATCTTGAGCACGCGCCCAACAATGCCGGGTTGTTGCCGGGCAAGGCTGTGCTGGACCGGTCTTTCGATTACCTGCGCACAAACTCTCTGATCGAGCGTGCCGCGCCGGTGCTGTCCCAACTGCGCGCAACCGCGCGTGAACGAGTGGATCTCAGCTTGTTCGACAATGAAACCATCATCTACGCCATGCGGCTGCAAAGTAAGCGCGAGACATTCTATGCGACGCTGGCCGGGCGGCGTATTCCAACCTTCTGCACCTCGGGCGGGCGCGCCTGCCTGGCCCGCTTGAATGAGGACCGCGCCCGCACGTTGATTGAGAGGTCCGATCGTATACCACTGACCGCACGCACAATTACCGATCCCATCGCGATCATGGAGAAGGTCCGTGAGGCCCGCACCGACGGCTATGCCTGCGCGCTCGAGGAAACGTTGATCGGAGAGATCGTCCTTTCGGCATCGATCGTGGATCATCGGGGACACCCGCTGGGAGCGATCCATATCGCCGGCTCTCTTGCCGAGTGGGGTGAGCAGGAATTCCGCCGCCGGTTCGCGCCGCACGCAATTGCTGCAGCCAAGGCGCTCTGAGGCATCACGGCGCGTCTCCCGGCAAGAGGCGCAGCACAATTTCGGTAGCCGCGTCCACTGCCCCCCGACTATAAAGTAGGGGGTGATAGTTGCCCCGCTGCCAGTCATCCGCGAGATCCGCAAAATGCGGATTTCCGGGCATTCCGGACTGCCCCGGCAGGTTGATAAATACCGAATTGTCCCATGCGCCCACATCCATCACAATCCGTACCGAGGGGCCGGTGATGGTGGTAAAATCGCCGATCCGGTAGTTGGCATAGGCCGGTGTCGAACCGCTGCCGCCGATCTCGAACGGGCCGACCGACCATTCGGCCGGCGCATTCACTGCCTCAAGCGCGTGGGGAAGCGGCAGGCGGTGAATCGCACCCCAGTGCCAGCTCGCAACATCGGCGCCAAATCGCGTTTTTGAGTCGGCCCAAGCGGCGGTCAAACTGTCGCGCAAGATCGCGTCACGGGTCTCCTCCGCATCCTTGGCAAACCAATGTTCGGGTCGCTCGACCAAATCGAGAACCGACTGGATTGAGCCGGGCCAGAGCAGCTCGATCGAGACGCCGGGCCCGATCAGTGCCGTGAAGAGCGCAGGCTTGAGATGCCTCGTTACCCAGTATTCAAAAAAAAGTGCCTGAGACGAGTCAGCCGTGACTCGTGCATCCCACACCGCCAGATGTGCCGCCGCATCTGCCGCATCGCCGTCCATGACGAGCCCAGCCAACACCCTCTGCATCCGCACCGCCGCCGCGCTGTGCAGATCGGTCTGAAGCGCGCAAGAGTCGGCGATGTCATGCTCAGTCTGATCGTCCAAGACAGCGTGGATCCGATCGGCCCGGCTGCGGTCCACCCATTCGTAGCCCACCGCCGCTGCGGCCGCATCCCAGCCATCTGGCAAGTTCATTTCGTTGGCGGTAGCAACGAATCCGCGTGCCGGGTTCAGCACATGCGGCAGCTCGTCGAGCGACAGTTTGCCCTGCCATTCGTAGCGTCCGTCGCCCGGCACCGGTAGCAGCCCGTTCCAACCCTCGCGCCGGGGCGTGGTGCCCACGGTTTGCCATCCGATATCGCCGGTCACGTCGGCATAGACATGATTAATCGATGGCGTGCCCCACCCTTTCAGCGCGACGCGGTAGCTGTCCCAGCTCTTCGCGCGCATCACCGACAAGCTCGCCATGTAGGGCGCGGCGCCGGGATCGCTCCAGACCGTGCGGATGGCAAACAAGCGCTCGGGCGTCTCGTGCACCACAGGGCCGTGCCGGGTAAAGCGCAGCCGCTTTGTCTGATCTGGGTAGCCGCGCACGGCGAAACGCTCGGAGACCTCCTGCACCTCTTCTTTGCCATCTCCGTAGGCATAGCGATTGGCTGCCTCTGGGTCGCGGCGATAGACCAGCATGTCCTCCTGATCGGCGCCAAAAATGGTTAAAGAGAACGCGCTGTGCCCGTTATGACCCAGCGAGATACCCGGCACGGAGGGCTCGCCGGCACCGATCACATCAAGCCCCGGCGCACTGAGATGCACGATATATCGCAATGAAGGCAGCGCGTGGGTCCGATGCGGGTCGGTACCCATCACCGGACGTCCGGTGGCGGTGCGTGCACCGGAGACCGCCCAGTTGTTCGAGCCCTGGCTTTCGGCCTCGGCCACGACCTCGCCCAGTGTGTTCAGCGTGCGCCAGCGCGGTGCCTCGTCCAGCGTTGCATTCAGCCGGTCATGGCTGAAAGTGACGGACGCAGTAGCCAACTTGAAATCTTCAATTGTCTCTAGCGGGATCGCTTCGGGCGGCACTTCAGGGTCGAACACCGCTTCGACCGGCGGCACAAGCTCAGCGCGCATTCGGTCGGCCTCGGGGCCAGCCTCCGCCAATGTGCGGGCGCGCAACACCTCGTTCAATGCGTTGCGGGTCAGGCAATGACTACGGATGCGCACCACGTCCTCGGGACTCCAGGGCATTGGCTGCGTGCCCATCAGCGCGAATTCCGGCGGCATCGGCATCCGCCCGGCTTGAGCCGCGACAATATAGGCATTCACGCCGGTGGCGAATGCTGTGCAAATGGCCTCAGCATCCGGCGCGTAGGCGGCCCATTCTGGCGCCATATCTCCGCGATAGAGAAACAGCCGCGCGGCGCGGTCCTGCTCAAGGTAGCCCGGTCCGAAATCGGCCGCCAACAGGCCCAGCCCGCGCTTGCGCCAAAGGTCGATCTGCCAGAGGCGATCTCGGGCCGCGTTAAAGCCTTGGACAAAAAATAGATCCGGCTCGGATTCGGCCCGGATATGCGGCACGCCCCATCGATCCACCGCGATGCTGGCCTCGGCGGTAAGTCCCGGCACGTGTAGAATCGACGGTTCGGGGGCGGCAGATCGATTTTGCATCGCATTCTCCACTGACTGGACCTTCACGCTGCAAAGAAATTAATAGAATTTCAACCCAGAAAAATTGCTCAGCGATACGGTCGTGGTGTTAAATTTTATCTGACTAAAGGGGAGCCCGTAACGGAGCGGGGTCATTGATGCTTGCCCAAGCGCGCCCGCGCATAGCGCCGGCCACAAAGCTGTGGCAGGTTGCGCAGATGGAAGAACTTCACCGCACAATCCGGCTGCTCTATACCGGGCAAAGCCAGCGCGCCCGACGGTTTCGCTATGGGCTGATCATTTTTGATGCGCTGACCATCCTTTATTTCATTGCGACAGCCGCCCTACCCGCAACGCCGACGATGACCGCCGTGAACACAGCGCTCGGCCTGCTCATTGCGTTGGACCTTGCGGCCCGGCTCTGGATTTCGAACAACCTGCGCCGGGAACTAACACGCATCTATACGCTTGCGGATTTGGTCGTGACGCTGTCTTTGCTGCTCGCCCCCTTTATTCCTGGGAACTTTGCCTTCCTCCGCGTCTTGAGGGGGCTGCGGCTGATCCACGCTTATCATCTGCTCCGCGATTTGCGGCGCGACAGTCTGTTCTTTCGGCGCCATGAGGATGCCATCCTCGCAGCCGTCAATTTGTTCGTCTTCATCTTCGTGACCACGTCATTGGTCTTTGTGCTGGCCTTTGAGGGAGAGACAGGTGTCGCGGGATATGTGGACGCGCTCTATTTTACGGTGGCGACGCTGACGACGACTGGCTTTGGTGACATCACCATGACAACGACCAGCGGCAAGCTCTTATCGGTATTTATCATGGTCGTGGGGGTCGCGCTTTTTGTGCAATTGGCGCGCGCCATCTTCCAGCCTTCCAAGATCAAATACAAATGTCCTGAATGTGGCCTGAACCGGCATGAGACAGACGCAATTCACTGCAAACATTGCGGCGAACCCTTGAAGATCGAGACTGAGGGAGAGACCGCAACATGACCGCGCCCGCACGGCTCTACAGATTGGGATCTTGGCACATATCTTCGCTACGGGTGGTCCGTCCACGCTGTTGAGCTGGTCGCTTAAACCATCGGGCCGTCAAAAAGAGCGTAAAACAAAAACAGGGAATGGATCTCCCATTCCCTGTTCTGATGGCCCTTGGGTGGCACGAGGTAAAATCCCACCCAAGGGGTCCGTTCGTCCTTAAAACCCCATCACAAGCGAAACGCCAATGGTGTTGTCGGTCGATTTCAAACCGGCTGTGGGATCTGTGTTATAGTCTGTGCGGTAGCTTAGACGGGTCGACAGGTTGTTGGACACCTTGAAATTGACGCCCGCGTCGTTCGACACAATCGTATTGGTGTCGGACCCAAGAACATCAGTGTCGTTGGTGAAAGAGACCGTATCGGTGAGCGCATAGAAGTAACGCGAAGATACGATGAAGCCGACTTCGGTGTCAGATACGCCAGCCGCATCTTTGTAGTAACGCGCGCCGGGGCCTGCCTGGACACGCCATGTGTGGTTCGGCTCGCTCAGGACACGGTAGCCTGGACCGAAGCCCAAGAACGCATCGGTTTCCGAGCCGGGCAAGATCGCACCGGAATTATCTGTCAGCAGGCCGTCATATTGGAAGCGACCAATGCCGAACATGTAGAACTCTGGCGTGAAGTAGCGGCTGGCCTCATAGGTACCAAAGAACTTCTCTTCGTTCTTCGTGCCGTTTGCTTCGCCGTATTCGACTGCGAAGCCAATAAGGTGGTTCCAGTCGCCAATCCCGTAGGTCAGGCGGCCTGCACCAGCCAGCTCACCATTGTCGGTGTTGCCAGAAGTGCCAGAGGCCGTCAGGGCAAAAGAGCCGCGCCAGCCTTGTGCCACACCATTCGAGCCAAAGCGGTCTGCGTCTTCACCACGACGTTGGTCGCGCTCTACCTCTGTGGTGATGTCGTCGATTTGATCATTGAGTTCGGTTACCCCTGTTAGGGTGCTTTGGGCTGAAGCCGGGGCAGCGACGATCAGCGCCAGTGTCGAAACGGTGGCAAATTTGGCGAACATGTTCATGGGTCAATCCTTCCCCAAAAGAAGTGATCCGAACCGTGGCTGGTCCGAAAGCATCTCTGCTGGATAAGATTTAATGCTTCGTAGATCGCGAGGATAATTCGAATGAATTATAGATAAAGCGACTATTACTCATCTTTGGCTTCGCCCTCCGAGGCCGCCTCGTAGTCCGCCATGACCCCCAAATCGCCCACGAGAGTTTCTTGAGATTTTTCAGCCTTCTGTACAACGGTCTTTAACGTCTTGTGCGCCAGCACGGCCAGGTCCTCATCCAAATCTTCACGCCAGACCACCCAAGACGGGTAAGCGAACCGTGGCGCATCTGCCACAATATAGAGTTTTCCATCGTCCAGATGCCGCCTTACCGACCGGGCGGGCAGGAATGCAACTGACCGCCGGTTGACCACATATTCCATCGTGAGGGCCCCCAAGGCCATGGAGCGGCCTGAATCCGTCAAATGCGGGAGTGCGAGTGCAAGCGCGTGGGTGAATTCAGGCCCCCAGTTCACGGAGACATACCCCGACAGCTTTTCCAAGCTTGCGTCCGGATAGGAGGCCACAAGGATCAGTTCATCGTCTAAGGCGGGCTCTACGATCAACCCCGGTCGCAGTTGCGGTGTGTAAAGCAATGCGGCCTGCACGACGCCCTCGACTAGAAACCGCGTTATGCGGTCCGGCATGCCCATTTCCGCATGTACGCTTAATTGCGGCATCTCGACCTGTAGGGCATCGAGCCAGCGAAACCCCAAACCCGGCCAGAGCGAATATTGTGCGCCGATGCTAAGCGCACGCTCATAGCCATGAGGAACTGAATTTTTTGCCGGGCTTCTTCCCAGACCTTCAAAAGGCTGAGGGCGTAGGGCTCAAACTGCTGGCCTTCGGCGGTGAGCACAGCTCCGGCCTTCGAGCGGGTGAAGAGTTGATGCCCCAGGCTGCCTTCTAGGCGCTGAATGCGCAGGCTGATCGCGGATTGCGTGACAAAAAGCCTGTCGCGCGCAGCGACAAACGATCCGGTATTCGCAACTTCGATAAACGTTTTAATCAGGGTGATGTCCATCGTTCAACCACCTCCATTGGGCACCTTCATTCTCCTTCTTATGTACTATTGAAAGACCTCGGAAGCGTTACCGAATTAGGCCTTTAAGGGCTGATGGTCTTTTACACGTGTCCAAAATCTTCCCGTAGGGGCTCTGGTTCTTCCTCAAGCCCGGCATGCCGAGCATAGGTATGACCCGACTGAACTGCCCCTGCGATGAGGCTTGGAGCGTAACAGTCACCAATTCGCCTTACCGAGCGAATACCAGCGTCGTCCCATTGCTCTTTGGCTGCAAGAAGGTCTTCCCAGAGAGCATCGTTGGGGCGCCGGGTTGTGACAGTGACCACTGTGCTGCAGGCAATCTCTTGAGTGTCTCCCGTGTAAACACAACTGAGTGTCAGCGTCTCCGGGGACATGTCGGCAAGGCTGTGCAGGGGGATGATGCGCACTTGCTTTTCGATCAGGCGACGCTGGATGCGGTCCTGCTCCAAAGTGGTTTCCGACCAGGGCGATACGACGGGCGCCGGTGTGACGAACACAACATCGCGCCCTGCGGTCGCCAAGAGTTCAGCTAGAACGCTTGCCATGTAAAAACGGTCATCATCAAAGACGACAACGGGACCCTTATCTGTGACGGCCGATGCGCCTTTGGCCATGATGTCATCTGGCGTCAACACGCGGTCCGGATCCAGAAACCCAAGTGGGCGACGATGCACGCGACCCACCCCATCTGCCCGCCATGTTGACCCTGTGGCAAGGGCGACATGAGGCATGCCGAACTCAAGAATATCAGATGCTTGAAGCGGGCTGTTAAGGTACATTTCGACATTCGGCGCTTGGTTTAGCTGCCAGAGCCGCCAATCTCGAACACGAGCCCATGTTGCAAGACCAGGCAAGGCACTTTCTAAAGTGACACGCCCTCCCCACGCGGTCCCTGCCTCGGACAGAGTGACCTCTGCGCCCCGTTGAACCAAGGCGCGCGCCGCCTCCAGCCCGGCGGGACCCCCGCCGACGATTAGGTAGGGGTCAGGGTGCGAAAGAGACGGGATAAATTCGGGATGCCAGCCGCGCCGCCATTCCTCACCGAGGGTTGGGTTTTGGGTGCACCGCATCGGCACGCTGGTGTTGTCGCCCATCACGCAAATGTTGCACCCAATGCACTCCCGGATTGCCTCGATCTCCCCAGCCTCGATCTTGCTCGGCAGGAATGGATCAGCAATGGAAGGGCGCGCGGCGCCAATCAGGTCCAGATGACCGCTTTTGATCACCCGCGCCATGGTGTCGGGCGATGTATAGCGACCCACGCCCACGACAGGCTTTGTGGTGACCGATTTCACAAAGCCTGTGTAATGCTCCTGAAACCCTTCGTCGGAGAACCGTGCGGTCTGGCTGTCGTTTGACCACCCAGACAGGTTCACATCCCAAATATCAGGCTCTTCGGCCAAAGCCTCGATAATGTCATGCGCCTCCCCATCGTGCTGCAAGCCGTCGCGGCCCATCAGTTCATCAACCGCCAAGCGCACGGCGACGGCGCAAGTCTGACCCACAGCTTCTTTCGTGTCCTCAATCACTTCTCGGAACAACCGCAGACGGTTTGCAAATGAGCCGCCATATTCATCTGTACGGTGGTTGTGGCGCGCCAGCAGAAAATGTTGCAGCAAGGTCATATCGTGGCCCGCATAGGCGTAGATGATATCAAACCCCGCCTCTTTTGCCCGCAGCGCGGCGTCCACATGCCATTTGCGAAAGGCTGCGATGTCGGTCTTGTCCATGGCCCGGGCCTGGACCGGGTCATCACTTGCGACGGCGGCTGCAGATGGCGCAAGGGGGGCAATTCGGCTGTAGCGGTTTGCTGTGTGAAGTCCATTATGAACCAGCTGGATCGCTGCCAGGCTGCCATGTGCGTGAACTGCATCTGTCACGAGGCGCAGGGCTGGAATGTCCTGCGCCCCCCAAATCCGCGCTTCATTTGCAGGGGTTAGGTCTGAGCTTGCATGTATTTCAGCCTCTTGCGTGGACACCACACCCCATCCGCCTTCCGCTTTCACCCCGCGCAGACGCGCCTCTGCTTTTGGGTATCGATGCCCCATACCCGTGCAATGGGGCACTTGGTAAAACCGGTTGCGGGTAGTGACAGGACCAATCTTGAGAGGCTTAAAAAGAATATCGTAACGCGGATCACGCATAGTGGGTCCTTGAATTGGGCCAGGTGAAGTGGATTCAGCTTGAGCCTATTGGAACAGGTGGAAAGCCGAAAGCGGACAAAAACGATGATCGTGGCCTCGGAGAGAACCATGACCCCGGACGGATATATCGCAATCCCGCTCAACAGAGCCGCAAACAGAGAACCGTTTTTGAACGACTATCACTGGTCTCGTAATCTAAAGCTCAAACAAACGCGGCAGATCTCGCGACCCTTCTATCACCCGCACGATCTGCACTTCCTCATCTACCTTGATGAAGAATATCAGGTAACGCCCATGCCGCGCGTGACGCAGCCCTTTGTGCAGATCGTCGCGCTTCTGGAAGCTGCCGGGGCGCTCGCCTACCTCAACAATCTTCGCCTCGATCTCGGCCACGAAAGATGCGGCGCGAGGGCGATTGTCGAGCGCGATGAAGTCGCCAATGTCCATGAGGTCTGCCCGTGCAGCGGGCAGGATAACGACGTTTGCCACGATCAGGACTTGTCGGCGTAACGCGCACGCAGCTCAGCAAACACCTGGTCGGCCGGAATACCCGGTCCGCTGTCCAGCCCAGCTTTGATCGCGTTCCGTAAGACCTCAAGATCGCGCAGCTCGGCATTGCGGCTGCGTGTCCAATCGCGCAACGCCTCGCGTACAACTTCACTGGTTGAGGCATACTCGCCACTAGCTACGGTCTGGCGCAGTGCCTCTGCCATATCTGTTGGCATTGTAATTGTCATTCGTTCAGCTGAAGGCACGGCATGTCCTTTCGAGATACGTCATACATAAGCATACTTTTGATGCGCGCAATGTCGAGTCCGATCATGATCACTTGGTTCGTCACGGATTCTATTTTGGTCGCGAGGCCATCTGCGCGCATGTTCCAAAAAGGAGCGGTTGCCATGGAATTCGTAAACGACATTGTAGACGATCTGCCACCGAAACATTGAAGCCTTTCCTAGTAACTGGGCCTGCGTATACTAGGCGTGACCTTCAGTAAAAAAGCGTTTATAGCAAAACGACCATATTTGGCTGTGAAAGATATTTACCCAATGAGTGCCAGTAACCCGCTCCAGCAGGCCTACCAGAAGTTTCGTGCCATTTTCGGGGCGACGATCCTGTTCAGCTTCTTTGTGAATTTGCTGATGTTCGTAGGTCCTCTTTATATGCTCCAGATCTATGATCGGGTGCTTTCCAGCCGAAACGAGATGACGCTCGCGGTGATCACGATAGTCGCAGTGGCCCTTCTCATCACCTATGGCACGCTAGAGTTTGTCCGCTCGCGTATGCTGGTACGGGCAGGTTTGCAGTTTGACAGCATCCTCTCACGGCCCCTGTTTGACCGCGTGGCACGGATGCAGCTGGTCAATCCTAACGGTGGCGCGCGCACCGCTCTGGGAGATGCAGATAAAGTCCGCAGCTTTATTACCGGACAAGGTGTGTTGGCCTTTTTTGATGTGCCCTGGACCCCGATCTTTCTTGCGCTCTGCTTTGCTTTCCATCCCTGGTTGGGATGGGTGGCCACGGGCGGTACGGTCGTCATCTTCACCTTGGCGCTTCTCAACGAATATTTGACCCGCAATGCGCTGCAGTCGGCCAACAACGAGGGCCAGCAAGCGTCCGAATTTGCCGGGGCCACGATGCAGAATGCGGAAGTCATTCGTGCAATGGGGATGCAAGACGCTTTGGCGCAACGTTGGCAGGTCAAGCGTAATGGCATGCTCGTCTCGCAAGCAACCGCCAGTGACTGGGCCGGTGCTGTCATGTCGAGCTCAAAATTCGTCAGAATGGCCCTTCAGGTCGCGATCCTCGGCACGGGTGCCTATCTCGCCATGAAAGGGGAGATCTCCGCAGGCGTCATGATCGCGGCCTCGATCGTGATGGGCCGTGCTCTGGCTCCAGTTGAGCAGGCCGTCGGACAGTGGAAAGAATTTGTTGCAGCACGCCAATCTAATGCACGCCTGAAAAAGCTCTTTGAAGCTGTTGCAGAAGAGCCTACGCGTCTTCAACAGCCCCAGCCTAAAGGGCATCTCAGCGCCGAAGGTGTCACGACTGTTGTCCCTGGCACCCGCGATACGATCCTCCGGGGCGTCAGTTTTGATCTGCCAGCCGGAAAGACATTGGCTCTTATTGGCCCCAGTGGGTCGGGAAAGTCTACGCTTGCGCGTCACCTAGTTGGTGTGGGCGACCCGATCAATGGCGCGATCCGCCTCGATCAGGTGGAGCTTTCCCATTGGGACCGTAATCAGCTTGGCAAAACCATCGGCTATCTGCCGCAGGACGTAAAACTGTTCGCGGGCACCGTCGCCGAGAACATTTCCCGCTTTATGGACGATGCCACCGACGACGACATTATCGCAGCCGCCAAGCTTGCCGGGGCCCACGAAATGATTTCCGGGCTGAACGACGGCTATGCCACCCAAATTGGAAGCGGCGGCGGCCGTTTGTCTGGCGGTCAACGGCAGCGGGTTGGATTGGCCCGGGCGCTTTTCGGCAACCCCTCTCTGGTGGTGCTTGATGAGCCCAATGCGAACCTGGACAGTGAAGGCGAAGAAGCCTTGGCACGTTGCCTCACCCAATTGAAGAGTGACGGTAAGACGATTGTCCTAGTGACCCATAAGGCGAATATTCTGAGTGCCACCGACTTCACCTTGATCCTGAGAGAAGGAACGGTTCAGCGGTTTGTGGCCACAAAGGAGCTGTTGCAACCTCAACAACAAAAGCCGCAGCAGCAGCCCCAGACGTTGTCGCTGTCCACGGCCAAGCTGTAAACTTTGGCAGGATCTGACCGAGGCCCACATGTGGCGCTGGTCCGATCCTTGTCAAAATGACAAAACAGCTCTCATTCATAAAACCACCAGAGATTTAGGATTCAATCGTGGCAACAGCACAATCAGCCCTGATTGCGGGCCAACTGAAAAAGATGGCAAACCCGCGAAAGTACTCCTTCGCAGGGTATGTTATCTTGTTCATTACCTTCGGCATCCTGGGCACCTGGGCTTATTTTGCGATCATCGCCAGCGCTGTTGTGGCGCCTGGGGTGGTGTCGCTGGAAAGCGACCGCAAAGTTGTTCAGCACCTTGAGGGCGGTATCGTTCAAGATATCTTGGTGCGCGAGGCTGCTTTCGTGGAGCAAGGCGACCCCCTGCTCGTGCTCGACAACATCCAGATCAACTCGGAAATAAGGGTGCTCGAGCAGCGCCGTGCCGCCTCGGAAGCCTTGATTGCCCGGTTGGTCGCAGAGCAGGCCTTTGATGAAGAGATTGAGTTTTCCCCTGACCTGCTCAACGCTGAAGACCCCTACGTGAAAAGTGCGGTGCAAGCCCAACGCAACATCTTTGAAGATCGCCGATCAATCTTTTTGTCGCAAACTGAAATCCTCGAGTTCCGTGCAGAGCAGTTGAACAGTCAAGCGGAAGGCTACGAAGTCCAGCTCGCCGCCGTGGAAAGACGTCATACCCTGCGCAACGAACTCTTTGAGCGGATGCGCACGGGCGAAGAGCGCGGCGTGATCGAAAGCAACCGCCTCTCTGAAATGCAAGATGAGGTGATCCAGATCGAGGCCAGCATTGGGACAGCCATGTCCGATATCGCCCAAGTAAAAGCTGCAGCTGGAGAGGCGCAGCTCAATATTCTTAAGCTCAAGCAAGAATATAGCGAACGCGCCAACAGCGAGCTTAAAACCGCGCGCTCTGAGCTTTCCGAGATCAATGAAAAGTTAACTGTAGCCGCCGATCAGATGCGGCGCACAACCATTCTGGCCCCCACGACTGGCAAGGTGCAAAGCCTCGCCGTCACCACCCGCGGCTCCGTGATCCGTTCTGGCGAAATCCTGATGGAGATCGTCCCCAGCGATGAGACGCTTCTTATTGATGCGAAGATCGCGCCCGTGGATGTGGATAACGTACGCCCCGGGCTTGAAACCGAAGTGCGGTTTTCGGCCTTCAAAGCCCGCCTGTCAAAGGTGGTGTTGGGCGAGGTTCTATCGATCTCAACAGATGTGGTGACCACCCAGGACCCCAATGAGGCGCCCTATTACCTCGCACGCATCAAAGTACCGGACGAAAATCTCACGGATGAGATCCGTGAGGGTTTGACCGCAGGCATGCCGGCAGATGTGGTGATCCTGACAGGTGAGAGGACCGTATTGCAGTACATGCTAGACCCTCTGTCCGAAGCAATTTTCAAAAGTTTGCGCGAAGAGTAGACACCTATATAGACTGTAGGCATGGTGAAAAATCCGAAGATCCGATGGGAGATAATGTGAGCAAGGTCAAGCGTTTTGGCGACTACATAGCTGCGTTTTTCAAGCTCGGGCGCACAGAGCGCTTGGCCAAAGAAGCGCACCGCAACATGCGAGCCACCGAGGAGCGCTTCAATGCTTTGGAAACCCGCGAGCGCCAGCTGAGAAATGGAATCAAACAAATGGTTCAGGGCGAGACCCAGGTTCTAATGGCCCGCAATGCAGAGCTCGCGCGCAATTTTGTCGGACTCTCCCGGCGCTTGGATCAGGTTTTGCTCGCATCCCAAGGGACGCAAACACAGCCCCCACCGCCGGACCCGGCCGCCAAGGACGCGGGGGGGCTCGGGGCCGTCATGGACAGTTTCTATCACCGGCTGGAAAACAAATACCGCGGCACCACATCCGACATCCGAAACAGGTTGCGCGTCTATCTGCCCGATGTTGAGAGCGCGGTTATCCGCACCGGCGGCAAACCTGTTATGGACATCGGCTGCGGCCGCGGGGAATGGCTTGGCCTGCTAAATGATGTAGGCATCACCGCCATTGGCATTGATACCAACCCTGTGCAAATTGAAGACGTGCAGAGCGAAGGACTGGATGCGCGTTACGGGGACGCCCGCAGCGCGCTCACCGAGGCCAAAGACGATTCTTTAGCCTGTATTACCGCGCACCATCTGATCGAGCATCTGCCTTTTGAAGAGGTTCTCTGGATTACCCGGGAAGCCATGCGCGTGCTGGCCCCAGGCGGGGTACTCTTGTTCGAAACCCCCAATACACGCAACGTTCTGGTAGGATCGACCTCCTTTCACAACGATCCCACGCACCTGCGTCCTATGACCGATCCGGTGCTGAATGTCCTGTTTGAAACGATCGGGTTTCAGCCCATCGAAACGCGCCATCTGCACCCTCATGAGAGGCTTGCTGAGTTTATGGCAAAGCCAGGGTTTGACCCCGACCTAGCCAATCTGATGTTTGGCGCCCAGGATCTGGCCATCTTGGGGCACAAACCCCTTCGGGAGACTTAAGATGCGGGTTGGTGTTGTTCGGACCCAAGTCCCCTTCGTCACCGGCGGTGCAGAGCGCCATGCCGCTGGCTTGGTGAGCGCCCTGCGGCACTATGGTCATGAGGCTTGCGAAATCGCCCTGCCCTTCAAGTGGTACCCCGTTGAGACCTTGACCGATAGCATCCTATCAGCACGGCTGGTGGACCTGTCAGAATCTGAAGGGGTGCCCATCGACATGATGATCGGGCTTAAATTCCCTGCCTATCTCGCGCGGCATCCAAATCCGGTCTTTTGGTTGATCCACCAGCATCGGCAAGCCTACGACATGTGGAATGCTGGCACGTCGGACTTGCTGGACAGCCCCGATGGGATGATGGCACGCGATATGATCCGGGCGGAAGACCGCGCGGCGTTCGCACGCAGCACGCGCCCCATTTATGCGAACTCGAAAAATGTCGCCGGACGGCTGGAGACTTACCTTGGTCTACCCTCTACGCCTTTGTATCACCCCCCACCGCTCGCAGACCGGATGACTCAAGGCGCGTTTGGTGACTATCTCTTCGCGCCGGGACGTCTGAACCCCTCCAAGCGGGTCGATCTGATGCTGCGCGCATTGGCCATGACGCCTGGACCAATGCGCTTGGTCATCGCCGGCGTGCCAGAGAACCCTGCCTATCTGGACGACTTACGCAGCCTGGCTGCGGCTTTGGGGATTTCGGGGCGCGTCGATTGGCTGGGCGGCATCGATAATGACACGATGATCCGCCACTATGCCCAGGCCCGTGGCGTCGTCTTTACGCCGCAAGATGAAGATCTGGGCTATATCACGTTGGAGGCCATGCTCTCGGGCAAGCCGGTGATCACCACCACCGACGCCGGTGGCCCGCTAGAGTTCATTTCTCACGAACAAGAAGGATTGATCACCTCGCCCGATGCGGAGGCGCTCTCAAAGGCTTTCATCACGCTTTATGAAGATGCAGCCTTGGCCGAAACCATGGGCCAGGCCGGGCTCGAGCGCTATCATAGTCTGAACATCTCCTGGGAGCATGTGGTGGAAACACTGACCGGGGAGACGGCCAAACCGGCCCCGGGACCCGCGCAAATCGCGGCCCTTGAAGCGAAAGCCGCGGCCACCCCGGCCGAAGAAGCAGTGGCCCGTGTACAGGCCGCCGTGGCTCCGCCGCCCGCGCCGGCCTTGCCTTTTGCCTCTATCACCGACGTGTTGGAGGCCTATGCCTTTGACACCATGCCCCAAGAAAATGGTGAGGGTCCCGCGCCGGTTGAGCCTGGATTGGCAAAATATCTGGGCTCGCATTGGACGCGTTACCTGACCACTTTGCACCATATCGTAGACTGTGCCCCGCGCGATATTCTGGATGTTGGGGTCTTCCCACCTCTGGCCTTTGAGGCCATGGTCGTCAACGCGCTCGAGGACGTCAAAATGAGCGGGGTCTGGGAAGGACCAAATCCCTATGCGCAGTCAGTCAAAAGCCTGAACCCAGCCTACCCTGATTTTGATATCGAGTTGCGCCCCGCCAACATCGAGCGCGATGTCATGCCCTATGGGGACGCAGAGTTCGACATGGTGCTGGGCATGGAGATCTTTGAGCATCTCGCTCTGGACCCGCATTTCTTCCTGTCCCAAGCGGCCCGCGTGCTGCGACCCGGTGGGCATATCATTCTGACCACGCCCAATGTCGGTAGCCACCGCGGTGTGCGAAAAATCCTTGATCGTGAGTCCCCCTACTCTTTTGGTCTTTTTGTCCCCACCGGGGGGGTCTACGGACGGCACAACCGCGAATACACCCCACATGAGGTAGAAGCTCTCGCCCATGGTGCCGGCTTTGAAACCCACTACCTAGGGACATCTGATGTCTACGATGACCACGTGGACCCGGCGACTGCGGCCCTCATGATTGCTCGTGAGGACGACTTGCATCTGCGCGGAGAAACGATCGTCTTTGTCGGGCGGAAAGCAAGGGCACCGAGCGCCCCGCCCGCTGGCCTTTATCATGGTGATCCTGCGCGGCTGTCGGGCAAACTGGTTTTGACCAAGGATGAGGCCGAGACCGGCCTCACGCAGGTCACCGCGCACAATACCTCTTCAGGATGGTGGCCCGCTGCGGGCAACCAAGCGACCGCCCTTTTGGCTGAATGGATCAATGGTGAGGATTATCTCGTTCATACCAATGTCATTCTGCCGCTGAGCGAAGCCGTGGCACCGGGAGCGGAGACCACATTCAGCTTCCGCCGGGATCCCGATATGGCGGGCCCTGGTACGCTGCGGTTGCATCTTTTTCAGACGGGTGTTGGTGCTTTTACTGGCACGGGACGGGCCAACACACTGGAGCTGCCTTGTTCTGAGGCCAGCTTTTTGGCCTTAGTCAAACGAGCCCTTTGATGACCAGCGCAGAGCCTCGCCCCACAATTCACTGGATCAGCCCCCTTCCCCCGGCTGAAACCGATATTGCACATTACACCGCACGCGTCCTGCCAGCGCTCAGCGCTAAGGCGGAAGTTGTTCTGTGGACTGATGCGCAGGAATGGGATCTGTCCTTGGAGCGGTATTGTGTGGTCAAGCAGTTTGACCCGGATACGGTTTTGCCGAGAGACTTTGCCGCAGCCAGCTGCGGAACAGGACCAGAGGTTCTCTTTCTGCACATCGGGAACTCTTGGGTCTTCCATGCGGGTTTTTTGCGCCTCGCGCAACGCATCCCCACCCTTGTGGTCTTACATGATCTCGCGATTCAGGAATTGATGATCGAAGCCGTCGAGCAATACGAATGGGATGCGCCAAGCTACTTGGCTGGGATGGAAAAGTGGTATGGAGCAGAAGGCTGGCGCAAAGGCCAAGCCTGCTTGCAACGAGAAGAAAAAGGGTCTGTCATATCTGCCCAATTGCCGGGCTTCGAGTTGGTGTTGGACAAGGCGCTTGGCGTGCTAACACATACTCAGTTTGCGTCGAATGCGGTGCAAGAACGGTTGCCTCACTTGCCCTGCCAAGTGTTGCCCTTGCCCTTCGAAATAGGCCCCCCGCCCTCGCAGCGCCGGGCTTCAAGCGGCCCGGTGCGGCTTTTGCAATTCGGCTGGATCGGCCCCAACCGGCGGCTTGAGCAAGTTTTGGATGCTTTGGCCCAGATGCCGGAGGATTTTGACTACCGGCTGGACGTGATGGGCAAGATTTGGAACCCGGATGTCATATATGACAAGCTGACCCAGTTAAACCTGGCCGGCCGGGTACATTTGCATGGGTTTGTCCCAGAGCCGGTCTTGGACGATGCGCTGCGCCAGGCCCATCTGGTGTTGAACCTGCGCCATCCCAGCATGGGGGAAGCCTCTGGCAGCCAGCTGCGCATCTGGAATGCGGGGGCGCCATCGGCCGTCACCCGGGAAGGCTGGTATGCGGGATTGCCTGAAGACGTGGTCTCTTTTGTAGATGTGGACGATGAAGCCGCTCAACTGTACGTGCTCTTTTTGAGACTTGCCGCTGATCGCCGCGCGGGGGACGAGATTGGTGCCGCAGGCCGGGCCTATTTCGAGGCGCATCATGCCCCTGCTTCCTATGCGCAAGGCATCGTCTCTTTGGCTAAAGAGACCGCTCTGAATGCCGGCCGGGACCTGGCCTTGCGGTTGAGGTCTGAGCAGCAAACAGCACATGACTTGCATCCAAGTTTGCAAAAGCGTCTTGAGGCGCTTTCCGCGCCTGTCAGAACGGACCTTTAGACGTGTTCTGCATCGCCAAACAGCATCCCATAGGCTTCTGGCTCATAATACCTCAGCAGAATTCTCATAAAGGCTTTGGGTTCTTGCTCAAGGGCTTTTGCCCAATCGCGGTACCGCGCGCTTGGAATTTTGCCGCGGCCGGTCTCAAGTTGCGAGATAAAGGTGTAGTAATCTAAGTCAAGAACGTCTGCGAGTTGGCGCTGCGATAAGCCCTGCGTTTCGCGCAGTGCCCTCAGCCAGCTTCCCAACTCTGCACGGGCGTTTTTATCGCGCGAGACGGCGGGGGTGATTTTGTCGTGTGCCATACGAAGCTTCCGGTTCGCGGCGAAGCCCCACTTATATAGGGGGCCCAGCCAGGTTTGCTGCAGCTGAAGTAAGAGCTGCCGGTGTTATTTTTGGGCGGTTCTATGCCTATCTGTATCCATAACATCATATGAAAGAAGTTGGTATACTTTTTACTGGACATATAGCTTGCTCGATGACCGGTAATTTGCTAGTTCGCTCTTAGCGATCATTCCGCGATCTGGCGACAATGCCTTATTTGGAAGATTTTTGCCGCGCGGTCGCTCGTGAAAAGAAAATCGTGAATCTTCACAACGCAGGAATTACAAACATGGCAACTTCTACGCAAATCAATGCGATTACAGCCCTTTATGTAGGGTACTTTGACCGCGCTCCTGATCCAGCAGGTCTTCAGTTCTGGATTGACCAAATCGACAACGGTCGTGAGTTCAACACAATTGCAGCTGACTTCGCAGCTTCCGCTGAAGCCGTGGCGCTGTACCCCTACTTGACCACGCCAGCCGTTTCTTCGCCTGCCGCGTTCATTACAAACATCTACGCGAACCTGTTCGGCCGCACACCTGACGATGAAGGCCTGGAATTCTGGACTGGCGTTCTGGAAGACGGTAGCGTTTCCGTGGCCGACATGATCGAAGCGATCATCATGGGCGCTCGTGACGATGCAGCCGCCGGTACATTCGACAAATCCGTTCTGGACAACAAAGTCGAAGTTGGTTTGGATTTTGCTCTGGAAACGGGCAACGTTGCTGGCTTTAAATTTGACGCCGCAGCCAAAGCCGCAGCTGTTGCTGCCGTCAACGGCGTGACAGAAGACCAAGCAACTGTAGACGCCGCAAAAGCTGCAACAGATGCATTCGTAGCCGATGGCACCGTCCCAGGCACTGTGGGCCAAACCCTCACGCTCACTGCAGCTGCCGATAACCTTGTCGGTACAGCTGACGTGGATACATTCCAAGCTGTCGTAGGTGCTGGTGCGGCCGACACGCTGACCGTTTTCGATAAGCTCGACGGTGGCGCTGGCGAAGACACTCTGGACATGATCGTTACTGGCGACCTTATCACTCCAGGCGGCGTGTCGATCAAAAACATCGAAACTGTCAATCTTTTCCGTGACGCTACCCTCACTCCGGCTACAGCTGTTAATGCTGCTACCTTTGTTGGCGCTAAGCAAATTTGGCAGATCGACAATGCAAGTGCGATCAATAATCTCGTAGACGGCCAGGCTGCTGGCTTCCGCGATACTGCGTTGAACGGTATGGTCACCTACAAAGCTGGCGCGACAGCTGCGACAGTTGCTCTCGACAACATTGCAACTAATGGTCAACTGGATGTTGTTGGTAAAGACTTGGAAACAGTCACCGTCTCCGGCACTGTGGACAATAGTGTTGCAGCGAAAATCACTGTTAACATTGGCAACCCTGGTTCCGGCGCTGACGCCGTTACTGACGTTGTCTTGGCGCTTGAAAACGATACAGATGTTACCGTGATCGGCAACAACGCACTTTCCACGCTGGAAACTATCGACGCATCCGGCTCGACCGGCGGCATCACAGCCTCCATCTTCAATTCGGGGAATGACGGTTACGCCGCTCTTTCTTCCGTAGTTGGTGGCTCGGGTAATGATGACCTGACACTCGACAATCTGCTTTCCTTTGAAGCAGAGACTGTGGAAATTTCTGGTGGTGCCGGAAATGACCTTATCACCATTACTGACACTACTGGGACTGGTGGTACAGCAACAGCGGTCGCCGTTAATATTACCGGTGGCGCTGGCAACGACACGCTGGCATTTACCAACACTCTTGCTAACATCACCGACGCGTCGGAAGCTAGCTTCATGGACAGCCTGATCACGTTTGCTGACTTCAATGGCGATGAGGATGTTCTTGATCTTAATGGTAGTCTTGCCGTACTTTCAAACACTGATCGGGCGAATATCGCTGCTGAGGACAATCTGTTTGACGCGCTTACAATGGCCGCCGGTAAGACCACCAGCGGTACCACAGTTGCGTTCGACTTCGGTGGCGATGCTTACATCTATTCCGATAACGGTACTGACACGACTCCTGATCTTGTCCAAGCTGGTGACGGCCTCGTTAAGCTGGCTGGCTTCTCTGTCGAGAACTTCGACTCCAGCAACCTGATCTAATCATCTCCTAGGAGACTGATTAAAAAATAAGGGCCCCGCTATCTTATGATGGCGGGGCCTTTTCCCGTCGGATGAAGCCAGGAGCCAACTTGGCAACATTCGTGCTGTAGATGTTGAACTGAAGCGACTTGATCAACAAAAAGCTATCGCTCAAACAGCCCGGAATGCCTATGCGCGGGCTTTGCAAGAAGAGCTGACTAAAGTTGAGCCACAACAATAAATTGGTGACGTAAACTTGGTTGCCCCGTTTGCCTGCCCGCTTTTATAATATCATCCAGTGAAAAGTCGGTATACTTTTCACTGGACATAAAACTTGCCCGGTGATGGATAATTTGCTAGTTCCCTCTTAGCGATCATTCCGCGATCTGGCGACAATGCCTTATTTGGAAGATTTTTGCCGCGCGGTCGCTCGTGAAAAGAAAATCGTGAATCTTCACAACGCAGGAATTACAAACATGGCAACTTCTACGCAAATCAATGCGATTACAGCCCTTTATGTAGGGTACTTTGACCGCGCTCCTGATCCAGCAGGTCTTCAGTTCTGGATTGACCAAATCGACAACGGTCGTGAGTTCAACACAATCGCAGCTGACTTCGCAGCTTCCGCTGAAGCCGTGGCGCTGTACCCTTACTTGACCACGCCAGACGTCTCTTCGCCTGCCGCGTTCATTACAAACATCTACGCAAACCTGTTCGGCCGCGCACCTGACGATGAAGGTCTAGAATTCTGGACTGGCGTTCTCGAAGACGGTAGCGTTTCCGTGGCCGACATGATCGAAGCGATCATCATGGGCGCACGTGACGATGCAGCCGCCGGTACATTCGACAAATCCGTTCTGGACAACAAAGTCGAAGTTGGTTTGGATTTTGCTCTGGAAACAGGCAACGTTGCTGGCTTTAAATTTGACGCCGCAGCCAAAGCCGCAGCTGTTGCTGCCGTCAACGGCGTGACAGAAGACCAAGCAACTGTAGACGCCGCAAAAGCTGCAACAGATGCATTCGTAGCCGATGGCACCGTGCCAGGCACTGTGGGCCAAACCCTCACGCTCACTGCAGCTGCAGATAACCTTGTCGGTACAGCCGATGCGGATACATTCCAAGCTGTAGACGATGGTGCTATTGACGCTACACTGACCGTTTTTGATAAGCTCGACGGTGGTGCAGGCAAAGACACGCTGGACATGGTCGTTCAAGGCGACCTCGACGTTCCAGGCGGCGTGTCAATCAAAAACATCGAAACCATCAATCTTTTCCGTGACAATACCCTCACTTCGGCTACAGCTGTTGATGCATCCGTATTTGCTGGCGCTAAGCAAATTTGGCAGATCGACGACGCCGGTGCGATCGAGAACCTTGAAGAAGGTCAGGCTGCTGGCTTCCGCGATACAGCCGTTCAGTTTGCTGACACCATCACCTACGAAGATGGCGCAACAACTGCCACAGTTGCTCTCGACAACGTTGTCACTAATAGCTTTTTGGACATTGCGGGTGACGACATCGAGACTGTGAACGTTGCGGGCTCGATCGACGCTGCTGCTGCCATTCTCAATGTGGGTCTAAATAACGACGGCTTTGGCGCTGATTCCGTAACGGCTCTGAACCTTTCGCTGGAAGGCAACGCAACTCTTAATGTGTTTGGCTCCAATGGTCTGGAACTGGAAACAGTTGACGCGTCCGGTTCAACCGGTGGCATCACGTATTCCCTTCCTAATCCGGCGGGTGATAACAATTTTGCTCTCGAAACCATCACTGGTGGTTCAGGCCAAGATGTGCTGACGATTGCTGACCTTGAGGATCTTAGTGCTGATACCTTTGCAGTATCTGGCGGCGCCGGTAATGACGTACTAACACTCTCTGACACCAGCGCGGGCTCGACTGCCGTTGCAGTGACTGTCAACGGTGGCGCCGGCAACGACACGCTGAAAATTGGCAATCTGCAGAACATTGTTGATGGTGCGGAAGGTGACTTCATGGACAGCCTGATCACCTTCGCCGACTTTAATGGCGATGAGGATGTTCTTGACCTCAGTGGTACTACCCTGGACGTGCTCTCGAACACTCAGCGGGCCAATATTGCAGCCGAAGATAACCTGTTTGATGCACTTGAGAATATCGCAGGTCTGAACTTGGGCGGCGGCACATATGGGTTCGACTTCGGAGGCGATGCCTATATCTATCAAGATAACGCTGCCGGCACTTCTGCTGTCGATACTTTCGATGCTCTTGACGGCCTTGTCAAACTGGCTGGCTTCTCTGTCGAGAACTTCGACTCCAGCAACTTGATCTAATCAGCTCTTAGGAGACTGATTAAACAATTAGGGTCCCGCTATCTTATGATGGCGGGGCCTTTTCCCTATGTAAGGAGTGCAAAATGGCAAACGGCCAAACAATCGACATCGACGGTAAATCTTATTTAATCGACAGCCTGTCGGATGAAGCCAAGAGCCAACTTGGTAACATTCGTGCTGTAGATGTTGAACTGAAGCGACTTGAACAACAAAAAGCTATCGCTCAAACAGCCCGGAATGCTTATGCGCGGGCTTTGCAAGAAGAGCTGGCTAAAGTTGAGCCACAACAGTAAATCACAACTGTAGACCTAGTTGCCTGGTTTACCTGCTAGAAGGCCTCTGCTGGAAACGGTGGAGGTCTTTTTGCTTTGGAGCAGCTATGGTTTGGCCTAACTTCGTAAGGGGCGATTCCAAGATGTTCTGGAATTATACAGAGCGCTGGTCGCGCTCAGGTAGCCCCCCCAAAAAAACACTGGAAGATGCGCTGTATGGTTTGACGCCTACACGGAATGGGTCATTCTGTGGACGACAGCGAGAGCAAGTGCCGCCAGGGGCATGAATACCGTATATGGGTTTGCCCCGAGATCGCAATTAGAGGATCGCAAACCTAGCCCGCCCCGCGCCCTGCTTTGCGAAAGTATCTCAAAGCACGATTTACGGCTGGCAGATCGAACTCTTAGGCTTTTTGCGCGTCGCCAAAAAGCATCTCATAGGCTTCCGGCTCATAATAGCGCAACAGAATGGTCATGAAAGCTTTGGGTTCTTGCTCAAGGGCTTTTGCCCAATCGCGGTACCGCGCACTTGGGATTTTGCCGCGGCCGGTCTCGAGTTGCGAGATAAAGGTGTAGTAATCTAGGTCAAGCATGTCCGCGAGCTGGCGTTGCGACAGGCCCTGCGCTTCGCGCAGTGATCTCAGCCAGCTTCCCAACTCAACACGTGCATCTTTGTCGTGCGAGACAGCAGGGGTGATCTTGTCATGTGTCATACTACGGAGCTTTCTGTTCGCGGCAAAGCCCCGCCTATATAGGGGCTAAACCAAGTTTGCTGCAGTTAAGATAGAAACTGTCAAAGTGATATTTGGTTGGATCTGTACCTGGCCACATCCATAACATCATATGCAAGAAGTTGGTATAGTTTTTACTGGACATAAAGCTTGCTCGGCAACGGCGAATCTGGCATTATGTTAAATGCGATCATTCCGCGATCTGGCCACAACGCCTTATTTGGAAGATTTTTGCCTCGCGGTTACTCGTGAAAATACATGAACCCTCACAACGCAGGAATTAAAGTCATGGCAACTTCTACCCAAATCAATGCAATTACGGCCCTCTATGTAGGGTACTTTGATCGCGCTCCCGATCCAGCAGGTCTTCAGTTCTGGATTGAGCAAATCGACAATGGTCGTGAATTCAACACCATTGCAGCTGACTTCGCCGCGTCCCCCGAAGCCGTGGCACTCTACCCCTACCTGAGCACGCCGGGCGTTTCTTCACCTGCTGCGTTCATTACAAACATTTACGCAAACCTGTTCGGCCGCACACCTGACGATGAAGGTCTGGAATTCTGGACTGGCGTTCTGGAAAACGGTAGCGTTTCCGTGGCCGATATGATCGAAGCGATCATCATGGGCGCACGTGATGATGCAACCGCAGGTACATTCGACAAATCCGTTCTCGACAACAAAGTCGAAGTCGGTTTGGATTTTGCTCTGAAAACGGGGAACGTCGCCGGCTTTGAATTTGATGCCGACGCGAGGGCTGCTGCTGTTGCTGTCGTCAACGGCGTCACAGAAGACCAAGCAACTGTAGACGCCGCAAAAGCCGCCACCGACGCATATATTGCTACCGGCACATTGCCAGGGGGTGCTGTAGGCGAAACCTTCACGCTTACTGCAGGCACTGACAATTTCGTTGGTACAGCCAACGCGGATACATTCCAGGCTGTAGAAAACGACGGTACGGCGGCCACCACATTGACAGCTTTCGACAAACTCGACGGGGGCGCTGGCAATGATACGCTGGAAATGATCGTTGACGGGACCCTTACCGTTCCTGGTGGCGTGTCGATCAAGAACATCGAAACCATCAATCTTGCACGCGATAGTGGTAGCGGCACTATTAATGCTGCCGTTTTTGTTGGCGCTTCGCAGATTTGGCAGATCGACAATGCTGGTGATATCAGCGGCCTCATAGACGGTCAGGCTGCTGGCTTTCGCGATACTGCGGTAAACGATACCATTACCTACGATGATGACGTGACAACTGCCACAGTTGCTCTCGACAACGTTGTCAGCGGTGGCACATTGGATATTGACGGTGACGACATCGAGACTGTGAATGTTGCGGGTTCGATCGACGCTGCTGCTGCCACCCTCACTGTAGATCTGGGGGCTGATGGCGCCGGCGCAGATGCTGTAACTGCTCTGAACCTTTCGCTGGAAAGCAACACCACCCTAACCGTCACTGGTTCCAACGGGCTGGAACTGGAAACTGTCAATGGTTCCGGCTCCACTGGCGACTTGTCTATGAACTTCGCTGTCCCTTCAAACGTCGTATCGAGTATCTCCACTGGGTCTGGTGATGACAGTGTGCTTAATGTCGGCCGCTTTTATAGTGACGCCGATGTCGTAACTATCGATTTGGGTGCTGGTAACGACACAGTAACTATTGATGACGATAACGGCGGTGCGTCGATCAATACGCGCCTGGAGATTACCCTTGGTGCTGGCTCTGATATGATTGAAAGCGAGTACGGAAACAACATCGGCGATGCCAGTGAGGCTGAGTTCCTAAACGGTCTCACGACTGTCTCAGACTTCAACGCTGACGACGACGTCCTTGATATAACGGCCTTCTCTTCGGGTCGCGAGACGTTGAGTAATGTGGAAATTGCAGCCATCGCCAGTGAGGCCAGCCTGTTCGATGCAGTTGTACTCGCGGCAAGCTACATGGACGGTGTTAACACTTTTACAACGTTCAACTACGGTGGGAATGCTTACGTCCTCCACGATTTTGATACCGACAGCACCTTTAGCGACGACGACGGCCTGATCGAACTGGTCGGCTTCTCCGTGAACGACTTCGACGCGAGCAACTTGATCACCTAATCACCTCGCAAGAGACTGATCAAAAATTAGGGTCCCGCTATCTTATGATTGCGGGGCCTTTACCTATGTAAGAAAAGCAGAGGTGGATGCCGGCCAAGAGATTGATATTGATGGTCAATCCTAAGACAGGACAGCTTAACGGATAAAGCCAAGAGAGCCAACTGGGCGACATTCGAGCTGTGGATGTGGGGCTTCAGCGCCTTGTTCAAAAAGCCACCGCTCAAACAACAAGCAATGCCTATGCACGGGCTGTGCAAGAAAAGCTGGCCAAGATCGAACCACGGCAGTAAGCTGGTGGCGTAAATCTCATTAGTGCCTCAACTGATGATGGGCCTCTGCTGGAAACGGTGGAGGCCTTTTGCGTTGGAGGGGTATATGCATGGCCTGGGAACCGCCACAGCATTGAGAGCTCTTTGTGTAAGTCAAATCTCGCTGACGAATAACGGGCTGATAGGCGTGTCGCCGGACCAAGGTTATAATCAAAATAGCACTCTGAATTATGCATAGGATCCCCCCATGAGACACATCTTGCTCGCTACTTTCATGGCTGTTGGATGGGCCGGCACAGCCTCTGCCGCCTGCACCTATGAACAGGTCGAACCAGTTGCGAAGCAGGGCCAAATGCAACACCGCTTCTTCAGTCAATGTGGGTTCTATGAAGTCGGTTATATGCTGGAAGGGAACACCCTGCACTTCCCGCGGGGAGGCACTCATACGGTCAGCGATGTTTCTGTAGCTGAAGCTCAATCTCTTCTGACGGAGGCGTACGGTCTTGTCGATGTAGGAGACGATACATTTATCCGTACCAAGGGGTTATTCGGCGCGTCTCGTTGAAGGCGGCCGGCATGGCCCATGCGGTGTTCGGTTAATGCTGGATAACATCTGTCCACGACGCGGCCTGAACCGCGTATCGCGGAGCCCCAAAGCCCGGAGCCGACTTCCAACGCGGAATTGGACTAAGGCGCAAAACAGGAGACCTGTCATGACCTACGTAGCTGGCTTCCTCACCCCCGTTCCCGATGGAAATCGTGAGGCCTATATCGAAAGCGCCCGCAAAGCCTGGCCGCTTTTCCGCGACTACGGCGCGCTGTCGACCATCGAATGCTGGGGCGACCAAATCCCCGACGGCACGCGAACAGATTTCAAGCGCGCTGTGGCCTTGGAAGAGGGCGAGAGCGTTTGCTTTTCGTGGATCGTCTGGCCAGACCAGGAGAGCCATGACCGCTGTGGGGCCTCTATGGAAGCGGACCCCCGCTGGCAGGAGCTTTCCATGCCTTTCGATGGCAAGCGGATGGTTTGGGGCGGCTTCAACCCCGTCTTCGAAGCCAGCACAAACTCCGCCAAATGATCCGCCACCCGCCGCAAGGAGAATGCCGATGGCCAAACGCAGGGCCGCTATTTTCCTCTGGTTCGATACCGAGGCCGAACAGGCTGCGGAGTTCTATGCCGCTACCTTTCCCGACACTGAAATAGAAAATATCACCCGTGTGCCCGAGGGCGTTCCTGGCATCCCCGCGGGCACGGTTCAAGTGGTTGAGATGACCCTCCTTGGCCTGCCCTATGCGCTTCTCAACGCGGGGCCGCAGGTGCAGCCGAATGACGCCTACTCGTTGCAGGTCTACACTGAGGACCAAGCGGAGACAGACCGGCTTTGGGCCGCAATCGTCGGCAATGGGGGCGCGGAAATCATGTGCGGCTGGTGCAAGGACCGTTGGGGTTATCGGTGGCAGATTACGCCACGCGTGCTTATGGAAGCGCTTTCGGACCCAGACTGCGCGGCCTCGGCACGTGCCCAAGCGGCCATGATGAAGATGAAAAAGATCGACATCGCTGCGATTGAAGCCGCCCTTCGCGCTGCGCCCTGAGTTCGACCAAGCTGCCCGGCCAAAGGGGGTATCGTGCACAAAACCTTACTGAGAATGCCGACTTCGCTGAGCTGAGTGGACACAGGCATCAACGCACTCGCAACACTCTGCGCGGGCGTTCTTGTCTCCAAGCGGGACGCACCGCGTCGTTAGCTCGCCTATGCAACACATCTGGTTGGGCATAGTTTTTTCTAGCACCGCGGGACTGTCCCTTGGCCCAAGACGTGTGGGTCTTCTGCAAACACTGTGACGCTTTAAGAAAAGCTGAGTACGGTAAAGGCGCCTGCCGCAAAGATAGCAAAGACCAATGCAATCGAAACGAACCCGATGAGCCCGCCGCCGAGAAGCCAAAGGCCATCGCGTTCGCCCAGGCTAAAAGCCAGCATAATGACCGAGAGAGCCGGCAAGGCATTGGCGAATGGAATGGGCAGTAATACGAAAACCGACATGATAAGGCAGCCGACCCCGACCGTTCGCTCGGCCGCTTTCTGAGACAAGACCCAATAGCGCGGGCGGGCCAATCGCTCCACCCATTCGACCCAAGGCAAAACACGGGCCATAAGCCGCTCAAACACCTGAGGGTCGATGGACCGTTTGCCCAAGGTCATCGGCAGCCAAACCGAGGGGCGTCCGAGCACAAGTTGGGCGGCAACAAACATGAGCGGCGGGCCGATGATCACGGAAGCCCCAGGCACAAAGAAAAACAGGTTCGGCAGCGCAAAGACGATAAGCAAAGGCGCAAAGCTTCGAACACCTAAAGAGGCGATCAGCTCATTCAGCGATATGGGCCCGCGCCAGCCCTTCCTGAGGTCTTGGAGAACAGATGAAAGCCTGTCCTGAGGGTCGGCATGTGACAGGGTCATTTGAGAGGGTGAGCCCTTCTTTTGCAAGCGGCGCTGTCTGACGTGTGCTCGGGAGAGCTGGATTTGGCGCTAAGGTGAAGGCCGGCCCTGCCGAGAGGTCTCCTTTAAAAACTTAGGCTTCCAGCGCGCAGCCGTCACGGATGCCGCCGAAGGCGTCCCTGAGATTAAGATGGATCAAGGAGAAAAGCAGTAACCGATACCATAGATCGCAGTGAGCACTGCAAGCATCACCGCCCAGCTGTATAAAACGGCTCTGAATTCGGCGGGGTTCTTCCCAGCCAAGCTTTTTGAACCAACATCATTCGGGCCAGGGTCCAGATCAGGTAAATGCTCGGTTTGCATTTAGAGGTGTTCCTGCTCGGAGGTCGCCGAGCGCGAGGGGCCACGTAATGCCATCCGTCTTCTGAGAGCATGCGGCAAAGGTTGATATCGATACGGGCCCGCTCACGCGCAAGAGGGTACACGCAGCTCATATGAAATATAATTGCGGATCCCGCGCGAGGTCTGACAACAGCTGTCACTGGCAGGCATCTGCGAGATGCCGAAAGCATGGCCCCTACCCGCTTATGCCTTCAAAGAAAGCTGCAACATCACGACCTGACGCCTTCGCCGCCTTGCGGAGCCCAACCCGCGACAGGGCTTGCACATTGAAACCGCCGCACATGAGCCGTGGCTGAGCCTCTTGCTTGCTGTAATTGCCGCACTCGATATTGATTTTAGACTTTTTCCCGCGCCGAGACGCATTGTCCCAAGTCTCTCGAGCCAATCAAGCGGATATTATTTATTATTTTTAAGTATTTATCACTGATACTTAATGTTTATACGGAGGGAGGCCGGTGACTATTGTGATGCCCCAATCGCTGCCAGTAATTTTTTTGATCCGCTAAGCGCACAATAGGAGACCGCCCACTTCGAAAAGGATAGCGCCTGGTTGCGCCCCATTGGGTCGACCCTCTCCCTCATTCTGAGGAACCTGATCTCTTCTTTGGCGTTGTGTCAGATAAGCCCTGTTTGATGAGGATCGAAATCAGAGCACCCGGGAGGAGCCAGAATGGCCGGAGGAACTAGAATGGATTGTGCTGCCGTCAGGACCATTGCCAAGTTTGAGAGTGAGAAACTGAGGCAGCGCGCTGCACGTTATCTCAGAAAACACCCTCACAGCCTTAAGCATCTAACGTTTAACGAGCTGCAAGATCAGATTATAATGCATCCAGATGCCGGGCCCTGTGACTTAAGGCTGATGTAGAACATTCAGACACTTCCTCTTCGGAACTGCAGCAACCTACACGATGAGGTCAAGCATTCGTCGGCAGCGACCTGGGCGGTATTCACTGCGCGGCTTCACACGAGTGGTCCAGGACCACACCCAATCAGTGGCAGTTAAATCTAGTTCAAGCCGATTGATGGATTGCAGCCAATTACAAGAATGCCGCTGCCCGAAGAACGGCCGCGCTCTTCTGTGACGCAACCATGCCCATCGTTGCGACCTGATGTTATAAATGCATTTGCTATGACGCGTTATCCAGCGCGCGAAACGGGAATGGCCCCTTTTTCCCGGCGCAACGGGTCTTTTGCTATATACTATGGGGGAAACCATTGGCGCAGGCGCGCCACTGAAGGGGGGCAGAGATGAAGAACCGTACGGTTTTGTTGATCATGAACTCGAGCACTTCGATGGCGTGGCTGACCCAATTCGCGGAAAATTCTCTCCGCGACAACATCCATCTGCTGTGCCTTGTGATAGACCCCGCCCCTAGCCTTCCCATGCAAATATATGGGCTTACTGCATACGGTGCCATGACGGTTCCAACCGACTGGCCCGAAACAGTCAGCAGAGCGCGGGCGACCCTTAAGGCATCTGTCCAAGAGCGCGAGCAAATCCTAGCGAACGCCAAAGCTTCTGGTGAGGTGCTTGGGGCTCTGGTCTCTTCCGCGGAGGTAAAAGGGCACGTTGCACGCTGTGCCAAGGTTTCTGATGAGGCATTCTTGGCTGACAACATGCGACACCATGAGAGCCATCTCTATGAGGCGGCCTCGGCGATCCTTTACGACTCCCCCATCGGTTTCCACATAAATACCAAAGGGAAATGCATATACTCCCGCATATTTGTGGCTTGGGATAGCAGCAAAGCAGCCGCCTCTGCCGTGCACAGCGCGCTTTGCTATCTCCAAGAGGCTGAAGAGGTCGTGATCGGCTGCATCGACCCCTGTGTCGCTGACACACGTGACGGACAAGAACCAGGTGCAGATATTGCCAAGTGGCTAAGCCATCACGGCTGTACGGTTACCCTATCGCAAACCCCGAGCGGGGGGCGCCCGATCCCTCAGTGCATCGAAGACCGCGCCAGGGAGGTGGGAGCCGACCTGATCGTCATGGGGGCATATGGTCATGCACGGATCGTCCAGACCGTCTTGGGGGGCACAACGCGGCATATGATTGAGCAAAGGGACCTGCCGGTGTTTTTCGCGCACTAGCGGCCTGAATTATGCGAGCTGCGCAGTTGGCCAGGAACCCGGTTATCTCAAGATACTCGGCGCCAGAGGCCCATGGCGGTGGGGCTGCGCCACCTAAGGAGTGGGCGGGGGATGGGCGCCAACATCCGCGTTTTCGTCAGCTCTCAACCGACTTGGCCACTGCCGCTTCAATTCTCTGTGCCAGGGTCAGCGGGTCGAAGGGTTTCTTGATAACATCCAAAGCCCCAAGGCTCCAAAGTTCTTTATGCTCTTCGGCATGTGCCCGTGCCGTCATAAAGGCCACAGGCACTTCCGCTATGGCCGGCACCTTGCGAAGCGCTTGCAAGGTTTCTGGCCCCGTCAGATAGGGCATCATATAGTCCAAAAGGATAATATCAGGGGTAAAGTGCTCCACAATACGCAAGGCCTCTTCACCGGAAATGCAAGGTGTCACTTCAATACTGCCGTGCATTTCGAGAGATATTTTCGCAATCTCAAGTATGTCACTTTCATCATCGACATGCAGCAATTTGATCATGAAGCATTCCAGTGTTGAGATTTTACTTACCAGATGTACCAAGCGCGTTAAAAAACCACCACCAGATATAAAGGCGCCCGCGGCGTCAGATCGCAGGAGCCCAATTGCTCGGGGCAGCTCAGAATGACATCCCGCTTGATAAAGACCCATGATACCGCCCCGCCTTCCGACGCTTCATCAGAGGGTACGTAGATGGGAAAATCGGTCCTTAAAAATGTATTGATGAGGGCATCAGAGGAGGCTGACGATGGGTATGACCCGCGACACAATGACTGACGGCCGTTCCATTGCAGACGCAGACGTGGATCTTGAGCGAGATGTCTTTCTACGCTCTTTGCTACGAGAACTCTCTGGAACCCTCGAAAATGTGGTCGGGCTTTCAGAAGCCTCTGGCTACATCAGCGTGGTCGGCGGAGCGATCGGTGAACAGATCGATAGCTCCTACCGCAAGGCTCTTGCCGTCGATCGGCTGTCGAAAGATCAAGTTCGAGACGTGCTGGTGGACCTCAAGCGCAGAATAAACGGGGACTTCTATGTCATTGAGGAGCGCGAGGATCGGATTGTCCTTGGCAACCGCGCCTGCCCCTTTGGTAAGTTTGTGGAAGGACGCCCTTCTTTGTGCATGATGACGTCCAATGTGTTTGGGTCGATTGCCGCCCAGAACCTGGGCTATGCCCGCGTGGAGATTGAAGAAGCGATCGCTCAAGGTCACCCTGGCTGTCGGGTGGTCGTCTATCTGCGGCCAAGCGACCATGTCGAAGCAAACGCACGCGAATATTTCCGGATCGAGCAATGATCTCCAAAAACGGCTCGAAACTCGGCTGCTTCCCTCTGGAGTTTCTGCCGGAGCCTGCCATACTGGCGGGCCTCGACGGTCATGTGCATGAGGCAAACGCGGCGGCCCACAGGCTTTTCTCGGCACTGGGCAACGCGCCAAACCTGTTTGACATATGTCATGATCCCAAGCCTGACGTGGCGGCTTTCTTGCGACATGCAAGCAGGAGCACATCTTCTTATATTGGCGCTTTGGAGCTCCAGCAGGGGGACGAGGTCGAACGGTTTCGCGCCTTGGCAGCACGAGTCCCACGCCCAGAGCAGGAAGGCACGCTTTTGATCGTCCGGTTGATGCCTGCCGAGCTGGATCGTTTCAGCATTCTCAACCGCAGAATTCAAGAAATCGACCGCCAGTTGCACAATCGGCTTAAAGAGAATGCATTATTGGCAGAGACGTTGGAAGACAAACGCGTGCTGGTGCAAGAGCTGCAGCATCGCGTGAAAAACAATATTCAGCAGATGCTCTCTTTGATGAACTTTGCCGCTGCGGGCCGCAACACGCCCGAGGTTGCTGAGTTCATGTCAGTGGCCGCAAACCGGCTGCGTGCGATGGGCGCAAGCCAAGAAGCAATCTATCAAAGCAGCAGCGCGCGTGCGATCTCATCGCGCAGTTTCCTCGACGAGGTGGCGCGCGGGGCCGCTGAAAGCTTTGGGGCGTCAGAGCGGTTAAGTCTGTCCATTGAGGAGGTGCAGCTCCCGACAGACGCGGCCCATAATCTTGCACTGATCGCCAATGAGCTTATTACAAACGCGTTCAAATATGGCAGTGGACAAGTGAGTGTGCGCTTCCACGGCTCCGGGGAAGACCTGGTCTTGGACGTGCTTGATGAAGGCATGGGGTTCGATGAAACCGCCCTTACACGCACCTCTGGGCTCAAACTGGTACGCAGTTTGTGTCGACAAATTGGTGGGATGCTCCAGATTGCAAAAGTAGGGACAGGCAAGTGCTCGGTGCAATTCGAGATAAACCCAGAGTGAAGAAAGCATAAGAGCATGAGAGCACAGGAACATGAGCGCGAAAGCCGGGGGGTAACAAGTGAATGGCACAGTGTGGCCACCTCCCCCGAAAATGGGGCGGCGCACCCTGCGCTTGCGGGAGGGCCCGAGACCGCGGCAGCGGGAGAAACCCAGAATGCTCTGCAGAACGACGTCATTGCACTGCCTCAGCCGCTGCGTGTGCTTATCGTCGAGGACGAGGCAATCATTGCGATGGAAATCGAGATGATACTCGAAGACTTCGGCGCGGAGGTGGTGGGGACTGTCATGTCGGCTCAGGAGGCCGTCGACTATGCTAAATTACACCGGCCAGATTGTATCACCATGGACATCAACCTGAAAGGGGATCGGGATGGGGTCAGTGCGGCATTGGAAATCCATGAGGCGATCGGCATCCGCGCGATCTTCATATCAGCCTATGGCAGCGACGATCTGAAGCTGCGCGCTCAATCCGCACAGCCCTTCGGATGGATCCAAAAACCGATCCGAACAGGTGAGCTTAAAGAGGCGCTCGTCCGGGTGCGTGAAACCTTGTGAAGAAAAGCGACGTCAACCATTCCCTAGATGGCGTTAACGGCCAAACTCTGCGTCTGATGCCTCCAGCCGATCTTTGGAAAAATGGGCGCTAAAGTGGAAACCGGTCTCATCCAGCCGGCGCTCAAAACGCCCTCCAAGACGCCCTTCAACCATTGTTTGAATAAGCCGGCTCCCAAATCCTCGCCGCTCCGGCTGCTCGGGAGGCGCTGCGAGCGGTTCCCGGCGATGCTCCCGCCAGTCTAGGCGGAGAGCATCAGGCGCATCTGCGTTGGACACTTGGATGTGCAAGCGATCGCCCTCTCCCAAGCCGCCATATTTTAAGGCGTTGGTGCCAAGCTCATGCAGGATCAAAGATAAAGGCATCACCGCCTCTCTGCAGATCACGATGGGGGTTGCGTCGATGGCGATATTGTTGTGATCCGGCAGCATGGTGAGAGAGTCCTTGATCAGGTCAGGGAGCAAAACACCACGTTCAGCCTCTACGATCGACGTCTTATTCGCACGCCCTATGGCAATGATGCGACCCAAAAACATGTCATCCAGCTCCTGGATCGACTGCGCCTGACGAGAACATTGGCGGTAGATCGAGGATAAAACGGACAAGCTGTTGCTGACCCTATGCACCATTTCGGTGCGCAAAGTCTCACGGCTCTCAGCCCCTTGCTTGCGGCGTATGGCGGCACCCACTTGGCTGCCAACAGTTTTCACCAAACGCAGGATCTCCGGGTCCATTCTGGAGCTATCTGTGCCGAAAAACTCAAGCACCGCATGAACATTGCCCCCATGTGGCACCGCAAGTGCCACACCGCGCGTTAACCCCACCTCAGTAAAAATCTCGCGGCGCAAGAATTTGCAGTCATCAATCAGGTTTTCGAGCGCCTCCAACCCGCCTGATTGCCAGGCCCGGCCCGGAAGCCCTTGCCCCGGTTTGAACTGGAGGCGGGAGGTGACCTCTACAACCGGCCGATACCGTTCATCGCGCAGGCACCAAATCCCCGAAGGCTCCAAGATCTGAGCGCGGCCTTCGCCCCGTACAACATAGAGATGCCCCGCATCCATGCTGGCAATATCGCATACCTCGTCGAGACAGAACTGGATGAAGTCATCAAGGGGCACATCTTCGATCAGCTTTTGGCCCATATTCATGACAGCCGTCGCTTCTCGCGCGCGCAGCTCTTGTTCGCGATGCGCCGCTTCCTCAATAGATCGATCGCGCACAAAGGCGTAAAAACTATGTTGCTGGTCGGAGTGGTTGATCGCGAAGATCGACAACTCGACCGGAAACTCGACGCCTGTCCGGTGCAGGGCCGTAATTTTGATACGTCTCTCAAGAACGGGGCCTTCGCCTGTGCGGTTGTAATGCTCAAGACCGCGCGCGTGGTGTTCACGATGTTGAGCCGGCACAATCAATTCACCTAAGACCGCGCACAAGGCCTCCTCCTTGGACCAACCAAAGAGTTCTTCGGCCGCGCCATTCCAAGCCGTTACGCGCCCCTCTGAGCTCATGCCTATGACTGCATCCAGCGCCCGGCTCAGCAGAAGCTCTAAATTCTCCATGCCCGCATCTTTCTCCCCCTATCAGTATCTTAGGCAAGAACTGTAGATCAGTCGAGAGAGCTGCCAAATGGCGCATGGCATGACCTTGAACATGGTTCGAAGCGCCTTCAATGCTGTAACAATTCGTGTCACCGCTCAGCATGTCGTGGAGTTCTAAGAAAATGGACTGCGGATTAAGGTTCAATTGGCTGCGTGACGAAGAAGGTGCAATTACGCTTCTTTCTCTCTTCATGTTTTTGACTGCACTTGTTCTTGGCGGACTTGCTGTGGATTCAAATAAGGTCATTTCCGAGCGGACACGGTTGCAAGCAGCAGCCGATAGCGCAGCTCATGCCGCCCTATACACTCGTGAAAAGGACGGGTCGGAGGCTGCTGCAACCAAAGCCGTGGAAACCGTCAGTGGCATGCTTTCTATGAACAAATTCGGAAGCTCCGCGCTTCTGACGACAGATGTCAGCTTTGGGGAATGGGATAAGAGTGAGCTAACTTTTCGAGAGGATTCAGACTCAGATTCTGCAGTTCGCGTATATGCAATGATGAAAGAAGAACGGAATAATGCTTCCCGCAATCTTCTATTAGGTTTAATAGGCCGGGATACCTTTGATATTGCGGTAGAGTCTGTTTATTCGACCTATTTTCCGGGCTGTTTTACCGAAGGTATGGTCGCTGAAGGAACAGTAGACGTTCGGTCTAACAACAGCTTTACAAGCGGGTTTTGCATTCACTCGAACGAATATGTGAGTATGAACCAAGGCAATTACTTCGAAGCTGGAACAGTGGTTTCGATGCCCAACATCGAAGACATCAATATACCAGCGTCCGGCTTTGAAAAGAACGATGGACTTCAAACTGCCCTCCGCGACGGAAAATATCGCCTCAGGCTCCTTAATCAGCTACCGGAAATTATTGACAGCTTCTGGAACGCCGAGGCTGAACATCTTCCTCAATATGTAAGTTCCAACTACTATCACGAGGTAGATCTAAAAGAGTACCCAGGATTACCACCTGGTGAACAAGAGCCTAAGGGAAATGCGCAATCTCTGAGCCCGTATCACTTTATGCGAAACGCCGTGAACCGAATGTCGTGTCCAGGGTCAGGAAAGATGACGATGGATGCAGGATTGTATCAACAAATCGTATTTGTTACCAACTGCGAACTCAAGTTTGCAAATGGGGTCGTCTTTGAGGACGCCGTCATAGCGACAACTAATAAAGCGACGACATCATTTAATTCTCCTCAAGGTTTACAGATTGGACGTAACGACCATTGCGCGGATGGTGGTGGGGCGACCCTGATGACCCTAGGAGGTTTCAAGGCTGCATCTTCACTAAGTCTCCACAACGGGCAGATATTAGCATTGGGAGATATCCAGTTTTCTGCAAATGCCGGAGGGGTAAATGGGGCGTCCCTTGTCTCTAATGGTCGGATAATCGGTACGAGCAATATGGACATGGGGTACTGTAGCAATTCTGGTATGGAGAACGCCTATCGCGCGCCATACTTTCGGGTGGTGAAATAAAGCGTCGTTTTCGCCGATGGGGATTCAACCAGGCCCTTTATTGTTGATTGTCCCAAAGCCGAAGCGGCGGCATTACAGCTCATATGTGGGAGAGCCCAAGTTTTTGTCCGCACCTCCCTCGCGCGCTTCTTGGATCATCTCTGCGGCTTCTTCTCGATCTTCATGGTCAGCTTTTGGGGCGTCTTGTTTCGCCTCCGCAGATGGCTCGTATTGAAGCTCCGCAAAGACCGGGAAGTGATCGGAGCCAATATTAGGAAGACGGCGCAGTTCTACCAGCGTGAAGGAGGTATCATGAAAAATATGGTCCAGCGGCCATCGCAACAGCTGATGACCGGCGTGAAAGGAATTGAACATGCCCCGGCCGCGGCGCGGGTCCAGAGCGCCACTCATACGCTGGAAGAGCCGCGTGGTATGTGACCAGGCCACGTCGTTCAAATCCCCTGCTACAATCGCGGCGCGCTTTGAGCGCCGCATTTCTTTAGCAACCAACAAAAGCTCGCCATCGCGCCCTTCGCTGTCGTGATCGGGATCGGGCGGGCGCGGATGGACCCCAAAAAATTCGATCCAGACGCCCGAAGGTAAAAGCACGCCGGTGCGGATCGAAGGGATTTTGTCCGACAGAAGAAATCGCACGTCATCTGCTTCAAGCTCGAACTTTGAGAACAATTCCATGCCGTAGTAATTGTCCTGAGGGCGCTTGATCCGATAGGGGAACAGCTCATCAAGCGGGACGAGCTTTTGGTGCCACCAGTCGTCTGTCTCAACCACAAGCAGCAGGTCTGGATCGACCTCACGCACCACCTGGAGAAGATCTGTCGCCCGGCGGTTTTCCATCAGCACGTTCGAAATCATGACCTTGATGCTATCTGCGCGCCGGTATGAGGAGGTCTTCCTGACTTGGTTCGGGGCAATCATTGTGTAGGGAAAGATCCGAACGAGTTGGAGACCCAGAGCGGGCACCATAAAAATTAGGTAAAGGACGTCCCACAGGTCATTGATGTCAATAAATAAAATGTAGCTCGCAAGCAGAGACGCCAGCGCCGTGGCGATCTGTAGACGGGGAAAATCAGCCGCCCGCACCCACCATCGGGCGCTGCGAATAAGGGGAAAGATCGTCAACACGACGAAGATGCCGGAAATGACCCAGTAAAGAGGTCTCACATCAAAATTCCTTCCCCATTGTGCTTGAACAGATACATCGAAACCATCACGCGGCAAGGGACGGCCCTCCGCAGCCGCAGCCTGTGCTGAAATTAGACTTCAGCAGTTTATGCTTGCGTCTGAACGCATTGCGGCATGAGCATGCAGCGAGCAAAGGGAAGAAACCTATGATCCGCAGCCGGTTGAAGTTCACCATCCGAAATCTCAGCGAAAAGCTTTGGATCAGGCCCCTGCGCAATGCGGTGCTCGCAGTTCTGATCGTCTATGTCGCACATCTTGCCGACCAGCTGCCGCTGCAGGATCTGGTGCCCGACATCAGCATTGAGACGGTAGAGAAGCTGCTGACGGTGATCTCAGCCAGCATGCTTGGCGTGGCTACTTTTGCTGTGGCCTCCATGGTCTCTGCCTATGCCTCCGCCGGGGGCAGTGCGACACCGCGTGCTTTTGCGCTGATCGTTGCAGATGGCGTGTCTCAAGAGGCTTTGTCGAGCTTCATCGGTGCCTTCATCTTCAGCATCGTCGGCATCATCGCCGTCAAAGTCGGCTTTTTCGGCGTGGCGGGGCGCTTTGCGCTCTTTTTGTTTACCATCGCGATATTTGCCTGGGTGATCCTCACCTTCGTACGTTGGGTCGACAACATTGCCCGGCTCGGCCGCATTGGAAACACGATCGAAAAAGTCGACGCCGCGACACGAGAGGCTTTTGATCATTTCCACGCCTCAGCACCTCTCGGCGGCAGACCGGTCATCAATTTCCCCGAGAATGGCGTGGATATCTACTCTGATGAGCTTGGGTTCATCCAGCACATCGACACAGGCCGGCTTGACGACTGGGCAGGAGAAAATAACGCGATGATCTACGTCAGAAGCCTGCCCGGTGCCTTTGTCGACCCTAAGCGCCCACTTGCGACAGTCGTGACACGCACAGAGAAGACTGTGCTAGATCTGGACATACCGCTGAGTGCCTTCGTCTTGGCTGAGCGCCGCACCTATACCAACGACCCCCGCTTTGGCCTAATTGTCATGTCAGAGATCGGGTCTCGCGCCCTGTCGCCCGGCATTAATGATCCAGGAACGGCAATTGAAATTGTCGTGCGCCTGTCGCGTATCCTCCGCGATTGGACTGTAAAGCAAGAGGGTGAAGACGCACAGCGCCCCCAACTCGAGCGGGTGTTTGTGCCTCCGCTTGAGCCCGGTGATCTTCTCGAAGACGCTTATGGCGCAATCAGCAAAGATGGCGTGGGGTCGGTAGAAGTTGGTATCTGGATACAAAGATCGCTCGCCTTGTTGGCGCAGCTACCAGAGGCGGGCATCCGACAAGCCGCTCAAGTGCAGGCCAAGCTCGCCTTGGAACGAGCGGAGCGGGAGTTGTCGTTTCCCCATGATCTAGCGCGGGTGCGCCGCGCGCATGACGCCGTGTCCAAGCTCAAGCTCCATTAAGTCCAGACCCGCAGCGCCATCACAGACGGCCTCTCTCGATTGAGCATGGCGTATAAAGCGGGTCTGGAGCCCTAGCTCAACCGGCGCAGAGTCTAACATTGGCGCCCCCGAGAAATAGGCCCCGCGCGAAAGTTCTTTGGCGACTCGCCCAAATCTGCGATCCTTATGGGATCAGAGGGGGAACCAAACATGTATTTGGGGAAATTCTCATGGCTTGCACTTGTCTGCGGGACAGCGGCACTTGCCGAGCCGAGCTTGGAACGAGGCAAATACCTTGTTGAGGGGCCAGCAGCTTGCGGAAATTGTCATACGCCCATCGGGCCTGAGGGTCCTGTCGCGGAGATGCAACTCGCAGGGCGTCTTGTGGAGAAGACGCCAGACTTTACCGCCATCGCCCCCAACATCACGCCAGGCGGACGCGTCGCAGAATGGACCGATGAAGACCTTGCCCGCGCCATCCGCGAGGGGGTAACTCCCGGCGGTTCTCGGGTCATCGGCCCTCCCATGCCCATCGCACTCTACAGCCGACTATCGGACGACGACGTCTATTCTATTGTCCAATATCTCCGGACCGTGCCGGCTGTCGAGAATGACCCAGGCGACAGCGTCTACAGCTTTCCCCTGCCCCCCGCATATGGGCCACCCGTGGGCACGGTTCCCCACCCCGAGGAAGGCGTCACGGTAGCATATGGTGAGTATCTTGCCGGCCCGGTTGCCCATTGCATTGAATGCCACAGCCCGATGGGCCCAATGGGCCCCGATTGGGTCAATCAGCTCGGCGCAGGGGGATTTGAGTTCCATGGTCCCTGGGGAAGCTCTGTCTCAGCAAACCTGACGTCCCATGCGGAGGATGGCCTTGCCGCTTGGACCGACGCAGAGCTCAAACAGATGATTACGCGCGGTGTGCGCCCTGATGGGGTAAAGATGATGCCGCCGATGGGGTATGGCTATTACAGCCAGATCAGCCCCGAGGATCTTGATGCTATCCTCCTTTATCTGCGGCAGCTGCCCGCCCTGCCTGACCCAACATAGGTCATGAGATCACGCAGAGGGAAACGATTAGACGATTTGGGAAATCAACTGGAGCGTCACATCATTTTTTTGTCGGATGTTCTTTGCGCTCATCCGGGTAGTAATCTTGATGGCTAAAATAAGTGGCGAGCAGCGCATATAAGGCGCGGGCGTCAAATGACATTGGCTTTGTACGCCCCTCCAGAGGGGTGCCGCCTGAAGGCCAGATCAGCAAACGTCCCGCATCTATGCCTTCGATGAGCGCCCCCTCCCCTTCAGTTTCACTCCATTGTTCAGGAGAGATGATTGAATCTGATGCGTTATTATAGCCAGGACATTTTTGAGGGGACCAATTCATTGAACGTTCCTCTAATAGAATAAGGACTTTAAATCAGCTGCTGATAGAAATGAAGCACAGATAGGCTGTCTAGACCGTAGCGGCTTTCGTAGCTTTGGGAAGCGATAGCAGTGTCAGCTCTAGAGAGGGTCTTATAGAAGCGGGCGCAGTTCACGTTGACCTTAGTCATCGCGAAGCGTCGCCAGTTGGCAACTCACTTTCCAAACCAACCCGGTCGGGGCGTAGGTGAGCTCGACATCTGCTGAGAGTGATGAGGCCGTCAGCTTGTCGATCACAGTCGTTCCAAACCCACGAGACGTTGGCGCTGATACAGCGGGACCATCCTGCTCGCACCAAGACATAGAAAAATTGCCGTCCTCAACCGACCAGTCGATGACGACGCGGCCCACATCGTTGCTCAGACTTCCATATTTGGCAGCATTTGTGGCCAATTCATGCATTGCCATGCCGATCGCCTGCGCTGCGTGCGCGCTAACTTTTACCGGGGGACCCACTACCGTCACCCGCTCCCTGATTGCTTCAAAATGCTCAAGCTGGCCCCGCACCAATGCGTCCAACTCAATCTGCTGCCACCCGTTGTTCACCAGGATATCTTGGTTGGCCGCAAGAGCCTGTAGCCGCTCGCCAAATGCCTCGATGAAGTTCTCTGGGGATCGCAGGGCTGTTTGTCGCGCGATCACCTTGACGACAGACAGCAAGTTTTTGCCGCGATGGTTCACCTCACGCATCAGCATTTGGCGGTTTTCGTCCAATTCTTTCCGATCGGTAATGTCTTGGATGATTTTGATGAGGTAGGAGATCCGCCCCTTAGCGTCGCGCACGCAGCTCACCGTGGTGTGGCCCCATACCAAACTTCCATCTTTGCAAAGATAGCGCTTTTCCAAATCGTACTCATCGGCTGCGCCGGATTTAAGCGCCTCAAGTGCGGTCCTTCCTCGAGGGATATCCTCAGGATGCGTGAAGTCATCAAGCAGGCGGCCCTCCACCTCCTCTGCGCTGTAGCCAAGCATTTCTGCCAAGCGGTCATTGACGCGCATCAATGCGCCTTCCCCACTCACAATGCTGATGCCGACACCCGCGTTCTTGAACGTGGCCTCAAAGCGCTTCTGAGACATCTCAATGTCTTTTGTTCGCTCTTTGACCCGCGATTCCAGTTCCGCGTTGATTTGAGCCAAGTCCAACAACGCCTGCTTTTGCTGGCGCACAATTGCAGCGACAATCAATCCAATGGAAGCCGCGGTCAGGATCAGGAACTGCATCCTGTTGTGCATAAGTGCGATGCTCAAAGCAGGGCTATCGGAGGCACCGAGAATATGCCCATGCGCACCGATCACGAATGTTAATCCCACCACCGCGAGAGCCGCCCCGCGAAACTCAAATCGCAATGCGGCCCAGAGAACCGGCAGCGGCAACAAGTATGTATAATAAGACCCTGTTGCCAAATCCCACGCGGTGACGCCCACCAGCAAACCTGCAATAACAAAGCCTTCAAGCAGCGCGCGCCCTTGGAGCCTCATGCCATCACGCCAGGCATTTACAACTGTGATTGTCATTGGGGTGGCAATCAAAGTGCCTGTGGCATCCCCCAACCACCAAAGCGGCCAGGTGTCTGCAAAGGAGCTTTTGCCTTCTGATGCAACAAAGGCACTGCCAATGGTTGCGCTGATCATAGGGCTTAACAGCACGCCGATGACCAGCAGCCCCAGAACCTGGGACAGCGTGGTCAACCGCCGGATGGGGGCGTCAAAAAGCGGGGCGAGAATGTAGCCCGCCGCAAATATCGCAGCCGCGTTAGCGACCATATACCCAAGGGCGGCGGTGACGGTGCTGTTGTACCACAGGAAGTTTCCAGTGATCTCTCCGAAGATCCCAAGCGCAATCCACCACGGCCAAGTTTCTCTGCGGTGGATCAGCAACGCCGCGAGGATCACGCCATTGGGCGGCCAAACAGTAACGGGGGCGCCCGGCACAATCGCCATCCACCGACCAAAAGCAGCTGCCAACAAGTAAATCGCATAAAAGCCCAGCACAGATGGAATACTGGGAAAGTGCGCGCCCCTTCTGGCAGCCTTATCGGGGCTCTGCGCAAAGCCAGCATCCAAGTTCGCCAAGGCCCCTGACGACAGCGTTCGGGCAAAGAAAGTCCCCTTCACATACTTCCCCTCTCATCAGGCTTTTGAAAGATACTTTCATATTCTTGCATGTTTGCAAAAATGTTTTTGGGACCCGTAATCTGTCTTGGTCGTGCTCGTAAAGCCAAGCTGTAAATCCTCTCTGGCTTCGGCTGCCTTGGGGCAAGCACCAGAGCCTGGGTGCCATACCAACTTCAAGGCTCGTGCAGAAACGCCATCAGATTTTGTGCTGCATGCAGGATACGAATAATCTCAACGTGGTTACCGTCTAACCAATAAATCCACCAGATGCGCACCCTTTAGATGAACCCCTGCAGGCGGCGTAAATTCTGCACGTACTCGGGCAACTTCCGGAAAGTCGGCAAGCAGCTCAAAGACCGCAAACAGACAATATGCATAGCGATCCGTTTGGTCAGGAGCCTAGCTGGCAGCGCCATGTTGCCAGATTTCAGTAATACCGTTCTGCGCAACCGGACGAAGCGTCCAGTGCCCGCTACTTGGCATAGTGCGCGCGCATATCGGCTTTAAATCCCTCACGGTCTAGCGAGACACTTGGTCCGCTGGCAAATCCCACATCCATGGCAGCCTGAATCTCTGCAATTGCGTCGTAGCGCGCATGGTCCCGTCGGATCAGGTCACGAACATAATCACTTGAGTTGGCATAGCGCCCAGATTTGGACTGATGCTCTACCCAAGATTTCATCGATCAGATAATGAAATATTCATGGTAGCCATAGCGCCCCCTTTTCCAATCAATATATGGCAAGGATTGCCATATATTGATTCTAATTAGCGCAAGATTCAAATTGTACCGACTTAGGGGGCGATATCGACGGAATCCAGGCTCTCAGGCGCCCACCACTGCTTCATAATGCTGACGTCAGAACGGATGTTCTGCTGTCACTAACTTACGGCTGACGAGCCTCCATTATCTTTTTCGGTAAAAAGTCACGCAAACTACTCTCTATGAGGAGCTATGACTGAAATCTGGTGTTTGTGCAGTTTGAAGGTTGGCGGCGTATTTGGTTGATCTGTTGTTGCGAGACAGCAAGGCACCCGAAGGAGATTTACCATTTCAGATGCTCGCCACCATCGGTGCAGATCAGTTGCCCGGTGACCGCAGGGGCATCAATAAAATAGCCCAATGCTGCGGTGATATCCTCAAGGTTTACCCCTCGCTCCAACACTGTGTCTCGACGCTCTTGGGCAAAGACTTCTTCAGACTGATGTTGACCTTGCAAGGTTGGTCCAGGGCCTATGCCGTTCACCCGGATTGCCGGCGCCAGCGCTTGGGCCGTCGTACGTGTCATGGCCCAAAGACCCATCTTGGCAATGGTATAGCTCATGAACTCCGGCGTCAGGCTGTGCACGCGTTGGTCAATCATGTTCACAATCAGCCCAGTGGCACGCGGCTCGCCGCGTTCATCTGGCGTGGCGTGCAGCCCCTGCCCCGCCATGGCCTGCGTCAGCACAAAAGGCGCGCGCAGGTTGCTGCCAATATGGCGCTCCCAGCTTTCAGGGGTGGCCGTGTAGATGTCATCCGCTTCAAATATCGACGCATTGTTGACCAAACAGGTGATCGGACCTCCAAGCGCCGCCGCCGCGCGGGGCAGCAGGGTCTGCGTCTCAGCCTCGTCGAGCAGGTTGGCTTGCAATAGAGAGGCACGCCGCCCCTGCGCCACGATGTCAGCGGCTGTTTCTTCCGCCTCCATCCGCGAGGTGGCGTAATGCACGGCCACATCGAACCCTCGTCCCGCAAGGTAGAGCGCCATAGCGCGCCCGAGGCGCTTTCCAGCGCCGGTCACCAGTGCTCGACGCATGACGCCTCTCCTCAGATCCTAATCAGACTTGGGTAAAACACATAAAGCGCGCGCAGCACCAGACCCCCCAAAAAAGACAGAGCGGCCGAGATCACTTAGCCAACATGGAAGAGCGTGTTGAACAGCTTCGGGTCGAAGCTTTGCGCGGCAAAGGTATCGCCTTGGGTCAGCACGCTAATGGCATCATGGCTGTGCAGGCTTTCTTGATGGCTTGCCACAATGCGGAAATCCCCTACCCGCGCATCCGCAAGGAGCTGTTCACAAAAGAGCCGCGCCGCATCCTCGACGAAGATCGGGTTGGCGGCGTTCAGCTCGGCAAAGGCCTGTTCGTCTTCGCGTTTGACCATCACTTGGGTTTCTGTCGGCACCGCGCGGCGGCAAAAGTCAATCAGGTCTTCAAACCAGAGGCAGCCCTCTGCGTCGAGGACCTCCACCGAGATCCGCGCGACCGAGCGCTGTGAATGCGGCGTGGCCAACTGCCCGCGGGTTGCGCGGGCATGTTCGCTCAGCTCCAGCGAACAAGGACAGGTGCTGGAATAAACATAGTCGAGATGGACGATCTTTTTGCGCTTCCCCTCCTGTTCTACAAGTTCCAGCGCGATGTCGTAATATTGGTAGCCGGCGAGCCCCGAGCGCAGACTTTCGATCTTCATTGGGAAGGAAAACCGCATCTGGATCCGCGCATCGAGGCTTTCCAGATCAGCTTTATAGTCATCCAGCGCGGCTTCGATCACCTCGAAGCTGAAGGTCGCTTCAGCATGGCGGTAGAAGCTGCGCATGATACGAGACATATTAATGCCCTTCTTCTGCGCATCGAGCGAGACCGACCCGGTGACCGAGGTTTCAAGCTGCAAATCACCGGCGCCGCGGCTGTGGTAGCGGATCGGCAGGCGGAAGTTGGAAATGCCCACATGCTGGATCAACTGCTGCGCGCCGCGGATCAGGCTGGAAGGGCCGTTTTGCAGGTCAGGCAGCGTGGCTTTGTAATTGGCACCCCCGGTGAAATCCGCCGGATAGATGCGGTTGAACGCGGGGTATCCGGCACCGTTTACCATCCGCGCGACCGCGGGGTCGAGCGCGGCGACCTCGGCCGAAGTGGCCTCCTGAGCCCACGCGCGCAGGGTGGCGAGCGCAGCCTTGGCCGCCTTCCGATCCGGTGTCTCTGACACCTTTGTCTCAATAGTCATAAGCGCCCCTTTGATCTGTCGGCCGCACGCTAAGATGGTTTAACCGGTAACACCATGGCACAGCGCAGCAAGACGACACCTTGGCCAGCCCCTCGTATCGGGTGACACAGACCAAAGGCTCTCGAACGTGACAACGTTTGCAGAGCAGGCCTGGGGCTGCCACTACGGTCCCCAGCCCGAATTGACTTGCCAAGCATTTCCCACATAGATGCACAATCTATGGTAATATCCGAGGCGACAGGTGCCCCTTTCAAAAATCAACGGTAAACTTCTGCATTTTGTCCATATCCCTAAAACGGGTGGATCGTGCATCACAAGCTACCTCAGGGCCAAGGGACCGCTGGCTCTTTACAGCCGCGAGCCGGTAGAATGGTCCAAAACCACGCCTCAACATATGGAAGCAGCAACGCAGCGCATGATCTTGCCCGATGGTTTTTGCGATCATCGGTTCTGTATTCTGCGCGACCCGTTTGAGCGTTTGCTGAGCGAGTATCGCTACCGTGCGACCCGAAAAAATCCTGCCGAGGCACTGCCCGAGCACATCGGGCCCGGCGACGCACTGACCGTGGAGCTCGATTGGACGACAGAGTTTTGCGGCACCTTTGATGCATGGGTTGAAAAGATTTTTGCAGATCAGATTGCTGACCCCTATCTGTCGGACAATCACATCCGACCTCAGGTGGAATTTACCGGGCCCGACGTAAAGATGTTTCTCTTTGAGGAGGGCCTCGAGCAGGTGTTCCACTGGATTGACCATGTCACTCAAACTGACCGCGCCATCGTGCCTCTCGACCGCAACAGCAGCGTGAAATTCTCCATCCAAATGCTTGAACAAACGCGTAAATCAATCGAAAACTTCTACCAAGAAGACCTGCAGTTGATCCAAGAAATCAAAGCAGGAAGGAGATCCGCGCTGCAAGTATCACGCTAAAGTTCAAGGCCACCACCGGCCCCCTGTGAGGAGCCCTCATAGGGGGGCACATGCTCTCCCGCGCGGTCCAATACTACGTCACAGGACAGAACTCTGCTTGGTCAAAGCATAACAGACAGGGTAAGGAACTTCTGGCGGTGAGAACCAGTCCCCGTCCTGCAAAGTGGCATCTATTTTGAAAAGGCCTCAAAATTGCCACCAATATCTGGTTGTCTTTGAACCGACATACGAGAGCGACGGGGACCATCAAGGATCGATTATGAGACTTAAGAATATTCTGAACCCCATTTTTGTGGCTGCCTTGCTCGCCCTCCCCACTATAGGGGCCGCGCAAACAATCTTGACTGTTGCAACCTCCGAGCAATCCGCGACCTATACGCTGGAAGATCTGCTCGCGCTGCCTCAGACCACCGTTGTGACTAAAAACGACTATGTGGATACCGCAGCCACGTTCCAAGGACCGCGCCTGCGCGCGGTGCTGGAGCCCCTGAATGTCGCGCCCGATGCGACCCTAAAAATGGTGGCACTGAATGATTTCAGCTCAGATGTGCCAGCCGTAGATGCCTTTGATTACGATGTCATTCTGGCGGTGCTGCGTGACGGAGAGCCGATGTCAGTGCGGGACAAAGGACCTATTTGGGTCATTTATCCGATGGACGACCATGCGGAGCTTCAAGACAATTCCATTAACGGCAGACTGGTATGGCAGCTCAAAAACATATCCGTCGAGTGACCGATAAAAGCAGATCCGTTCGCGCGGCGCTTCTCGTATTTTTTGTAGGCGCCGTGCTTTTTGGCAGTGGGATCGTCTATAAGCTGAGCGATAGGGTCGACAATATCCAGACCGCGGAGCAAAGCGACCCGCTCTGGATCGGTTCACAGCTTCAGTTCGAAATGCTCAGGCTTGAGAAAGAGCTCAGCGAAGTCGCGCTCGGCCTTAGACCCGCAAGCGATGTGGCCTTGCGCTTTGACATCGCCTGGAGCCGGATCACGATCCTTCAGGAAGGTAAGCTTTCGCGGCTTCTCAAGAGTTTTGCCATAGATCAAACCGTGCTTTCTGCCCTTGAGGAAACCTTCCAGACCGTTGAGCCCCATATTGCTGAGTTCGCAGCACAAGAGATGACAGACGCCGTGCGGCGGCAAAAGGCCGCGCATATTCTGGATGCTCTCGAAGGCTACGATATGGCTTTACGGGACTTGTTGGTGGCCCTTGCACAGGCCAAAAACAGCTCTCTCACTGAGTTCAGAACCGGTCTGCTGTCTTTATCGCATGCCATTGCCTATCTCGGCATGACACTTTTGACCCTCTTTGGCATCTTCGCCTCCCTGCTTCTGATCGAACTGCGAGCTGTCAAAAAGAGGGAAAGAGAAATGCGCATTTTGGCCGAAGAAGCGACCTCAGCATCACGCATGAAAATGAACTTCATGAGTGTGGTCAGCCACGAGTTGCGCACACCACTCACCTCGCTTCTCGGCGGGCTGTCTTTGCTGAAAGCCAAAGTGGGCGCCACGTTGAAAGACCCAACGGCTTTGAAACTGCTAGACGTCGCCAGCCGCAACGGGGATCGGCTGCTCACATTGGTCAACGATATTTTGGATGCCCAAGCCTTAAGCGATGGAAAAGTCTCGGTAAAGCGCGAGTCAGCGGACCTCAATGAAGTCGTCATAGCCGCGGTTGAAAATTGCCAAAGCTACGCGGAAAAGCTTGGGGTCCGCTACGCTGTTCACACCCCCAAAGAGACCTTGATCTCTTTCACCGACAGCGCGCGGGTGGCGCAGGTCCTGAACAACCTGATCTCCAACGCCGCCAAATTTACCTCCCCCGGGGATGTGGTTGAGGTCAGCCTGACGCGGCTCAACGACAAAGCGCGGATCGAAGTCACCGACCATGGGATCGGCATCCCCGAGGCTTTGCAGCCCGACATTTTCACTCCCTTTCATCAGATCAACCCCGGCACCACCGGCGCAAACAAAAGCAGCGGTTTGGGGCTGAGCATCACCAAACAATTGATAGACCTGCTCGGCGGAAAGGTGGGGTTCACCTCCGTCGAAGGAGAAGGATCGGTGTTCTGGATCGAACTGGAACTGCGCTCGCACTCTCGTGAGACCTCAAATGCGCGATTTACCCCGGTGCTTCTTACACCCCTAGCTTAAAAGCAATGCCGCTGCTGCCAAGCTTTGCGCGATGCGCGTGGTTTACCCCCTCTTAAGAGAGCAGATGTGCGCATCTCCAAGGGCCAGCAAACTCAGTTTAATGTCTCTCGCATGGCGCTAAGCTCAAAGGGACATAGCGCTACTTTCGCATAAGCATCCTGAATAAGCTGGGAAATCATCGGGTCGATGTCGCCATATTCTTTCATTAGCTTGCTGACCTCGGCATAGGTTAAGTCGCTAAACTTGCGTGCGTTCAGCTGGTTATACCCTTCTACGAAGTTATCCACACTGTATCCGGTCATTCTTTAATCCTCCCCAGGACTTTAGCAGCGCTAAGTGTCTTTACAGAAAATCGCGCGGTATTCAAGCATTTCGATTTGGACGTCTAAATCAGATAAAGCCAGTTGGTCGTCACAGCATATCCATTGCCAGAGCGCGCTCCGCCGCCTACACATTTGAGACGATATACGGGGAAGTGCATATGTGGAATTCGAGGTACGTATCCGAGATTGATTATACGTTCGGTCATTTTCCCCTTTTGTCCTCGGACAGCCTAAAGCCCGCAGCCCTGCTGGCGAGCGACAAGCATTCCGTTCCAGAAAGCCCCACAGATCTGGAGTTGGACGCATGCAAGATTTTGGGTAGCAATTAGGGCTCTTGATGCGACCAGATTATCTGCATGGTCTTTTTGACCGTCCTCATATGCGCAAAACAGTCCTTTATGTTCTGATATTTCTACTGACGCTGTGGCATGGCCATTTTTTTCTGACCGGTTACCGGCTGTCGGCTGACGATGTCTATTTCACCTATATTGCGCTGCAGGGACCCAAAACTGTTCTGGAAACGGCCCGCTGGATTGCCGAAGGGCAAGGACGGGTCGGATTTCTCTATCTTCAGCCCATCAATATGTTCGCGGCGCTGATGTCTGAGATGTTGATCTGGCGCCTCGTGTTCGTCACGCTCTACTTCTCCACGGTCTGGTTAATCTTTGTCTATGCGGGAAAGGTGCTCAAACTTTCCATCGCACCGTTTTCTTTTCTCATTTTCCTCGCTCTGCATCCCTTGGGTTTTGAACATCTTCCCCCCACCACCTACCCCTTACAGAACACCCTGCCTTTTTTGGTATTGGTCAGCTGTCGCCTTGTTGCCCTGTCTTACGGAGAACGGGGGGGCTGGAGGGTACTGAACCGCTTGCTTCAGTTCGGCGCCATGCTGGCCACCGAATTTGCTTTGCTTTTGGGCATCGTCATGGTGGCGGCAGAGGTATTTGCCAACCACCCCTTGTCCCTGCGCCGCCCTCTGCCTTGGCTGCGCGCTCTTGTGAAAGACACACGCGTCTGGATTGAGATCGTCACTCTGGGTTTGGTCGTGGGCGTCTATATTGCGTATCGGCTGGCGCATCCCTCAGGGTATGAGGGAAACTCTCTCGCAGGGATCGGCAATCTCGGTGCTCTGATCAGCACCACCTGGCACCATATCAATGATGGGTTGGTGCTGCCGCGCTTTAGCAGCCGTTTTCTAAAGGTGCCGCTCTCGGTCTGGACCGGGACTGCCCTGTCAGGCCTGGCCATGTATGCCGCAATCATTTTGACCCTTCGTATCCCCTTTGGCAAAAAAGTCTCTTTCGCAGCAGTCGCGGCGTTTCTGCTGATCAGCATGATCTTTGTGACGCTGCCTGTCAGCGCGTCGCTTAAGCAGCAGGGCTGGTGTCAAGGAACAGGCCATTGCGCCTATCTCGACAGCCGCACCAGCATTCTAGGGGTGGTCTTGCTCTTGGCCGTCGCCGGGGCGGCCGCCTTACGGCACAGCCCACACAGAAGGTTCGGGGAGCTCCGGCGCCCTCTGGTGGCCTGCGTAACTGCAGTGATCTTTGCTCTGGGCGGTCTGCACCACTGGCATGTCGCCCAAGATATGCTGCGCTACGATAGAGTTTGGAAAAGCGCTCAGCTCTTGGCCTGTATGCCAAACCTAGTTCCCGAAACGCCCGCCCAGCTTTATGATCTCATCGACCCCGGTCATGTGGTTCCCTTTCACGAGGACGAGGCCCCCCTGCGGTTCTGGCCCCTCTACCTCGAGACCGTCCGCCGTCAAAGTGACTGTTCAGGCACGCAGGTGCTACAGCGCAGCCTCGCGGGGAGCTACCTTCCCAATTTATGGCCAGAAGAGCTGCAGAATATTGGCGGGGATGAAGGGTCGAGGTATTTAGGATCTGGCTGGTCTGAAATCGAGGATTGGGGCGTTTGGAGCCACGCAGAAAAAGCGGAGCTGATCATCATCCCCAAAGGGTTAGAGCCCGGGGATCAGGCAAGATTGCAGCTCGATGCGCAGATGTTTCTGGGCCCAGACCGGAGCGCGCAACGCCTTATCATCACACAAAATGGCCAAACACTTTGGGAAGGCACGCGCGGCTCAGAAGGCCAATCCCCTGATCCGATCTTCCGCCTCCTGCCTCACGATCCTGCACAGGAGACCATCACCCTGACGCTCATATTGCCAGATGCCCATGCGCCCCCAACTGGCGGGGATACCCGCACGCTTGGTATTGGTTTAAAAGGACTTCTCCTACATAGGCCCTGATAGATTATCGGGGCGCGTAGACCCAAAATTTAAGCAAAAGAAACGTGATGGCAGGGGTTCCACAGGCGATAAAAATCCCGGCCCAGCCTGATGCCCAACCCAACCCTTCTGTGACCAAGGCCACCCAGAATGCATTGAGCACGTAGCCCACGGCCACCACCACGGCAAAACGTAGCGCCAGCGTGCGGCCCGTCCCCGCCTGCTTGGAAGATCCCGCGAAACTGAACCACGTATGCCCCACATACGACAGGCCGACGCCGACCAAAAACCCCATAGCGTTGGCGACTTGAGGTGATACGAGTGAAAGCATGCCAAGATAGGTGCCTACATGCACCCCGGTGGCCAATGCCCCTACGCCTCCAAAGCGCAAGATTTCCCCAAGAAGATGGCGCATTAGGGTTTATGATCCTCGGCGTTTGCCGTCTCAAACTGAATCTGCTCGCGCACCAAATAAATAGGCCGTGCCTTCACCTCGGTGAATATGCGCGCCAAATATTCGCCAATAATGCCTAAGTTGATCATGATCAGCCCATTGAAAAACAACAGCACCGTGGCGAGCGTGGCAAAGCCGGGCGTATCACGACCGAACAACAATGTGTCGATCAAGATATAGAGCATGAACAAAAGGGCCGCTGCCGCGACCATAAATCCCACATAGCTCCACATTCGGAGCGGCACGGTGCTGAAGGAGATGATCCCTTCCATTGCCAGTTGGAACAGCTTCCGGAACCCGAACTTACCACTACCCTCTTGGCGCGCGGGGCGCACAAAATCGATCGTGGTTTGGCGAAAACCAAGCCAGGCAAATATTCCCTTCATAAAGCGGGTGCGTTCTGGAAGGCGGTGCAAGGCATTCACCACCTCACGGTCCATCAACCGGAAATCTCCGACATTCTCTGGGATTTCCACATCAGACATCATTCGAAGCAAGCGATAGAACATACGGGCCGAGCCGCGCTTAAACATCGTATCCGAACTGCGTTCAGCCCGGCGCGCCAACACGACATCAAACCCATCCTGCCAATGCGCCACCATTTCTGGCAACAGCTCAGGCGGCTCCTGCAGATCGGCATCTATTGGGATGACAGCGGCGCCGCGCGCCAGATCCAGCCCGGCGGTCAACGCGGCCTCTTTACCGAAGTTCCGCGTCAAGTCGACGACCCGCACGCGCGGATCTTTCCGCGCAATACCTGTCAGCGCAAGAAGCGTGGCATCGCGCGACCCGTCATTGACACAAACGATCTCGTAGGGGAGCCCGATATCATCCAGTATCGGACGGACCGTGTCGAAAAAACGCTGAATTACGTTTTCCTCGTTGTACATAGGCACAACGAGGGACAATTCCGGGGCGCCCATGCTGTCTGGAGTATTGGTCATTGAAAACCTAATGTCTGAATATGGTCACCCAAGGCAACACGCTGAATGCTAAACTTCCCCGGCAGGCTTAACAAAACCACACCCCCAATATCTATAAATAAACGACCCTAACCCACACATCCCCTCAGGAAGAAAAGAAGCTCTCTGTTTGGAAGCCACGTGGGGGCCGCGTCTTGCGTCCCGATGAGGACGTTTGGGTATCAGCTGACTGGCAGCTGGGCCGTCAACCTGGAAATAACCTTATCTGCCAGAATGATGAGCAACCTCTCACTGGCGTCATCCTGTGCGGCAACAGACAAAGTTCCTTCGGAAGAGTAGGATGTGAAGGAGTCTACTTTTCCAGAGGTAATCACATCCCCATTCGTCTCATCGATCAACTGATAGCTCACATTTCCTATTTTATGAGAAATGTTCATGTCGCTCACATCCAAGCCTTGATCATATATCGAGATATTATACCGCAAGGTTGTGCTGGCACCCACGTTGCGACCCAGACGTTGCTCAAAACTGCGGGTAAAAATGTACTCTTCCCGGTTTGTAGGCGCCACCAACTTAATATTCTCAAGATCTCGACCCAGCTGAGAGCCAGAGGCATAGGTCGGCTCAAACCCACAGGCGCCGAGACCCAAAATCATGAAAATGGCTATAAAATAATAGCTTACCCAACTTCGCATTTTATCACTCCTGTGCAAAATAGCCCTTTCGTATAAGCGTCGAGGCTAAAGGAAACTCTTGCCTTTCCAAACGCCTAGACCTTTTTGGGGTATGCATTCACCTTCTGTCTAAGCAAACTCACAATGTGATGACAGCGCAAAACACCCCCCTAGCTATAGGCATGGGGGGCCCTGCAGTCTCGGTCTGCACTGATGTTCAACACTTATCTCTCACCAGTCTAAGCGAGCACCTTTGGCGGCTCGTTAACGCGCAAGACCGAAGGCCCCCGAAGAATGACGCGGTCCTTCAGAGGGCGGAGGCAAATCTAGCGGGGCTCCAAAGTCAGTTCGAAACCTTCCAAAAGCACCGGCACTCTCCCGCATCGCTTTGGGATGCTCTCCAAGAAAAGGAACATAAACCTTACGTATGAAGACCCGCTGGAGGTCTAGAGTCTGCTCAGGGTTCCAGAGGGTCTTTGGCGGCGGCTTCGCGCGGGCGAGGATCATAGAGCTGAATAACATTCGCCGCACGGCTTGGAGCGACGCGGCGCCGAAAACCGGCATAGCGTTGGGCAGCATAATGTATCCCGAGGCCCAGAATGGATCCCAACCCAATGCCCGCCAAATCCGCGATAAAATCGAGAAAGTCACCTGAGCGTCCGACAAAGGGCTGTATGATTTCAATAAGTGCGCCATAGGCTGTGGCCCCCAGAATTACCCGGGTAAGCCCCTGAGGATAGAGAGCGGCGCAAGGCATCACCAAAGCTGCGAAGGCCAATATATGGTGATCCTTATCGCTGCCAGCCACATCTGGAAGGCCCAGGGGAAAGAGCGTCAGGACACCGATGCAAATCATCAGACTCGTCGTCAACCACAAGACAATTGTGCGGCGGGACGGGGTCAGAGCAATCGCTCGCAAACTGGACATGAAGGCTCAACCTATCGTTAAAAGCGCTGTGCTACGGCAACAGTGCGTCTTCAAGCGGGGATGACGGCGCATATAGAGCGCCTTTAAGCCTCCGTGTTTATCACGCAGGTGTTGAACTTTACAGCCATGGGAGAGACGCTCGGCAATCGCGCGCTATACCTGGCGCGGTTAAACTCAGCCCATTTACCGCCCGCCTTCAAAGAGGAGAAAGCCTCCGTCTATAACTATCCTTGCTGGGCAATACCCTTGATAACAGCTGCAACTTCTAATGGCGTCTCGATACAGGGCAAATGCCCGGCGCCTGAGATTTCAACGACGCTGGCTTTTGGTATGGATTGTGCAAATTGCGCAACGATGTGCGAAGGCGTGGCCAAATCCTCTGTGCCAGATATGCAGATCACCGGTGCGTCGATTTGTGACGTTTGATCGCGCAGATCCGTATCGCGGATCGCGCGGCATGCCGTCGCGTAGCCCTCAGCAGGGGTGCGCGCGAGCATTGATCGATATCCTTGCAGATCGCTTGGCCGGTCGAACCTGAACGCAGCCGAGAACCAGCGCTCAAGTATACCATCTGCCAAGGCCTCAAGACCGACCTCATCGAGTTGGTCAAGACGCGCTTGCCAACTCGCTGCATCCCCGATCCGCGCAGCAGTGTTGGACAACACCATTGAAGAGACAAGATCAGAGCGGGCGTGGAAAAGCTGTTGTGCGATCATTCCCCCAATTGAGACACCGCATATGAGGGCCGGACCAAGACAGTAGTGGTCCATCAATGCGGCTACATCTGCGGCATAGGTCTTCATGTCTGCGTCACCCGTCTCGGAGAGACCGTGCCCACGCTTATCAATCTGCAACACCGTCCAGTCGTCCGGCAACAAACTTGCAACGTCATCCCATATGCGCAAATCCGTCCCAAGTGAGTTCAAGAAAACGACGCTTGTCTTGCCGCTCAAGCGGACCTTATGGTGAAGGACAGTGCCGTTCATTTCTAAAAACGTCATGCTATTCTCCCAATCCAAGGATACGGCGCGCTTCGGTAGGGGAGGCAATCCTGCGCCCGTTTTCTTGGCAAATCTCGACGGCGCGTTCAACGAGAGCTGCATTGGATGGTGCAAGGGTGTGGCGATCCATGCGAATATTGTCTTCGAGGCCCGTGCGCAAATGCCCCCCTGCCTGCGCTGCCCAACGGTTCAATTCCGCCTGATGCTTTCCAATACCGGCCGCACACCATGGCACGTCGCCAAAAAGACGCTTCACTGTCGTGATATAGTAATTGAACACGTCGCGGTCCGCCGGCATCGCATTTGTGACCCCCATTACAAACTGAATATAAGGCGGTCCGGTGATCTCCCCTTTATCCACCATAGATTTGGCCTGCAGGATATGGCTGAGATCGAAGGCTTCAACTTCAGGCTTGATCGCCCGCGACTTCATCTCCTGGGCAAGCCAAGAAACAAGATCGGGTGGATTCTCATAGACGCGGTTCGGAAAGTTGTTCGATCCGACCGATAGAGAAGCCATGTCAGGACAAAGCGAAAGCATACCCCCTCGAGCGCGCCCAGCCCCCGATCTGCCACCGGTTGAGAACTGAATGAGCATGCCGGGACAATGTTTCTCAATCCCTTCCTTCAGGCGGGCAAATCGCTCGGGGTCCGCCGACGGCGTCTCATCGTCGTTGCGCACATGCGCGTGGCATACGGATGCACCGGCTTCGAACGCGGCCTGTGTGCTCTCGATCTGTTCGGGCACAGTTATAGGAACGGCAGGATTGTCGCTCTTTTTCGGCAAAGAGCCGGTAATTGCGACGCAGATCATCGCTGGCGGCATGGTAGACATGGCGGTACCTCAAATTGTAGCGATGGGAGTGACCGGAGACCCTAGAGCACCAGGCAATCTGAGCGGCGGCGCGGTCAGGAGAAAATCACATCGGCCAAGCGCATCAAGAGCCTTCGCCAGATCAGCCAGATACCAAAGCTCAGCAAGAGGAAGACCGAGCTTGAAGAGGCAATGATGATGCAACGGCAGTTTAAGCGTTGCGCCCAATGGCGGGTCGGGGTTCTCGACCGCATAATTATCAGCGCATATGGCTGCGATGCCGCTGTCGGTAATCCATTGGAGAAGTGCTAAATCATGACCATCCAGAACGGCACCGGTGCGATCTAGCGCTTCGACATCCGGCGCACCATTCATTTCGACGATCCGCTCTGCAAACCCCGTTCTGAGCATCATGAAATCGCCAGGCCTTATGTCTGCACCCGTTGCGTCAAGCGCATGCATCAGATCATCGCGATCAATAACGCGCCTGTTTGTGCCAAAGACCTTAGCAAGATCCACGAGAACCGCACGACCCTGCATACCATGGGTGGCCATGGTTTCGACGCCGAGACGTTCTGCACGCGACGATCCACCCGTTTTGGCCGGGGCCAGGACGTCCCGATCAGCCCTATGCCCATTGTAATAGACCTTTTCGGGCACACCGTTGTCATCCACATCAAACATCGCGCCCACATGCGCAAGCGAGTCCCACTGTGTCGAATATTGGGTGTAGAGAATAACCCGATCATCGCTAATCACATCGCGCAATGCCGGGTCGAGATTGGCCAGTGGAAAGTTCACATACTGCGCGCCGTCCAGTTCCGTTGGGCTAAGCCGAGGGGGATGACGGCGCGGGTTCAATAGGTTGCCACCCGGCAAATCAAGGGGCAGCGATAAGCAAAGGGTCCGCCCTTCGGTGACAGTTGCCAAGCCAGCACGCACTTGCTCGGGTCCAATAAGATTCAGCCGGCCCAGTTCGTCATCAGCACCGAAATCCCCCCAGTTTGACCCCTCGGGCCGTTTCGTCCAGTTCATCATATCTCTCCATCATTCCCTGTATTGCGCCCGCACCGACCAAGCACAAAAGGGGTGTCCTATCCAATTGCGCTACGCCCCTCCCGAACCGACAATAACCTGCCTCAAATGCGTCTGCGCTGCTGGTCTACATTCTCAAACGCTTTGAACGCCGATCAAGGCGCAGGATGTTAGTCACTCATGCGCTAATGAACCGACGTGCAGCGGCAGACCCACGACGCCACGTCCCACGAAGAAGCCAAATATGCACCACCCCACTATCAATTACCGTTTGATTATCACACAGGCCGAGTGATAAGCAAACATTACATATTGTATCAAGGGAGGATTGATATGAACGCATTGGCCAATTTTTTCACGCGGCTGATAGGGCGCTACCTGCCCGACCCGCTGGTCATCGCCTTTGGGCTGACATTCTTAACTATTGGCCTCGCGATGGTGGTAGAGGGGGCCGGCTTCATTCAGACGGCAACCTATTGGGGCGAAAGCTTCTGGAACCTTCTCGCCTTTTCGATGCAAATGACCGTTATCCTGCTTGCTGGATACCTTCTGGCCAAATCACCGCCTGTGAACGCGGCTTTGGTATTTTTTGTCTCTAAAGTGGAAAAGCCCGCGACCGCGGTAATCGTTGCGACATTGGTCGGCGCGATTGGAAGCTGGCTCAACTGGGGTTTTGGCCTCGTAATTGGCACCTTGGTCGCGCGCGAACTTGGCCAACGCGTCAAAGGCCTCCACTATCCGTTGGTTATTGCCGCCGCCTATTCGGGGTTTGCACTCTATGGCATTGGCCTGTCCGGTTCCGTGCCACTGCTCATTGCAACCGAAGGGCATTTTTTGCAGGCAGACATCGGAATTGTCCCGATCAGCGAGACCATTCTTTCGCCGGTCCTTCTTATAACCAGCCTCGTCATCGTCCTGACTCTGCCCCTCTTCAACGCTTGGCTGCACCCCAAGGATCCGTCCAAGGTCATTGAAGCCAAACCCGAGGCACCCTCACCAGCTGCCGCAGCCGCAGGCGACGCCGTGCGCTCTATCGCAGACCGCATGAACAATAGTCCACTTCCCGGTATTGCGATTGGCCTTCTCGGCCTCGTCTACGCCGCAAATCATTTTGTCACGGGCGGCTCGCTTAACCTCAACATCATTAACACTATTTTTCTCTTTCTCGGGATTTTGCTCTTTGCCTCCCCAGCCAGATACCTTGCGGCACTGGGTGACGGTGTAACAATCGTGGCGGGGATTATCATTCAATACCCTTTCTATGCGGGCATCTTAGGCATCCTCACAGGCTCTGGCCTGCTGGTGACGTTCGCTCAGATGTTCGTTAACATCTCCACACCTGAAACCTTGCCAATCTGGTCGTTCCTATCAGGCGGCCTAATCAATCTATTGGCGCCATCGGGAGGCGGGCAATGGGCTGTTCAGGGTCCGGTCATGATGGGTGCGGCTAAAGAAATCGGTGCCTCCATTCCGGCCACTGCGCTTGCAGTACAAATCGGAGATCAGTGGACCAATATGATCCAACCTTTCTGGATTCTGCCTGTCTTGGCAATCTCCGGCCTCCAGTTGCGCGATGTAATGGGATATATGGTTTTGATCCTCATTTATCTTGGCCTCATCTTCGGCGCGGCCGTCATGCTGTGGGGCTTTTTGGGACTATAAACAAAAGGAGTTGGTCATGCCTTTCATGATCGAAACATGGGATAAGGATGGCAACCACGCGCTTCGCCTTAAGCTGCGGGACCGCCACCTCGACTACCTAGATCAGCATCAAACGCTTCTTTTGGCATGTGGGGCGAAGCTCTCGGACGATGGTGCTTTCGCGTCCGGGGGGATCTATCTGGTCGATGTCGAGGATAGGGCCTCGGCCGAAGACTTCATCCAAAATGACCCTTTCCACGAAGCGGGTCTGTTCCAGCGGGTCGAGGTGATCCGCTGGCGCAAGGCATATCTGGCCGGAAAACGGGAGTTATAAGAACTATGCTTTTTCAGGTGAATATGACCGTAAAGCTGCCGGCAGATATGCCGACGAGCGAAGTTGAAGAGATTAAGATGCGGGAAAAAGCCTACTCCCAAAAGCTGCAGGAAAGCGGCGAATGGCGCCATATCTGGCGTGTAACCGGCACCTATGCAAACCTGTCGATATTCGACGTCAGCAATGCTGATAGATTACATGAGATTATCTCGGGTCTTCCGCTTTTTCCCTATATGGACATCGACGTGAAATCCCTGGTCCGCCATCCCTCCTCGGTACGCGCCGACGACAGCTGAACGCCGCAGAACCCTCACCGCCGGTTCACACATCACTGGCCTTGGCATCAACAATATCTGGGCGTCGAAGACCAGTTGCACATCAAGCCAAAAGGGCAAAAAGTCCGCGCACCGCACCGCGCGAAAACCTGGAACTTGATGCCCCAAGTGGCAGCATGCACAGTCTTCTTATCGGCCTCTCACAGCCGGTCAATCGGCTCTAGGATCGCAAGCAAACGGCGCAGGGTAGGATTGGTTGGGGCATCAAGATGGGCAAGGCCGATCCGGCTCGTTACGGTGGCATCAGAGATCCGCACAAAGCTGACCCCTACCTCCGCCATACGAGCAACAGAAGCGGGCACAAATGCCACGCCCAGACCGGCAGAGACAAAACTGACGATCGCAGTGAACTGTCGGGCACGATGGGCAATGTGGGGGGTAAAACCAGCGTCGCTGCACAGCGCATAAGCGCAGGCGGCAAATCCGAGATCAGGGCCGAGATGGGTAAAAATAAAGCTTTCTTTGCACAGATCGGCCATGCGCACGGATTCCGCCCCCTCCAGTCTATGTCCTCTGGGAAGAGCCAACATGATATCTTCTTCTAAAATGTCCCTCGTCACCAGCACATCTGGCACCCCCGAGAGCGGCAAGCGCACAAATCCGGCATCGATCCTGCCTGCGACGATCTCGCGGATTTGAAGATCCATGTCCAATTCATGCAAAACCAGATCGACATCCGTGCCCGCCCGAAATGTCTTCAAAACACGTCCAAGAACGCCAGCATAAGACGCGGATCCAATGTAAGCCAACTCGATACGACCGCGCCGCCCACCGCGCGCGGCGTCAGCAATATTTTCGACGCGGTGAGCCTGCCTCAGCAGGGCGCGCACCTCTGGCAAAACAGTTTCGCCAAATTCGGTCAACAGTACACGACGGCGGTTTCGGTCAAACAATAGCTCGCCCCCGAACTCGGCTTCGAGCTGTTTGATCTGTTGCGTCAGCGCTGGTTGAGCGACACCTAGAAGTTGAGCCGCTCGCCCAAAATGCAAAGTTTCGGCGACGACGTCGAAAGCTTCATACTGGCGCAAGGTCGCCGTCAAACTTCTATTCATCCGGGCCCTCCATGGCGACTGTTTCTATTATCACACAGAGGGATGTGAGAAGCACTGAGATACCGCAAAGGACGAAGACCGCATCTTCTTGCGCCAGAATGCGCAGGGGTTGCGCGGTTCGCACATTGGGAAGGTCTGTTCCGCCAAGCTGACCTCCGCTACAAAGCACCCCCCCCCAAAAAATTTCTCGGAGGCGTTTTGATTGCGTGGCTTTCGAAGCCGTAACCTAAGCCGCTACTCGCCCCCCTGCCTACCTTAAGGGTCTGTCCTTAGACTTCAGTTCTTTTGAATTGCCCGCAGAACTCGGTCGAGCGCTTTGCCCTGCTTGGAATATTTGGCGGGGCCGTCCTTGACCAGATTGTAATAGGCCGCAGCATCATAAAGCTGCACGGGCAGGCGCAGATCTCGCGCCGTGAGCTGCCCGGTGGCAGCCAAGACGGCATAGGCCGCGATATAGAGATTGGCGCGTGCGGTGACCCGCGTCGATTCCGCATCCAGCAACACCTGCTCAGCATCCAGAACATCCAATGTGGTCCGGGCGCCCAGCTTTGCTTCTTCACGCACCCCCTCAAAAGCGGTGCGCGCCGCGCGGATCTGCCGGTCTGAGGCTTCAAGTTGCGCCCGTGCGGACGTCAAAGACGCATAGGCATTGCCGACCTCCTGAGAAACCTCGCGGCTCACAACATGAAGATTGGCGCGCTGCGCATCCTGCTGGGCCATGGCCCGCCGTACGGCTGAGGATAAAGCGCCACCTTGATAGATCGTCTGACCGGCCTCCACCCCAACACTGCCACTGCGATTGTAGCGCTGACTGTCAAATGTCTCTGAAAGACCGTAGTTCCCTTGCAGCGTCACCCGAGGCTTCATTGCCGCCTCGTTTGAACTGACCGCCAACCCTGCGGCCGCAACTTGATGTTGCGCGGCCGCAACGGCGGGATGGCGCCGGACCGCCAGCGCCTTGGCAGCCTCGATATTGCCACCCACATTGGGCAGCTGCGGTGGGGGGCTGAGATTGCCGGGTCTGCGCCCGACCACATTGATGTATTCCTCAACAGCGCGCAGCAAGGCGCCCTCGGCCCCTGCCAGCCCGCTGCGGGCCTGTGCCAATTGCGCTTCCGCGAGAGCGACATCCGTGTTGGTCACCTCCCCCACTTCAAAACGGTCGCGCGCAGCACGCAACTCTTGAGTCAAGAGACGCAGGTTGTTGTTGCGCAGCGCCACAACATCCGAGGCCTCAATGACCCCCATATAGGCAGCCACGGCGCGCAGCAGCACCCGCTGTTCGAGGTCAAGCAACGTCTGGCGGGTGGCCAGCACCGTCTCTTTTGTCGCCTCAATCCGGTATTGGCTTGCGCCAAAATCATACAGCAGCAACTCTCCGATCAGGTTGATCGACGCGGTCAGAGCTTCCGTGGACTGCGAGGGCGCGAGACTGGAGGCCCGCGTGTTGCCAAAGCTCTGCGTCAACGCCCCAGCCCACCGCAGCACCGGTTTGAGCGCGGCTTTGGCGCTGGCCACATCTTCATCAGCGGCGCGCAACAAAGCGCGGTTTTGATCCAAGAGCCCCGAATACTCATAGGCACCAACCAGAGCGTCCGCCAAGGTTTCGGCCCATAGGGGACGCGGCATCAACAGCGCCAGCGTGAGGGGCAAAGCGACACCTGCGCGTCGCAGGGACCGTTTGAGATGAGGTATGTCCATTGCTCGTTCTGCCTTTTGTTTGCGCGCAATCACGTTGGCCTTAGCGGGCGGATGCGCTTTTCTTGCCCTGATCGTTCACAAAATTAAGGTCCTCAAAGGTCCGGCTGCCGCTGTCCGTGTGCTGCGCGGTGCCTTCACGTCCAAGTCATGAGTAATGTGACGCCAGTGATCTTGGGAAGGACTATGCCATATTTGCGGAAAGTTTGCATTTGATATCTGTTGCGTCGCGCCTCAGCCATTCTTGTGGTTCAACACGGTCTCCACGTCATGTGCCACATCATCCCAAGTGCGCAGCGCGCTTGTGCTGATCTTCTGCTCCAGAACGCGCCGGTGCTCAGGGTCTGCGATGAGCCTGTGGCAGGCTTCATAGATGCTGCTGATGGACTGGGCATCGCAATATTCCACCAAATCCCCACCGACCTCAGGCATGGAAGAATTATCCGCCACCACCGCGGTCTTGCCAAAGGACAGGCTTTCACCAATCGGCAGGCCCCAGCCTTCGTAAAAGCTGACGGTCGCTGTAAAAAGGCAGTTCTCATAAAGAAACCCAAGCTCAGTATCGCTGGGACGTTTGGCAAATTGCACCCAGCCACCCAGGTTGCCGGTGGCCGTCATCAACTCTTCAAAGTCGTCGTTATACCAGCCCGGCTTGCCCGCAAAAACAAGCTTGGGCACATCAAGCCCCGGGGTTTGAATAAGACGCTGCCAAGCTTGCGCGAGACGCCAAAGATTTTTGCGCGATTCCATCGTGCCCACGACCAAGACAAAGGGGGTCTTGGTTAGGTTCAGCACAGATTGCTGCAACCCCTGCAAACTGCTGAGACGCGATTTGAACGGCTTTGCCGGGTCCCTTACCCGGTTGGAATGTACCACGTTGAACTTTTGTGCCAAGGGCACCACGTCAATGGGGCGCTGCTGCCCGACTTCATCCATAAAGCGCTGCAGGTCGCGGGCCGTGTTTTGCGAATTCGCAATGAAGCGGTCGCAATACCCCAAAGATGCCAGCAACCAATGGTAAAACTCGCCCGAGAAATCCGCCGCAATATGCTCAGTCGCAATGATCGGGATCAGATCATGTACCAGTTGGTAGATCTCAAGGCTCTTGTCGTCCTTCAAGCGCTGCAGGGCGGGCTCCAGCCCATCGATGTTCCAAATTGCGCCTAGAATGATCAGTTGATCGCCTGGCTTCGCGGTCTGGCTCACGTCCTCTCGAGAGAGCTCTTCCGCCCCCTGTGTTTGGAGCGGCGCGCGGCGCGTTTTGAAGGTCTCCCATTCTTCAATGCTCGAGCCCATCTTGGCAAAATAGCGTTCATGTCCGCGCGCCGCGTGATACGCACGTACCTTATGGTAAAACCAGTACTTTAGGGGCCTGTTGCGATAGCGCACTAAGGTGGGCGCAGCATTATGCTGAGAGCGCGCCTTCTTGCCGAAGAAAACCCGCCCCAAATCATCGGGAGAAAACTCTTCCATCTCCCTAATAAAGCTGGAATCGATGGCGACATAGGCGCGCCGCGCCCGGTCCCAATAGCTCAGCCGCACATTGTCGGCCCCCAAGCGGGCGACCATGCGGCGGATGACCTCAAAAGAAACCCTTTGAATGCCCGACACCGTGGTCTCTTTCTCCACGTAGATCAGAATGTCGGTCATATCGAAATAGTACATGTCGGGTTCTCTTCCTTGACTCTGGTGCTTAACGCCCAAGAAAGGTAGAGCACCGCCTTAGTGACGCTCAGTGAAGAACAAGTTAAAGTTCCTCAACCCCAAGGACGATGTTAAGAGGACTTATGAGCCCAATATACTATGACCTTTCAGAACAATTTCTCTCTTCTGGCGTCAAGTTTAAATATTACGGCATTGCGAGAACCGTGATGGAGGTGGGGTATGAGCTCGCCCGCTCCTCGGCTGACGTACGTTTTGTGGTCTTCTCGCCGGCACATGATCGCTTCTTTGAGGTCGATCCAAATATCGGTGCGGCCTCTGAGACAGGCGTCTGCGATCCTAATATCCCGGCCGCCGCAAAGCCCATGCGCATTCGCTATAGTTTTCCCGAGCCTCATCCGCTGCGCGATGCAATCTACCCGCTTGTACGCACAGTCATGAAACGTATCTGCCTCAGCAAATGGCGCCGCGCGGTCCCCGAAGGCAGTCTGCGCGAAGTGGATCTCTCAGGCCAAATCCTCGTGTCCCTCGGGCGGCCTAAAATGATGGCAGATTACCTCGTCGCGTTGGACAAGCAGAACATCCGCCCGCGGTTCTATCCACTGATCCACGATATGATCCCGCTGCATGAGTTTGCGCACCCGCGTCAAAGCATGTTTGCGCGTAATTTCGCCCATGACAATCGGATCGTCATCAGTCACGCCGAGAAGGTGATGACAAATTCCCGTTTCACGAAGGCAGAAATCGAAGAATTTTCTGCCTCTGGCCATCTGCCCGACCTCCCTCCCGTTGTGCCCGTCCCCCTGCCCCATGAGCTGCGCGAAACAAACGAGACGGTCGATATCGACATCCCCGACACCCCCTATTTTCTGGGGGTCGGGGTGATGACGGGACGCAAGAATCTTGAGTGCATTCTACAAGCGATGCTTCATCTGCACAAAACAGGCCGCCCTGTGCCGCTGTTTGTCTTGGCCGGCGCCCATAGAAAGAGAACTGTCGCATATCTCGACAGGCCAGAGGTGGCACCGATCAAAGATAAAGTGCGCCTCCTTTTGAACCCGAACCAAGCGAGCTTGCGCCTTCTCTATCAAAAAGCCCGCGCGTTGATTATCCCAAGCCATATGGAAGGCTTCGGTTTGCCCTTGGGTGAAGCCCTATGGCTGGGAACCCCCGGCCTTTCCGCCACGACTCCGGCGTTGTGTGAAGTGGGGGGAGATTTGGCAGAATACTTCGATCCAAACGATCCCACGGCGCTCGCAGCCCTTATCGACAAAATGCATACTGATCCCGCGGCATATGCCGCTGCAAAAGACAAAATTCTGCGCAACCATTCCTCACTCCGGACCTGGAACAACGTTGCGACAGATATCATCGCCACGGTATCCGCCGACTCCGCAAAAGTCTGAGGCATACCATGACCAACCAAGATCATACCGCAGCAGCGCAGACAGACACGGCGAAAGCGGCGCCCAAAGACAAAAGACGTGCGCCGCTCTTCAACGACCAAGATAAGGACAATATCTCCTGGTTCTGGTCCACCTATCTTAAACAACGCGCGCCTTGGTTGGGCCTGGTCATGGCGATGATCCTGGTTCAGGGCTTTGCCTACCAGCAGTTTATCGCCCTCACTGAAAGCGGGTTAAGGGTGATCTTCGATGAAGGCACTGTCGCAGGGCTGGTAAAGGTCTGCGGCATGGTGTTGGCGATTTTCTCCTTGCGCGCGGTGATGTCTTACTGGGTCCCCCGACTCTCAGCCTGGCTGGCCAGCGACGCGGTGTTCAAGATGCGGCGCGATCTGATTGATCATATGATGACATTGGATCTGGCGTTTTTTGAGCGGACAAAATCGGGCGATATCATCTTGCGGCTGGTCAATCAGGCGCAAGATCTGTCGGGCTTCATTGGCCAGACCACAGTTAACGCGGTACGCGATACTGTGACCATCATCGCCGTCTCAGGGTATCTGATCTGGAAAAACCCGGCTCTCTTCATGCTGGTGATCATCGTCATGCCCACGATCACGATCGTGGTCCGACGGATCTCTCAAGGCATCAAAGGCACACAAGCAAACGCCGAGAATGCCATGGGCAACTACATGTCCGGGATCGAAGAGATGACGAACGGCATGCGCACCGTCAAAATCTCTAACCAAGAGCCCGTGGAAAAAGCCCGCCTCAACAAAGCGACCGGTGAAATCAAGGACCTCTCCATTCGTCTGCAGAGACTGCAGGCGATGATGAGCCCCACCGTCGATGTGTTGGCCGCGATCATCTATGTTTTGATCATTGGGGTGGGCGGCTACATGGCCCTCAGCCCAGGATTTGAGATGGATGGCGCCGGCATCATCGGTTTTATGATTGGCATGGCATTGATTTTTGACCCTGCGCGGCGCCTCACCGCCTTCTTTGTCAGCATGCAAGCCAGCTTGATCATTCTCGACAGCTTGCGCTCTCTTTACCGTGAAGTGCCCAGCATCACCAATGCGCCGGATGCCAAAGAAACATTTAACGCTGCCGGCGATATCATTCTGGATGATGTCACCTTCCAATACTCTGAAAAACATCCCCTGTTCTGCAACGTGAACATGGTCTTTGAGGGCGGCAAGGTCACCGCCATCGTCGGGGCAACTGGATCCGGCAAAACCTCGGTTCTAAGTCTTATCGCCCGGCTTTACGATGTCAACGAAGGGGTCGTGACCATCGGCGGCACGCCCGTCAAAGAGTTGCGCGTCGACAAGCTGCGCCAATCGTTTTCTGTGGTGGCCCAAGACATCGTCATCTTCAACAGCTCGATCTGGGAAAACATCCGCTACGTCCGTCCTGAGGCCACCGATGCAGAAATCTGGCGCGCAGCTGAACTCGTGGGTATCGACCAGTTAATGCGCGATCGCGGCGACGCGCCCTTAGGCCCAAAAGGCTCCCAACTCTCAGGGGGTCAGAAACAACGTATCGCCATCGCCCGGGCGTTTCTGCGCTCGGCCCCAATCTTGTTGCTCGATGAGGCCACATCCGCGCTTGATCAACGCACTGAAGAAAAGGTGCGCGACGCCATTCGCGAGCTCAGCAAGGACAAAACCACCATCCTCGTTGCCCACCGCCTCTCAACCGTGACCCATGCCGATAATATCTATGTGCTCGATGAGGGACGGGTGGTCGAAGAAGGCACCCATGCGGAACTGATGGCCCAAGAAGGCCTCTATGCCGCTATGTTCAATGCACAGCGCAGTAGTTATGGTTGAGCAAGCTTCGTTTGCTTCGCCACGTAAAGGAATAAATATGCCATCGTTCAAACTGCCTCTATTCCTCTTGGCGAGTGCTGGTACCGCACTTGCAGCCTGCGCAATACCTTCCATGCCAGAAGCACCCGATGGCGCTAAATTCTACGCGGAAAATTGCGTTTCGTGCCACGGAGCCTCAGGAAAAGGAAACGGGGCTTTAGCGGCAGAACTTGATTCAGCTCCTGCAGACTTGACCCTTCTGGCCCGCAAGAACGACGGCACTTTTCCCCGCGCGCAGGCACTCAGCTACATCTATGGGCACCCAGAGCAGCGCCATATGGAGCGCGCCATGCCACAGTTCGGGGGAGCGATGGCACATGATACGGTGCCGGTCGAAATAAACGGCATTCTTACACCAACACCGCGTGAGCTGGCAGGGTTGCTTGTCTATCTGGAAAGCATCCAGCGCTAAGGGAGCAATCGCGCTGATACGCGCTGTGAAGCGCCCATGGGTCAGAAATCTCTCCAGCTGTCGTCAGAATCCGGGTAAAACAGTCATCAATCCGCTGCGGAATTGCCGTTGGTGTGTAGACGCCGCCAGTGATGTCGCTGGCCGACGTCTCAGCCGACCCACGGCATCCTCGTCTTTTATCACCCTGTCAGTCAGAAGAGCATCCGGTCTAGGCCAACGTGTTCAGGAGCTTCGGCGATCATTCGATGGCCGATTTGGGTTGAGGACAATAAGATAGTTTATAGTCTATAGGCGATATTTACATTTTTTAGCTTATAAGCTATAAGTTGGTAATATCGCCTCGGAGCTATCAAAATACCATGAGCAATACGTCCGCATACCCCGTCCGAAGTTTGCGGCAGGCAGGCACAGCTTTACGCGCCCGGCGGACTGCGCAGGGCATGAGTCAAAAGCAATTGGGCAAAATTACAGGTACTGCCCAATCTACCATTTCGGACATCGAAAACGGCGTTGTGGCAGCGAGTCTCGATGTTTATTTGCGCCTGCTTGAAGCCATGGGCGCTGAGCTTTCCGTGTCAGACCGTCTGTCCGGTCGAGACATAAACTGAAATGGCGCGCATTCCCCGCACCGGTCGCAGCAGACGCCAAAGTAAAACTGCTGTATGGTACGAGAGATCCAAAGTCGGAACCCTGACACGGGGAGCGGATGGCGCAATCGGCTTCACCTATGATGTCGACTGGCTGGAATCCGACACGGCCTTTCCTGTTGCCAGCGTACTGCCGCTGTCTAAGACGAAATGGCATGGCAATCCGGTGGTTGCCGCCTTCGACAACCTTTTGCCCGATGCAGAAGGAGACCTGCGGGAGAAGATCGCCGCACGCGTCGGCGCTGCCGGACAGGATGTATACTCACTACTGTCGGTATTAGGGCGCGATTGTGTAGGGGCGCTTCAGTTTCTACCGATGGGGGAGGACCCATCAGAACAAGACATGTTGTATCGCATCATCTCGGAAGAGGAGATTGTAGCTGACCTAAAGAACCTCGCAGCAGCGCCACTCGCACAGGGCGACGACGATGATTTTCGGATTTCCATCGCCGGTGCGCAAGAAAAGACAGCCTACCTTCAAGTGGATAGTCAGTGGGCCAAGCCGCGCGGCATCACACCAACAAGCCATATTTTCAAAACGCCTATGGGGGTTCTCCCCGGTCCGGACCAAATCGACCTAAGCGACAGTGTCGAGAATGAATTGTTTTGTATGACCCTCGCACGTGAAATCGGGTTGCCTGCCGCGCATGTCGAGAAGATCACCCTTCCCGACCAGATGGTTCTGTCGGTTGAGCGCTTTGATCGGGATTGGCGAGGGGACAAACTGATGCGCCTGCCTCAGGAGGATATCTGCCAGTCATTGGGGTATCCCTCCGCGAGGAAATACCAGAAAGCCGGTGGCCCTGGTATCGGGCAAATAATGGAGCTGCTGCGGGAATCCGATACGCCCATCGAGGATCGAGAGACATTCTTTCGAGCGCAAATTTTCTTTTACTTGATTGGTGCCTCGGATGGGCATGCCAAAAACTTCAGCCTTCATCTGGGACGTCAGGGACGTTTTAGGCTGGCGCCTCTCTATGATATCTTAAGCATCGCCCCGATCGTGCGCGCAGGGCGATTGCAACGGAAACGCTATCGGCTCGCCATGTCGATCGACGGCCACTACGGTATCGACGAGATAGTACCTCGCCACTATGAAGCCGAAGCGCGCGCTGCCGGACTGCCCAAAGGCCGCGCCCTAGAGCTATTGTATGATATGGCAGAGCGGCTTGACGCCGCGTTGGATCGGACCCGGCTCAAGCTTGGAAAACTGGCCCCAGACACCGTCAGTGATCCGATCGAAAGTGAGGCCATGGAGCGAGCCACGCAAGTCAGGCAGCTGCTTTAAGGAACGAGGCTACATCGAATTTGGAGACCGTTGTTTCCCCTGAGGCGGCCAAGGAACTCTGCACCCGGTTTCTCAACTCGACGAACAAGGCAGCTTATCTCTGGCACGTGAAAATATGCATTTCCAATGCGGTTTCGCCCGAAGGTGTCTGGGCCTGTCGCAAAGGAAACATCGCGGTGCCTAAGATCCTCATGCATTTTTGAACCTGAATACGGTGATATGGACCCACTTTATGCTGAAGGCATCCGCCCCATCTGTACGCGCTCTTCAGCGTTGTCGGGTTGCTCTCGCCTAGGGTTAGAAAATCATTTCGCCATTGTTCAAGTTCAAGAGGCGTGGGTGACCAAACCTCTCCATGGTGCTTTTGAACCCGAAGACAGACATCAAAAGGAGGATAGCCTGCGCACCAAAGGGTGCATTTCTTCAGCAAAATCCCCCTTTGTGATAAGATTGCCAGCTTTGCTCTAAGCCCTCTGCACAATTGCGCCTCAGCCATCCTCCGGCGGATAATAAGTAAAAACCTAAGGCGCCTACATACAGGGCGCCATCACCCCGCTAGGAGACAGCAGAATGTCAGTTCAGATCGGCTCAAAAACCATCAACGGGGACATGAGTGATTGGGCAGGCAGCAGACCACTGTTTACTGAAACAAGGTCAGGTGGGTATTCTCTTTACGGCGAGACTTGGCCTGATGGTGTGATCTTCGCAATCAGTGGCACCGCCCCCATTGGGGCAAATACCACAATCTGGCTTGATACCGATCTTGACCGATCAACCGGCCACCAAATTTGGGGGTTCACGGGGGGCGCCGAATACAACATTCAAATCGCGTCAGACGGAACGGCGGCGCTCTACTCGGGCGGCGTAGGCGAGACCTTTGTTGCCCCGCTCGAAGTGCAATACAACTCCGACAAGACCGTGATGGAAGTTGCGCTCCCTTCTTCCGTGCTGGCACTGCAGGAGTATCTGCGCGTCTTTGCAGATGTGAATGATCAGTATTTCCTTCCCAATGACTATTCAAACATCGACCTGATCGTCGGACCAGGCGAGCAGTCCGGGCCTGCGCCTGTTGCTGCGGGGCAGTTCACGCTAGACGGCGATTTGGCCGATTGGACCGAGAATGCACCGCTTTATACTGCAGACGATGGCACGGCACTGCACGGAGCGATCTCGGAAGGCTACGCTGTCTTTGCAATCAATGCCCCCGTTCAGATTGGCCAGAGCACGACGATATGGCTCGACACAGATCTTGATCCTTCCACCGGGTATCAGATCTGGGGCTTTGCAGGCGGTGCAGAATATAACATTGAGATTGCTGCAGATGGCTCTGCAGCTCTTTACAGCGGTGGCGCGGGGGAGGTTTTTGTGCGCGATCTCGACCTGCGCTACAATGCCGACCGCACCATCGCAGAAGTGGCTGTGTCCTTGGCCGATGCAGGTATCACCAATGCGGTTCGTGTCTTAGCGGACGTGAACAATTCGGTTTTTCTACCGGGGGATTATTCAAACACAGACCTTATTGTGGGTGACACTGTTTCACCGGCTCCTATCGTCTTTGGGCCCTATGTAATTGACGGTGTTTTGTCCGAACATCCGGCCTCGACTTTGCTCTATACGACGGCCGACAATGGCGCACAGATTTTTGCCGATGTCGTGGAGGAAGGGGCCGTTATTGGCCTCACGTCAGACACAGGGATCGGGGCTGGCACAACCATTTGGCTGGATACCGACCTAAACCGGTCTACAGGTCATCAGATCTGGGGCTTTGCGGGCGGAGCGGAATACAACATTGAGATCGCTCAAGACGGGACTGCAGCTCTCTATACAGGAGGGGCCGGCGAGGTGTTCGTCGCAACCCTCGATATCCGCTATGCCGAAGGTGGACGCTCAGCTGAAATTGCCTTGCCGCGCAGTTTTGCCAGCTTTGAGACCCAAATCCGCATATTTTCCGACATCAATAACTCTGTGTACCTTCCAGGGGACTATGCAAACGGAAATCTAATTGCCGGCACGCCCGCCAGTTTCCCAGGTACGCCTGATGTTCGCGTGGGCATTGTCTATTCAGAAACAACGGCTGCGAACTACTTCAACATTACGAATTATGGTCAATTGATCATGTCCGCCCAAAACCAGGCCATGCAATCAGGCATCCCCTTCGATCTTTTGGACGAAACCGCCCTGACCGATGCAGCACTCCTAGCGCAATATGATGCTTTGGTCTTCCCCAGCTTTGCCAATGTCCGCGCAGATCAGCTTGATGAGATCACCCAGGCGTTAAGCCTTGCTGCACAAAGCGGCACTGGCCTGATCGCTGCAGGCAATTTCATGACCAATGACGAGACCGGTGCTGCGCTGGCCGGAAACTCCTACGCACGGATGCAATCTCTTCTAGGGGTCACCCTCGAGGGGTTTGGCTCGACACAAGGGGTTGAAGTGGTCGCAGGAGATGCAAGCCATTCAATACTGGAGGGCTATACCGCAGGCGCCTCGATCGACCACTATGAGACATTGACCTCATATCTGCACTTTAAAGACGTCACGGGAACTGCCGAAGTCTTGTTTGATCAAGTTCTCACACAAAACGGTGTCCAAATCTCAGAAGAAGCCGTTATTGCCACAGATCTCAACAACAACCGCAATGTTCATTTCGCCACAGACGCGGTCATTGGCAACTCCAATATCTTGCACGAAGCCATAGACTGGGTTGCCAAAGATGATCCGGGCACGGCAGGTATCGGACTGCAAATGTCACGCGGCTCATCCCTCTTCTATTCGCGCAACGACATGGACCAAAGCCAAGAATACTATGACGTGGCTGTGTTGGATGAAGGCATCTACGATCGTCTCGTACCGATTTTGGCGGACTGGAAAGAGCGATATGATTTCGTGGGGTCTTATTACATAAATGTTGGGGCAAACCCGCCAGATCAACAGACCGATTGGTCCGTCTCTCTGCCCTACTACAATGCGATCCTATCCATGGGGAATGAGATCGGCACACACAGCTACACGCACCCAGAAGACACGAACCTTTTGAGGGGCGACACCCCTGAGCTGCTGGACTTGCTCGCGCGCATCGATCCGCGCGATCCTGATAGCCTCAATCCTTGGGAGTTATCCGTGTCAGAACAGGAAGTACTGAACAACTCCTTCCGCTTCCAGTTCGAGACCTCTACGCTCGAAATCGCCCAAAGGCTTGGTATCGACATCACGGGGGCGGCTGTGCCAGGTGCTCCCGAAACGCTTGATACGTCGCTCGAGATTATCCGATTTTTTGACTACCTGTCGGGGGGGTATTCTGGCGAGGGTGCCGGCTACCCAGGCGCCTTTGGGTACCTCACTCCTGACCAAAAAACAGTGTATCTTGCGCCAAACATGAGTTTCGATTTTTCTCTGCTCGACTTTCAAAACCTCTCCTTGGAAGAGGCCGCGGCCGTTTGGGCCGCCGAACTTTTAGACATCACCAACAATGCCGACACTCCTATCATTGCTTTCCCATGGCATGATTACGGGCCGACCGAATGGTCATTTGATAATGAATCCTCATCCTACACTTTTGAGCTGTTTGATGAGTTCCTTGCCTTGGCACATGCATCCGGAACCGAGTTCGTAACGGGCCAAGATCTCGCTGAACGCATTAAGACATTTGAAGCCAGCGAGCTCACACTCAACCGGACAGATAACAGCATAACGGCGCAGATAATTTCCGGTGATGCCGCGGGACGTTTTGCGCTCGATGTCGGCGAACAAATCAGCGCGGTCTCTGGCTGGTATGCATGGGAAGGGACCCAAGTCTTTCTGCCGCAGGGCGGTGGGCAGTTTGAGATTACCCTAGGGGGAGCGGTCGAAGATGTAACGCGTCTGACCGCGCTTCCGGACCGATCAGAATTGGTGTCGCTCAGCGGTGATGGGCGTAATCTTCTCGCTGAAATCATAGGCGGGGGTGATCTGTCTCTCAATCTTAGCGCGGATTGGGGGGATGGAAATGTCATTATCCGCGGTGCGCTCACGGCCCACCAAGTGACGTCTGAGGGGATGATGCTTGTGTTGGGAGAGGGGCTGAACGTGCTGTCGGTGGACTATGTCGAGGGCAGCACAGCAGGTACATCCGCCAATGAGATTATGATGGGTGGCTCTGCGGATGATACGCTTATCAGTCAGGGCGGCGCGGATGTACTACTGGGCGGCGCAGGAGAGGATGTATTCGTCCTTAAAATGGAGTCCGCTGGCACGACAGTTTTGGATTTCGACCCCCTTGCGGAAATTTTTGTATTGGATTGGCGCTCTGATGCAGCCGCATCCCCTTGGCAAACCCAAGAAGACATTCTGAACGCATTTGTAGATTACGATACAGGGACAAGACTGACCTTCGGAGACGGTTATCTTGTCGATCTTGTGGGTCTTGAGCGTGCCCAGCTCGCTACGCAAAATTTCCAGTTCAATGATGGATCATGGATGCTGTGATTAGCAGCATGTGATGAAGGAGAGCACAATGAAGAGGCGCATTCTCACCACTGGTGGGGCTGGATACATCGGCTCACACACCACAGTCGAACTTTTAAAAGCAGGCCATTCGGTTGTCATTCTTGATAACTTTGAAAACTCTGACCGTGACCGGGTTGCACGAATTCCCTTGATTGCAGGCACCGCTGATGTGCGCCTGGTGGAAGGCGATGTACGCGATGCGCAGTTAATGGCGGATGTGCTAAAGCGCCACAAGATTGACGCGGTGGTGCACTTTGCTGGCAAAAAAGCTGTGGCTGAATCAGTTGCTAATCCACTGCTCTATTATCATGACAACATTACAGGTGCGGTATCCGTGCTCTCTGCGATGCGGGAGGTCGGGTGCAAAAAGCTCATCTTCTCATCTTCAGCCACGGTCTATGGCGACACTGAGGTGCTTCCCATCTGCGAGACAGCCCCCACTTCTGTCTCTAATCCTTATGGGCGGACGAAGCTCATGATCGAGGAAATCATTGACGACACCGCGGCTTCACTGGCCGATTTTCAGGCTATTTCGTTGCGCTATTTTAATCCGGTTGGCGCCCATGCGTCCGGGCTCATTGGCGAGTGCCCCCGCGGCGTGCCGAACAATCTCTTTCCTTATATCGCCCAAGCTGCTGCAGGAATAAGAGACTACATACAAATCCATGGCAGTGACTATGAGACCAGCGACGGCACAGGCAGCCGTGACTACATCCATGTCGTTGATCTTGCACGCGGACATGTCGCTGCGGTGGAGCATCTGTTCTCAGCCTCGGCGGATTATACACCTCATCGCAAAGTCAACCTGGGCACGGGTCAGGGCTATACGGTGCTGCAAGTGCTTCACGCATTCTCCAAAGCTTGTGGGTTTCCAGTTCCTTATAAGAGGGGCCCGCGTCGTCCGGGGGATGTTTCCGCCTCATTGGCAGACCCATCGCTTAGTCGTGCTTTGTTTGGCTGGAAGCCTGAGCTCGGTCTCGAAGAAATGTGTCGCGATCATTGGAATTTTCAAAAACGTGAGCGTGACAAGTCGAACAATGGTATGTGCATGCCCTCGCTCACACATCAGATCATATCCGATCACGCAGCAGCAGCGGAAACATATCTAGCGGCGCCTGGCGGCCGAGACATCCTCAATTGAAAAGGTTTCTCGGCATGTTTGTTGCCGCAGCAGCTTCGCTGACCTCTCTGCCTGGCCTCGCCTGCACAGAGCCGGCTGATAGCAGAGCCCTGCGCCTCACTTCGGCGCTCAAATCCGGTTATGGCGTTCAATATTGGGGGGCTTCGTTCCAAGCGGAAACACTGGCACAGGCGCCGCATGGTCTCTTGATCATCGAGGCGACAAAAATCGGCGCAGCTGATACGTCGGATGGGCGTGAAGTTACCTTCACCGCAGAGGAAATGGAGCGGATACGCCGTCAGGGCGAGCGGCCCGTATTGGCCTATCTGAACCTCACGGAGGTAGAGCCTTGGCGCGATTACTGGCCTGAAGACGGAAAAACGCCCCCGTGGCTTGGGCCAGAGACATCGACCGGTGACAAGCTCGCTGCGTTCTGGCGGAGCGAATGGCGAAAAATACTTCGGCAGCGTGTCATCCGCTTGATGAACACTGGCGTCGACGGTCTTTTTCTTGATGACGCGCTGAATTACTTTGTGGCGGGCTCTTTGAAAGACAAAGCGCCAGACATGCCGTCAGATGTGCCCGCGGCAGCTGAGGTCATGCTATCTCTCGTTCAAGAAATAGCAGCCGAAGCGCGGACAGTGCGCTGTAACGCTCTGATTATTGTCAATAATGGCGTGTTTGTAGGCCGAGATGCCGGGTCGAAAAGCCGAGCTGCATTCAACACGTATCGTGCTGCGATCGACGGCATTATGATCGAAGATGGATTTGGCGGCGCAGATACCCCTGTTTTGCATACAGCCTTGCAAGAAGACTACATTGCCGAAGGCATTCCGGTTCTCTCACTGGACTTCGCCGCGAAGGCACAAGCCGAAGACATGGTGAATAGAGCGCACGTCAAAGGGTATGCGCCCTATATTGTTCTGGATGGCAGTTTCTCTTCACTTGCACCGCCTGTCCCCAGTGCTCCTTAACCTCGAGCTCACTGGTTATTGAGAAGCGTCCCGCGGCGCCGGAGAAGACCTGCTTTGCAACAGGCCCTTAAGGGTCAAGCGCATCGCCCGACAGTTCCTGCAAACGGTCAAAATACTCCGTACCCTGCAGCCTTCGCGCGAGAGCAGGCCATAGCCTCTGGTCATGTGGCGTTTGCACGCCCCGCTGCAGAGCAACAAACGCTTCATCTGGTCGCTGCCGTGTCCTCCTTAACGTGTTCTATATGGGTACATTTTAGAGCATTGGAGGCCGTAGGGGTATCTTTTGATGATACCTTAGACGTGCAGCCGAGGATCCAAGGCGAAGGGCTCTTGCTGGATATCATCAAACCGATCTTTAGCTTTCTCTGCATCGAACATCAGATTCCAACTATGCCGACTGACCGTCGACGGGATCAGTACAAAAATATGATCTTTCAGCAGCTCATCGCCGAACGATTTCTGTCCCGGTCCATGTGCACCCGGAACCAGCCAATTAGAATTCGGAATATCGCTCACGTCTAGAACATGAACGTCATTAAGATCGATAACGCGAGCTGATGTCAGAGTGTGTGGAGCAGTATCAAGTGCCTTGAAACCTTTGTGCACAGCAACTTCAAGGATTGCTGTGGAGGGATCTACTGCGCAGTAAACTGCTCGCACGCCCACAGAATTCCAGCGGCCCCCGACCTGAAACGAACCTTCACCCGATGACCAAGTGGGAGCATGTCGTTTTTGATCAAGTCGCCAGAACCGCAATTCTCCAGAACCGATTGGAGATGGAAGCGGGGTCACGTATAAACTCCGTACTCCAGCCTGGTAAGGTAGTTCTCTACGGCTTCAGCTCCGGCCGTCGTAGATAGAAGATCAATTGGGCGCCGGTTATCGAGGCCAAAAGCAGGCTCTAGCATCCAGTTTTCTGCTGTTTCTTGGTCGCCTAAAACACTAATTGCTTGAGCTAGAATTTCAGCAAACTGCCATGCTCTGCTACTTTGCTCAGTTGACAGGCGATCAACCTTCGAACTTGCTTTCTTACGCTGAAGCGTACGCAAACTCATGCCTATAGCTTTCGCTAGCGCATCACCGGTTGAGAGTACTGAGACGCTCTCAACCAGGTGGATTAAGGCATCTGCTGAGAAGCCTTTCATTATCTCATCGTGAGCTTCCAGCGAGTTTTTAACCACATCTGCGAATATGTCGGCGCCACCCAACAGATGATAGGCTCCAAAAGTCTCATTTAAATTGAGGTGAACCCGGTTCTCAGTATCCAGAACATGCGCCTTAACCTTAGCCGATCTTGGTGGTGCTCGACGCTTACCGCCGAGGCCGGATGAAGCTGTTGCAGTCATGAAAGCTCTCCTTTGATCGCGCCACGTGTCGCATATAATGTGACACGTGGCCATAGGATATCAAGAGCGATCACTCAAGCGCGAACGCATCCAGATTCCCGAGGCCTTGAGTGGCACCAACCGCCTCTTGGGGGCGGGCTCGTCCCCATTGAGGAAATCCGAACGATTGAAGGGACGGAAAACTGTTTCATTGAAAGCTTTACAGGCGTTGAGAAGCTCTGATGCCCTTATCCAAGGCCACCTTGCGATCCAACGGCTTACTACCGTCCGGGGTCATCCTTACGATGCTTGCTTCCTTAAGTTCAGCGGCGTCGATTACGCCGCGTGCATAGAAGCTCATATCCATGCCAAAGTTGACGTTATCTTGGGTCGCGTCAAAAAAACCAGTCATATTCAGGCGGAATGCTGACCGCCAAGACCGGTACTTGGAGAAAGTTACAGGCTTCCGCAATCCATTGCCAACGAATAGAGCGGCTGGACATAAAACTCACCATCCTGTCACGCGGAGCCTTGTCTTATGCAAATCTTGGTTCCTGAGACAAAAGGGAGCCAATACCCAGCACTGCAAACTGTGGGGCAGTGGCGGGGGTGGCGTCGTGCGGAGCTTGATCTTTTAGGACCGCGGTCGAGTTTGACGACCCCCGTCTTTTCTAAGGACCTGAACGAATACGGAGAAGACCGGCTTTGCAACAGGCTCTTAAGGATCAAGCGCATCGCCCGACAGTTCCTGCAAACGGTCAAAATACTCCGTACCCTGCAGCCTTCGCGCGAGGGCAAGCCATAGCGTCTGGTCATGGAGCGTTTGTACACCCTGCTGCAAAGCAACAAATGCCTCATCTGGTCGCTGCCGTGTCAGCGCCCATGCTGCGTCCACCAGAGGGGCTTTCTCAAGATACTCAGGCGTCAACCAAAGCTGATAAGGCAAGAGCGCGCCCTCGCCATCGTATCGTATGAGAGGCAAAAACACGTTCTTTGGTGGTTGTTCCTGTACCGGCATTTGCTGCAACAGATGTTTGAGAGGGCCAATGTCACCACTTCTATCGGCGTAAAGTATAACGGCCTCCCAGCCCTCGGTTGTCACCGAGCCGAAGGTCACCCAAGGCTGGATCATCAAGCGCGCAGCGTCGTAAAGCCTCACTTCCGTAAATGCTTTTGTTAAAAGAGCTCTGGCATCCGGCACTTGAGAGACCACGGCTGCAGCGAATGTCTTTGCGAGACGTGGCCGCGCCGTCATCACCTTGGCAATAGACATCATCATGGCTGGCCCATCTGGCTCTGAGAGTACAATGGGGGTCGCTTGGATCAACAGATCGGGCTGCTCTGCGCTCAGGGCAATCGCAGCAAAGCGTTCTGCTAAAGCTGACCTATTCTGTCCTGGCAATAGCAAAGCGGAATGCGCCACATCCAATGCTTGCGAAATCGCACCATCCGCCGCCATGAGATCAACCAACCGGATGCGCTCTGAAGCCGTCAGCTTCGTCAATGGGACCGTGGAGAGGACTGTGCGTTCTGCGGCGCTATCGCCAAGTCGGCGATAGGTATCCGCTAACTTCTGGCGCTGGTTGTCGTTTGGCGAAAGGCTTTGAGCAGCGGCAAGGTAATTTGCTCCCTGTCGTAGATTGCCGGCGCGAAACGCAAGATCGGCACGGGCAGTTGCAATACTGGCTGTGGGTCCGGTGCGCGCTGTGAGGTCTGCCAACAATCTATCGGCCAATGCGCCGTTGCCTGTGGCGGCCGTCAACTCTGCTTGCCGAAAAGCAAGAGGCGGTGAAAGAGGGTCTTTTGCTGCATTGAGCAAGCTCAGCGCCTGGGTTTCAGACAATGAGGTCAGTTGTGCCTCTTGATCCAGTTCCCCCTTGGGCACCAGAAAAAAAGCAGCACCGACCCCAAAGACCACAAACAAAACAAGGGGCAATACGATGTCACGGTCCCGCATCAAGGACACCCTACCATCAAGGTTAGCTCTCTTGATGTTGCAAGATGGTCTGGCACCATAAATTGCCATAAATTCGGCCCAGATGAAAAGACGGGCAAACGGTCCTGCGCAAGGCGGATATCGGGTTTGAGCGGCGCCCGGACGGTGATCTGACCTGTGCCTTCGACCAGAGCCGTCGTTCGGCATCCGTCACGGTGCAAGCGCTCCAGCTTTGGACCCGCCTCGATCAGTTCAATTGCTTGCAAAGCAGCATCTGTGAAGCTGTGCTTCGGACCTAAAGCGATCACAGGCGTCTCAATGGCCGGGTCCAACGCGATGAACAGTGCAGAGCCCAACCGCCAAGACCCCAACACCCCCATGCTGCGGCCCATATCTAGGGCTAAATTTCCCGGGCGATCAAACCGCACTGTGTGCAAGGCACCGCGATTGGCGATCCGCCATACATGCGACCCGAGAGGCTCGATCTGGGTAGAAACGGCACCCTTTAGCAGTTCAGCGTATTGAACCACACTCATTGCGGCCCGGTCCTTTGAAGTATGAAGCGCCCGCACCTGTATCACAGCTGCCCGTCCGCTCTCTGTAAGCAAATCTTGTGCCCGCACCACGAGCGTATCTGGCGCAAAAGGCCACGGCCTCTCACTCCGTGCGACCGCTGTGGCGCGCGCATACAAGCCCGTTGGGTCGCCAAACCCTGAAGGTCCGATAAGCGGGGCCACTGCGACTTGATCAGGCAGGGGGAATGCGCCCCACCCTCCCTGACTTGCGGACAAGAGCCGAAGAACAACAGGTGACCCAAAAGACAGAAAACCGTCAGCCTTTGTAAGAGGAAGACTGTGGACATGGCGCGCCTTTTTCAGAGCGCTTGCTGCAGCTGCAGCACCGGGTTCATCGGAGAGCTCCTGAAGAGAAGGCTCAGGCCAACCAAAGGTAACGGGGGCGCCTTCTGCTTCGAAGATCTGGCGGGCAAAAGCATAGACCGGGATGCCAAGAGACGCCCCTCCCGAAGGCGGGGCGCGAAGTTGCCATCCTTCTGCAAGCAGCATTGAAAGAGCGATGCGACGTCCCTGAAACATTGCAAGATCCGGCACCGGAGTGGGATCTGTGCCAGTATAAGACAAAAAAACACGCGCCAGATCGACTGCGGCGGCGGTCCCTTCTGCGCGATCCGCCAAAAGCTGGTCCGAAAGCCACGTTTGAATGCCGCGCTGAAACCCAAGTACCCGGGGCGCGCCATCGTTCGCGCTCATCCGCACAATCGGCACGCCCCCTGAGGGAACCACGGGCGCCACAACCAACCCCGGTGGCACCTCGAGCAATCCTTCGGGCGACTTCCAGCCTCGGGCAGTTTCAATCTTATCGCGCGCGCCATCATGCAAGATGGCCGCCCGGGCCCGGTCTACACCAAATTGATGCCAAAGGGGGGCGCCCCCCAGTTCACCGATCGCCACATGGGGCAGCGCTCTACCACACTCTCTTTCTTTTGCAGCAAGCCAATCCGCGACCCCTTGGGGGGCGGGCACATCAGAAGAAAACCAGCTTAGGACACCGGCGATAGGGGCTCTATCAAACGTAGCAGGAAGGGGTGATGCGACATCCACATAAAGAGGAAACAACCCTTTTTGAGCCAAAGGTCCTGCCAGATGGCGCGCGATGCGACTTGTTTCGAAAGAGGTCTCTTCGCGCTGGTCGACCAGCGCAATCACGCGGTTCGGCAAAAACCGCTCCCCCGCGCAGGCGGCTTCCGATGCACGTGGATACCACCAGAGTGCGAAAAAGAGTGACACCCCAAGCCAAAAGTACGCCATCGATGCACCTTTCGAATTATAACTTCTGCATGAAATGGGCGAGACCCACCTTATGGAGGATTGTGGAAAGAATAAGGCAGCAGTAAAATGTAAAAAAACTTTTTGTTTAAGACGTTAGGGCTTCCCTTCGTGTAGAAAGGACCAGCATGCTAACCGCGACGCTTTCCAAAGCTGGCCTGGGCCTTGTTGCATTGGTTGCAGTGGGTGGCATCGAAAACTTGCCAGCGCTCGCCACCCGGATTCCCGACACAACTCCTTTAGTTCACTTGGCGGCAACAGACCATACAACACCGGTCCTTGCCAGCCGCACCAAGCCCGATTTTACAGTTGCAGCGGCGCGCTCTTCTGAAAAACTGCCAAGCGTGAGTGAAACTCTTTTCACTAAAAAATCCTGCGAGCACAGTACCTCAGAAGCCGACCTCGTCGTCTCCGGGGACCGCCTCACATTGCGGGTCTTCGCTCAGGCAGCAAACAGTACGGAACGCTTTGAACGACGTGATCTTTCTGGCACCTTCACCGTCGATGCGGCAGGAGAAATTGCGGTACCAGGCATCGGCCGCCTGCCCGTTGCCGGGCAAGGGCCTGCCTGTTTGGAAGGCCCTGTGAGCACAGCTTTGGCAGCCGAAATGGGCATCGCGGCAACGGTCACCGCCTCATTCGAGACGCGTCCGCCCGTCCTCATACAAGGCACTGTAATCTCGCCGGGAAGCTATGAGTTCACCCCAAACCTCTCCGTGCGCGCGCTTCTGGCCAAAGCCGGCGCAGATGGGGGCACGGCAGATACAGCTCTATATCGCACTTTAGATGCCCGCAGCCGTGAATTGCGAACCTTGCGGGCGGGGCTCATGTTACGCCATGCCCGTCTGACGGCACAGCGTGCCGGCGCGCAAGATTTGAGCCTCCCGTCTGATCGGGTCAAGTCACTGCACACTCAGCTGGGTCGCGACAGAGTCCATGGAGAGACCGCCGTTCTCCAAGCCGCTCTGGCTGAAACAGCTTTGCGTAAGGCGCGGGATGTCGCCATACGCGCCGATCTAGAGAACACATTGGAAATCGCCAAAACACGGCGCAATTCAGTACGCGCACGCTACGCGCTGCTAAGCCGTCAGCGCGATCAATTAGAGGCCGAGATCGGTGAAGATTGCCGCGGACGGTGCGGCACCAGTCGCAGATATGACGAATTGCGTTTTGATACCCTCAACGGACGACTTGGTGACCTTGATCTTACCGTGGAAGATGCAGAAAGCCGCGTCAGTGAAGCCCGTCATGCTCTTGATCGCCATGACCGTGATGTGGCCTTTTCTTACGCGCAAGCGGATAGCAAACTTGCCCTTTCTGTGGCTGAAACCCTGGCCGATCGCAACGCGCTGGACGCTGAAATCGTCTCCGTCGAAGCCCAAATCATGGACCTTGGTGGTACAGCCGATAGCACTATTCGCGTAGAACGGCGCCGCGGATCGCAAATCCAGACGCTTGAAGTCCACAAAGATTTCCTCTTACTGCCCGGAGACCTTGTCATCGTCGAGCCGCCCGACGATACAATTCTTGTCTCTGCTGAGGACCATCAAGAATGAGCGCTACGCGACTGCAAAGCGACACCGTTCACCGAACTCCCCGTCCCCGCGAAACCTTCCAACGAGGATTGCTGGGGTCGGTTGTTTTGCTGCTGATCATCGCGGGCGCGGAACTGCTTTTTCTTGAGCCTGGTTATTTTAGCAGCCTAGCCTTGCACCCCTTCTGGATTGTGATCGTCATTGCCGCGATGCAAAATGGCGTCGCCGTGGGGGCCATCACCAGTGTCATTGCCACCCTTTTGGTCGGCCTTCCCGAACGCCTCATCGACGAAAGCGCTACCGTTTACGCAGCCCGCGCAGCGGTGCTTCCTTTACAGTGGTTTGTTGTCGCCCTGATTGTTGGCTTTTACCGACAAAAAGAGATCGAAGAGACGGATGGGTTACGGGCCGAGGTGGTGCGCCTTGAAAAGATATCCGGCAGCCTTGCTGAAGAGGTGGAACGCATGGACAGCATGGTGGCGGCTCTGGAAAGCAAAGCCGCCTCGGGTGTGGCCCCAGAACCCGACACAGCTCCCAAACCCGACACAGCTCCCAAAGAGGCTCTTTTCCACCGTGCTTTGCCCGAACTTGCAGCGTTGGCAGGATCGTATGGTGCAGATCTACCGCATAGTTTTGAAGACGCTGCCGACGCTCTTTTCGATGGCCCGGTGGCCTTGGTCGTCTCGGCCCAAGGGCGCGGCGAGTTTGTGATCGGAACGACACCCGAAAATGAGAGTGACGCCACCACTTTGGCCCAGTTAATCACTAAAAATCTCGAGGGCAAAAAGGGCCGCTCACATACGATATTGCTCAAAGACCTGGGGGTTTCTCAGGAAGGCGCGTTGCGGGTCGCCCGCCAGAAGCCCAAAACAGACAACGATATGACGGCCCTCGTGATCTATTACGCTCCTGACCGCGAGAGCGCAGACGCCGCGACAGCCCGCTTAGAGATCATATCGGAACTGTCCCGCATCGCCATTGAGCGCCTGAGCCGCGAACTGGAAGCGCCAGAAAGCCAGCAGGCTGATACTTGGGATCGTGAGTAACCTCATTCCTTTGCAACGGGCCTGCGCAATCTGCATGACGCTCATTGGCCTGATCACAGCCCTCATTGCGCTCAAGTTTGGCCTTTGGATCGCAGTGGCTCTATATGCCAGCCTCGCCACAGCTCTTGTAAGCATATTGATGATCCGCGACCGGTCAGCCGCCCTGTTTTTTGCTACCTCCGCGGTGACCTTCGGCCCGCTTTGTGGTCCAGTCTTACTCTTGGCGACGAGCCCATTGCGTTGGACCGCGCAGCCCACGCCAGACCCGATCCTTTGCAAACCAACCCGCGCGGAACGTATTGCTCAAGATATTGCCCAAGGGCGCCGACCGCTGATGCGCGACCGGGCCGTCTTACCTCTTGTGACGGTATTTTCATCGGGAAGCTTACGCGAGCAGCAAGCCGCTTTGGCGGCCATTGCACGCTACTTTACGCCAGAGTTGCGCCCCGCCTTAGACCGCGCTCAAGTCTCTGATATCCCCGCCATACGCGCTCAGTCTGCTGCCGTCTTAACACAGCTGCGTGACATTTACGCCGATCGCGCGCGCAGGGTGATGGCGAAAGAAACCGGTTTGAATGCTTCTGCCCTGGCGGCCGAAATTCAAACGATTTCGAAGTCGGGATTTGTGGACCCACAGACATTGTTGGACCTTGAGCAGATCGCACATAGCGCTCACACATGCCCGAATAGAGGTCAAAAATGACCGCTCAAGGTGAAGTGGATGTCTGCATCGTCGTCGAAGGATGCTACCCTTTTATCACAGGCGGCGTTTCTTCATGGCTTGACTGGCTCATTCGCGCGCAGCCTGACCTTACATTTGCGATTGTTGCGATCACCGCAGATCATCATCCCCGCGAAATCAAATATGAACTCCCCCCAAATGTTTCTGATTTTCGGGTCTTACCATTGGCCCCTGAGGCACGCCGCCCACGTATGGGCCGTCCTTTACTTGACGGTCAAATCTATGGTGACGCTCTCCAGCGCTTTTGGGATGCCGCCGATGTGGATGCTTTTGAAACACTTTGCCAAATCGCGACCACCCCCATAGGGCGCACCCTTCCCGCTTTGCCTTGGCAAGAGGTGCAGCCCGACCACGCTGATTTCATCTCCTCGCAACCCGCATGGGAGGCGCTCAATATCTGCGCGCGCGCGCTCGCTCCTGAAGCCTCCTATAGCGATACATTCTGGGCTTGGCGCACCCTCGTAGGAGGCTTGATGTCCATTTTATCGGCCCCCCTCCCCCGGGCAAAAATCTATCATGCGATCTCTACAGGTTATGCTGGACTTTATGCCGTTCGCGCAGCCCGCGAGATGAACGCACGTTCGGCCATAACCGAACACGGCATCTATACGAATGAAAGACGAATTGATCTGTTGATGGCCGATTGGTTGGAGGATCGTATTCACAAAGGATTTGCCGTTCATGACAGGCGCCGTGACGTGCGCGATCTATGGACCCAAATGTTTGATAGCTTTGCCCAAGTCGCCTACGCGCAGGCAGATCGCATCACCACGCTCTACGGGGCGAACCAGACCTTCCAGCGCGCTTTAGGCGCGCGAGATGAGCAAATGTCGATCATTCCCAATGGCATTATGTTGGAAAAATTTGAAGGGCTCTGCCCTGTGCAAAATAAAGCCCGCCCTACCGTCGGTCTTATCGGGCGGTTGGTGCCCATCAAGGACATCGAAAACTGCATCCGCGCCGCCGCGGTCATCCGCCAATCTGTACCAGATGTGGAAGTCCTTATCATCGGTCCGACCGACGAAGATCCAAACTATTTCGAGGCCTGCAAGCGCCGCGTGGCCGAACTGCAGTTGGAAAATACCGTGCGCTTCACGGGCCGAATGAACATTTTTGACATCCTACCCTCTCTTGATGTCATGCTTTTAACCTCAATCAGTGAAGCCCAGCCCCTTGTCCTGCTCGAAGCCGGTGCCGCGCGCATCCCTTGTGTGGCAACCGATGTTGGATCGTGCAGAGAAATCCTGGAGGGCACGGCAGATGAAGCCCCTGCACTCGGTAGGGGCGGCTTTGTGGTGCCCCCCATGGACCCGGACGCTCTTGGTGCAGCCGTCATTCGTTTGCTGTCCAATGACACTCTGCGCAGATCCTGTGGGGAAGTGTTGCGCAAACGCGTAGAAACCAGCTTTACCTCTGAAATTTCTTCTGGGGCATATGGGGCCCTTTATCGCGAGCTTTCTCCATGAGACGTCGCTGGATCAACAGGTTTCATGGGGTCATGTCCAAAACGGACTGGTGGCTCGATGGGCCGCTTCTGAGCCCAATACGCAAAGTATTAGAAGCCCTGATCGTCGCCGCTGGACCGTGGGTTCTCGCTGTTGTGACGCTGGCCTTAATAGGACGGACCGCTGAACGGTGGCTTGCCCCAGAGGCATTGGAAGATATCCGTCTTACGGTGGTATATGCCTTTATGATCGCACCTATGGTGGCGGCCCCTCTTGGAGTGACCGCTGCACGTTTGATCACCAATACCGCAGAGCCGCCGCATCACGATTCCGCCCTAGCAGCACTTATGCTCGTCACCTGCGGGCTTGCAGGTATCACCGCCCAAGCCTTGGCGGCAGTGGTTGTATTTGCGTTGCGGCTGAGCGATCCGGAACTCGCGCTGGCCTTTGTCGTCCTAACTTCCTCCTCTGCTATGATGTGGACAGCATTTATCATCATGAATGCCTGTCGGCTTCGCCCACATCTGGTTTTGTCATTTGCGGCCGGCATGGGGCTGGCCCTGACATTGTGTCAATTCAGCATTCAGTTCTCCATCAGCGGCGCCCTTCTCGTGTGGTGCTTCACCGCCGGGATCGCTCTTTCTTTTGCGCTTTGCTTGGCTCCGTTCTACGCTATTGATCTGCCTCCCGCTTTACTGCGCAAGACAGTCGTGGACCTGAGGAAAACCGCCGGGACTACCTGGCCCCTCGCCGCCGGCGCTTTTTTTGCAATCGCAGGGATTTGGGCCGATAAATGGATTGCTTGGGCCGGGCCGAATGGCTTGGTTTCAACAGCCGGGTTTGCACATTCTCCGACATATGACAGCGCTTTGTTTCTGGCGCATCTCTCAGCCGTTCCCGGGCTCGCTGCTCTGACTATCCATTTTGAAAGCCCTGCCCGTCATGCGATGGCACAATTTCAAAGCACATTGACCCATGGCGCGTCGCTAAAGGCTGCAGAACAGGCTGGTGAAGCGCTGTCTGCAAAGCTCTGGCGGGGTATTCATCGCACCTTACTGACGCAACTCGCCCTCTCTGGTCTGCTGCTTTTATTAGCCCCTGCAGCCGCTTCTCTCGCGGGCCTACTGCTCGACCAATTTTTGATCTTGCGCACTGCCCTTATCGGCTCGCTGCTACACATTCTATTTTTATCGACTTCAGCGGTGCTCATTTTGTGCAATCGCAAACAGGCCTTCCTAACCTTACAGCTGTTGTTTGTGATGACGAACGTGGCAAGCACAGCGATTCTATCTGCCGTTTATGGCACGACCGCACTTGGCTTCACGATCGCTTCCGCCCTCGCCAGTATCGTGGCCACCATATACGCACACGCAACACTGCGCGATGTTTTACGGCATTGTTATCTTACCGGAAACGAAGCGCTCTTCTACAAGTAAAAAATAAAATACATAAATAACAATGCACTAGTTGCAGATTTTTAGAGCGCACAGATCGCAATGCGGTCAGCCTTGCCCACCCAACCCCGCGTTCATGTTGATTTTTAAGCCTTATTATGGGCATAATGCGTTACAGTCTTAGCCAATTTTCATCGTTATCCGATACTTTTAACAAGCCCCGTAGATCCGATTACAATGGACAATGGCACTCGGCTACATTCCAGAACGCCCGCCGCGTCCAAAGGTATTAATACATGTCTGCTCAGGAGCCTCTCATTGTACTGCTCGATACACTGCCATTCAGACGGGCGGCATATGCCAATCAGCTGAACACTTGGGCTGAACCAAATGGTTTTATTGTTCGAGAAGCCAGTGAGCTGGAACTAAATGCCTGCACACCCGCCCTCACGCTCATCGTTTTAGGATCACAGCGCATTGGCAGCGTCGAGGGGCGCGCACGTATTGAGGCGGCAATGCGCCTGTCAAACAAGCCGGTTGCCGTCATCGTCGACACTCAATCCGCTGAATGTATTAATGTCGCGCTGGACCTGGACCTGCATGGTGTCCTGAATGCCTCAGAGACACCTGAAGTTCTTTCCGCAGCGCTTGGGTTTATTATCGCAGGGGGGCGCTATGTCCCACATGTGCGGGCTTCTGAAGCTGCTCCCTCTGAAATGTCCTATTTGCCGCAACCCGCGGAAGCGCCTTTGGGGCCAATCCAACTACTTGCAGCAGAAAACCCCGACAATCCTGACCTCACCCGCCGTCAGTACGAGGTGCTCTACGCCCTTGCAAATGGCCACTCCAACAAAGAGATCGCCCGAGATCTGGAGCTATCCGAAGCCACGGTAAAAAGCCACGTGCGGCAAGTCATGCGCAAACTGCACGTCGACAACCGGACGCAAGCCGCCTTGCTCGCTCGGGATCTCTTAAGCACGCCAAACGCACAAAACCTCCATGCGCCAACGCCGCTGACGTGACCCAAGTAGAGCCGCAGATCGCTTAGGCGCGCACCCCCAAAGAGTAACCAAGTAACCGCCAATTGATCCACATCCCTGAGGGCTAAATCCTACCTTAATGAAGACACATTCTATCGCTAAATCCTTAACGCGAATGTGAACGAAATCAGATACCAAGGTAGCCCTATGTTGATCTCCGTTGTTGTGCCGTGCATGAACGAAGAAGCGTCAATTCCTGGCTTGATAGACCGCCTTGCTCAGGTGATCGCCTCTTATGGAACACGCGCAGAAATTGTGCTGGTCGATGACGGTTCTACAGATGGAACATGGGCCGCTATCGAGCGCGCCCGTACGACCTGCCCTTGTTTGCGTGGCATCAAACTATCCGCCAATCGCGGCCACCAGATCGCACTGACGGCGGGTCTTGAAGCCGCCCAAGGCGAGCGCATTTTTATGCTCGATGCCGATCTGCAAGACCCCCCTGAATTGCTGGGCGACATGATGAGCTTGATGGACCACGGCTATGACGTGGTCTACGGACGCCGCCGCGAACGACAAGGCGAGACACTTTTCAAACGTGCAACAGCTTGGGCGTTCTACCGCACACTGAACGCAATGTCCGATGTCGATATCCCTCAAGACACCGGAGACTTCCGTTTGGTCAACCGCAAAACGCTTGATGCTGTCTTGCTAATGCCCGAGCGCGCGCGTTTTGTTCGCGGTATGTTTGCTTGGGCCGGCTTTCGTCAGATTGGCATCGAGTACACCCGCGCGCCGCGCGCGCTCGGCGAGACGAAATACCCTCTCCGCAAGATGATGCGGTTTGCAGCCGATGCAATGACGGCATTTTCGACCAAACCTCTGAAGTTCGCGACCCGCATGTCCTTCGCCAGCCTTGGGTTTGCCGCACTGATGATGGTCTATGTGGCCTATTCGTTGATTATTTATCAGACCGCCCCCGGCTGGGCCTCTGTTGTGTTGGCCATCAGCCTGTTTTCGGGGGTGCAATTGCTGACCTTGGGTATCTTAGGAGAGTACATTGGGCGCCTCTATATCGAGGCCAAAAACCGACCTCTCTACTTTGTATCCGAAGATACACGCAGCGCCGCATTACTTCCCCTGCGTGAAGTGGGTTGAGGGTGTGCTTCACTCCAATCGGGTTTTTTCATTCGCGTTCATAGGGGCCCTGGTCGCCGCTCTTTACGTAGGGCTCTACCTCACCTTCCTGCGCTTCGGTTTGGGTTCAGGGACCGCCAATGGCCTCGCATTCAGCCTCGCCGTACTCCATTACCCAACATCGGGTGCCCGAAGGCGTATCAATCAAAGAGGGAGGGGATATCCGATGGAAACTCCGTCGCCTTGTCATGCCACGTCTGCCGCAAAACACCGTGACGCGGATCGCTCAAGCCCGTGCTCGGGTCCTCGCCGCGCGCGTTGGCGATAAAAGAGGTGCCATGTGACACTCGCGACAGATTGCACGGCATACGCCGCTCCCCCACCAGACGCACTGCCTAAAAGTGCCGTCAGGCACCCTCTCCTAAGAGCGTTCTGGGTGACCCTATTGGCCGTTTGCGTCGTGTCGCTCCCCAACCTCACAGACCCCTTTATTCGGCACGATGATTATCCTGCACTTTTCGGCGAAGCAGATTTGTTCTGGAACAAAACACTGCATGAGGGACGCTGGCTTAATTACATCTGGCATCTACGCGGCATAGAGACCCCCGCATGGCTGAACTTTGCAGTCTACCAGATCCTTTGGGCCCTTCTGGCCGCCGCTCTCGCTGTCGCTGCTATGGGACGCGAAGGACATCCGTGGTTCATAGCGGCCTTGTCGCTGTTCATCTTGGGATCAGCTCCTGCCACTCTTATTTCTCTTTGGTTCAACACGCTGATTCCCGGCCTCGCAGTCGTCACACTATATGCAGTGTTAGGATGCGGGCTATCGCAACGCAGCCTGCGCGCATTGCTACCCATCTTCGTCATCATCAGCTTTTGGGCCTACCCAACCTATTCGTTGATCCTGCTGGCTGTATGCCTCATGCGCACGCGTGAGCGCTCCCTGGGCGATTTGATGGGGCTTGTGACACTCTTTATATGCAGCTTTGCTGTCGCCGTTTTACTGACATACGCGGTAAACTGGCACGTTCACGGTGTATTCGGTGTGCCGCTCGCAGACTGGCGGAATGCAGCACCTGCCGGTGATCTGAAAGGTATGATCACCAACCTGGCTGTAGTGAAGGATACATTTGAGCTCCTATTGGCGGTCGGCTCCTATAATTTTCTACCAGCCGCCTATTTCCATATAGGCTTATTGCTCATTGCAACGTGCGTCTTGATCAAACGAGCCCCAGGCGAAGCGCTCTATTTGCATGCTGGACTATGGGTCGGCATGGCCTTGATGGTGTTGCAGGCTCTCAAGCTAGGTGTCGTCGTACCTGCACGTGCATTTAGCTTCGCGTGGCTCTATTACGCTGTGATCGTCGTGCGCGCGACAGCCCTGCTCAGTGAAAGCCCTACTCTAGCCGGACGTCTGATGCGCAATCTGACGCTGCTGGTGGCTCTTTCCTATCTGTTGCAGACGTTTCTTCACTACACCCAACACCGTCCTTGGCAGGCCGAAACGAGTATGGTGGGCGCTACATTACGTGAGATAGACCCGGTTATCGAACGACCGGTCCTCGTCTACGGCGATGTGCTGACATTAGATAGCGCGAAGGCTGCCCATCTTCAAAGCGACCTCGCGCTTAGTTTTCGGATGCAACAGTTGACCGGTCACCGGGTTGTGCTCTGCCATAGTGCGCCAAAAGCCTGCTTGGAGATTTCGGACTCTCGCCAAGCCGAAGGCTTGCCCGCCGCTCTAAAAATGGAAGTCCAGGCCAACAGAGGAAAAATCCTCCTAAAGGGCCCCTCGATGTGAGCAAAAGAGCATAGCCATCTTTGCGATGTCCTCGGCATAAGGCACCCACCACACGAGGCGTGCAGGAACCCTTCTATGGTTGCCGATCGGGGTAGAATAGGGTTCGAAGCGACAGGCCGATCATCTTTGTCTCGGCCTCCTTCATCGAGAGTAACCAGCACATCTCGATGCGCCTTATAAGGCGCCCAAAAAATAACACAAAGTTAACAATATATCGGCTTTGAGCGACAAACTTTCGTCTCATCCCACGATTATACCTATTCATAGAACACATGCAAAAGGAACAGACCATGAAATTTTCTCTGAATATGAAGCGTTTCTCCCGTGACGAAGATGGCGCCGTTACAGTCGACTGGGTTGTGCTCACAGCAGCTATTGTCGGCTTGGCGGTTGTCGCCTTCGGCGCCATCGAAGGTGCAACATCTGACATGGCGTCTGACATCGCATCTGAGATTACCGCATCTAATGCTGACGCAAGTACTTAATATTTCCGCATCTGAAGATCTGTAACAACAGGCTTTAGCTGCTTGATATTCAGGGTTGGTATCTCTCAATACTAGGGCGTCTTCCCCTCCAAGGAGCGCCCAGCACCCTGAACGGCCGCGTCAATTTGATTGGCGCGGCCTTTTCCATGCAAGCTTGGCGCATGCAAAGGGGCATCAAAATGCTCTTCGTTTGTAACCAGCATGTTCGCTCAATCTATTTTTTTGCAGCAGTAGCTGCTCTCACTCTCACCTCAGCTGAGAGCAAAATATTCCCCGACGAATATCGCAAAATCACTCCTATATTTTCGACTTTGGACAAAATTTAGCCTTTAATCATCAATACTTTAGCGTATCAAAATCATGTAAAAGGGCCCCAGCATGAAACACTTAGTAAATGTGAAGAAGTTCCTCAGGAACGAAGACGGTGCAGTAACAGTGGACTGGGTTGTCTTGACCGCTGCTATCGTAGGTCTGGCGATTTTGGCATTTAACACAATCGGCGACGCAACATCGGATATGGCGTCGGACCTCGCGGTTGATATTGCGTCTCAGTAATTGCAGTCCGCTGATTAAACGCCCCTCCTTAAGCGGCTATTAACTTGAAAGGCCATGCTATCTTGATAGCGCGGCCTTTTGTTTTGCTTCCAAAGATCCCGGGGCGAACGGCACAGCCAACAAAAGGTGTGCTCTGCCGGAAAACTGGGGGCCGATGAGCGCCCCCCCCCTATAAGACGTACAAGGGATGCGTAAATGCACCTCGAGCTCGTTTTCTTGAGCTCTGCAAATTTGGCACTAAGTTCCTGTTCAGGGGCTAGTGCGCTTTTCTTCTCCCCCAAGTTGGGGCGCACATAAGCATGGTACGCCCTAAAAGATGTAGCCGGGACGGGCAGCTCTGCCCGGCTACATCCCAATCCCACAAGCTTCACAACCGCACCCCTTAAACAGAGGGGTACTGTCGTGAGCCGCCGCCTCACCAGGTCTCTGCAATCACATCTGTTCAAGGCTTCTACAGCAGCCTGGAAATCTCCGGATTCTTCCGAATTTGGTCCATTCGGCTGGCCCCTGCAGGCGCCAGCGTCACTTTAAAGAAGACGTTCCTAGGCCCGGAGCAGGTCGCAAGCTGACCGCTTGAGTCATCTCAGGCATGCTCCGCAATCTGCGCAAATAATCAGATACTTACTGTCGATCTCTTCATGCAAATGCTGACACTCGGTCCATTTCCCATAAAGCATGTAATTTTTCAGCTTCTTGAACACCTGACACCTCTGTCGCTGTGAGCATTGCACCTTGGCATTTCAGCTCCCTGCCCCTTGGCACGCATCCTCTTTAATTTGCGGTGGCTGACCAACTTTAGAAATCACTGGGCCCATTTAGCCTTCGGCCGCTTCGGGCCTCAGCGCAGGCATGGGCCTGGGTTCTGGGTGCCATCGGAAAGAGTACTAAATTTCCGTTTCCGCGCAAGCGTCGCTCCCACAGATCACCTCCGCACCACTGCAACTGTGAAGTGCATTCGATAAGCGCCGCTGCGGCAAATCAGGCAGATCGCAAACTACTATGCAGAATTTCCGCCGTGCACTACCCTCATGAGAAGCAGTGAGGTGGCAGATGTTCTAGGCGCTCGAACAATCGAAAGGTTTCCCATGGTTTCTCCAAGCATCAACTCCGAAACGACATCAATGACCGGCACAAGCGGCACAAGCTACATTGATGCCCTTTTGGCCCCTAGAGAACCTCTTCAGGTCCCTGTTTCTGAACGCGATGAGGTGAATGGGATAACAATCGCAAAGTGGGGTGGCCCGATCGGCTCGGGGGCTGAGCTTACTTTCAGTTTTTTCGACATGGCCTCGACATTCGCGCCCTCTTATCCGTCTCAATATACCGACAATATAGGCGAAATGAGCGCCTCCCTTGAGGCAGCCTTCAGAGCAGCGTTTGAAAGCTGGTCTACGTTCGCTGATGTCAGTTTTACCGAGATGACAGAGACATCGACAAACGTGGGAGACATTCGGATCGGTCTATCCCTATCCAATCCGAATTACGCCCCCAACAGCCTCAGCGCAGAGGCGATACCCCCGGCAGTCCAAGGCCTTCATGCTGGCGATGTTTTCCTCGCTGGAGGATTTGAGAGCCTTCAAGAAAGCGACCTCGAACCCGGCCAGTTGCCTTATCTTACGGTGCTGCACGAACTCGGCCATGCGGTTTTCAACCTAGGAGACGTATCGGCTTCCCCAGGTTGGAATAATGAAACACTTCCTACAGAATTGAACTACCGCTCCCAGACAATCATGAGCTACGCGGTTCTCCCCAGCCTGACCGAGGAAGACATTTCCGCAAACCAAGGAGAGCTTTCCTATTTTCCAACGACACCCATGATCTTGGACATACTCGCGGCCCAATGGCTCTATGGACCAAACATGAACACGAACCTTGGAGATGACATCTATGCCTTCTCCCCCTCTCAGACATACCACGAGACCATCTGGGATGCTGGGGGGATAGATACGTTTGATGCCTCTGAGATCACCACTGGTGTGTCCATCGATCTTAGGCCCGGCACATTGAGTGATGTGGGCTCAACGATTACCGCGGCAACAATTTCTGGCACAACAGCCCTCACTGAAACCGTTGGCATCGCCTTCGGCGCTTTTATAGAAAATGCCATCGGAGGTGACGGATCAGACAGCTTGCGAGGCAATGAGCTCAACAACATCCTGTGGGGAGGCGACGGCGCTGACATTATGGGCGGCGGCGGCGGCAGTGATGTATTGATCGCTGCATCGCAATCGACGCAACCGGGGACAGGAGACACCGCTTACTTTGAGGGTCGGTCGGATACTTTCGATATCGTGGGCGGGATTGATTATACTGTTGTCACCGCAACAGACGGCAGCAGAGACAAGCTTTTTGGGTTTCAGTTCCTCCGTTTCGACGACCAGCTAATTGAACTTAACGCGGGTTCGGCGCTCGCAGGGGCGGGGCGCCCCGAAGACTTTGTCATCGCTGAGCGTGTGGCTTTGCTCTATGAAGCGGCCCTGAACCGAGAGGGCGCGATCGATCTGCCAGGGCTTAATTTCTATATTGATGTCACACAGAGGGATGGCTTGTCAGATGAGTTCTTGGCGGCAGACCTTATGACAAGCCCGGAGTTCACCGCAAACTTTGGTGACGTCACCACCCTGTCGAACGCAGACTTCCTTGAGCAAATTTATCTCAACGTTTTGGATCGGTCATCAGATTCCGCTGGCAGGCAATTCTATCTGGACCTGTTGAATGAGGGGGCGATCAGCAAAGCACTGGCATTGGCAGACATCGCCATCAGCCCAGAGAACACCGTGGAATCGACATCTGTCCTTATGGGGCTCTACGAGACCAGCACCGGAGACTGGGGGTTCTTAACCCCATAGCACATATAGCCCTTTCGCAACGGGTCGAACCCAGCCTCTGCTGTATGTTGGCATATGTCGATACGGCCGATTGCAAGCACGGATCGTCGATCTATCCTGCGCAGACGCTGCTAAGCTTTGGGCCCCCCGCAACACGCGTGCCGCGCGAAACCCGCTCGGCTGCGGAAGGTTTTGCCCAGACAAGCGTTTAGGAGAGTTTTATGTCATCTGCGAAATCAAGAGACGAGATTTGGTCTGAATGGCGCGATCTCGTGAACATGGCGCCTCAGGAACTCGAAGACTGGCTGAAGAGCGATGCCTCCAAATCAGTCGGTGACACGGATGGTGGCGAGAGCACCGGCCATAAATCAGGTCGCAAGATTGTCGATATAAAGCACACCAACAAAGATGATTTGAGCGATGACCAATGGGACCATATGGGCAAGGTCGTAGGCTATATCAAACGCCATATGTCTCAGGGCGGCCCATCAAACAACAAAGAGAGCTCCGCATGGCGTTACTCTCTTATGAACTGGGGCCATGACCCGCTCAAAGAAGATTGACGCGTCTTTGGCATCTGATCCGAGATGAAAATTTAGGGGGTGTCCGCAAACCGTGTTGGTGCGCTTCGTTATCTCGCAGAAAAACATCTTTGCCGATATCAACGCCAACCGACATCAGCTCATCAAAATCATTCTTCGCCATGCTACTTCTCCTATTTGCAGTATAGGCCAAGCCTAACCTGCTGGGTGAAGCAGCCGGTACATCCCATTAACGACCGCACGAGGGGCGAAGGTTTTCGCAGTTTCAGCATAGGCTGATCCGGCAAGATCGGCCCCTTGCTGCCATCGGCCGAGGATACTCACGCTGCGCTGCAGTCCATCAATTTGGACATTCCCGAACTTCTCGTACGCGCGAAATTTCGGCGCTGGTCAGAGAGGTTTTCGACCCAAAACCTTGAGAGTTATGGCACGACCAAACCGCATCAACGGATAGACCGCATTCGCAATCCGATCCGAGCTTAAAACCCCTTGCCGCCGCGATAGGCGCGAGAGCAGGGCGACAGCTTTCGCGCCTTGGAAAATCTCACCATCAAGATCGACAACCATGCCTTCGTTCAAATCCAGATTATAGCTATTGGCCGTGATACGATCGGCACGCGCATCGGTCAGTTCAACGGCGTGGTCGTCACGAAGACGAAGGAGCGCGACATAGTTCGCACAAAAAGGGCATTCACCGTCGTAGACAATCCGCAACGGCGTCATGGCTCTTGCATCCTCTTGGTGAACTTTTGGACGGTTTGCGGGTCTATCAACGCAAGGTATAGCAGCATCATGGTCGCTGAATACGTGCTTACAGGGAGCAACAGGTAGAACGTAGCATGCATGCTGAGACCGATAAAAAAGGCCGTTGCGCGATGGCGCCGTGTGAGGATCGCGTAGGCGAGAAAATATTCCACAACCAAAACGGCACAGGACATCAGCGAAAGCAGCATGGGGGAGACGAGAAGTATCTCAAGCGTGCGGCCTGAATAGCTCCAAACAAAAATCTGCTCAAGCCTTTGGCCGGAAAGGAAAGCTTGGTCCGTTTTGTCCACCGCGGTCCAGAAATAAAGTGCTGACATCTGCAAGGCGATCAGGCGTTGCCCCCATAAGATGCCGTGCTCGGGTAGAACTTGATTTCCGCTCTCAATGGCCGCCCATCGGTCATAGGAGTAAGACCGGCCACAATCAGTAAACATCAGGAAAATACACGATATACCAAGAATATAGACATGGTGATGATCCCAACCAGCGGTGCCGAGGCCAGCCTGCCTCATCCCGTATAGGAGAAATATCGTTATCCCCAGCAGGCCGATCGACGCTCTTGCGCGGACGCCCAGAAGGGCTGCGATCGCAAAGGTAAAGAAGACCAGTCCCAGAAGCAGTTCGTTGAATGTCTCCGCTGAGAATGGTGCGACTTCGGCACCGAAGCGGATAATTGCCATGGTTGCCAGTCCAATTCGCAAAAGCGCCACTGACCGTGTTGGCCCAGCAGCGTCCGGGCCCCAAGCAACGAAGTCGCGCAACATCACCCCAGCATTCATCAGTCTTCTCCTTCGCCGGAAGCGCAAATATTTTCGATCTGCACCGGTCGCCACCCCTGACGGGTTCCAACCGCTCCATCGAAACTAACGGAGCTCGTATCCGGCACCGTTGCGCATAGTGGTGCGGCGAAATGGGCGAAGTGGTCTTCCGAGAAAATGCGATTTTCGAAAAGGTAGTGCAAAATCAATGGGTATCGTTCTATGTTCGCCGCCTCCAATGGAGTGAGTATTGCTTCCACACCATCCTCAGATCGCACGACAAAACGGCCATTGGGAATGCCTACACCCACCCCGGAGAACATGACCCACTCGCGTAGCCACGGAGAATGGGAGTCAAAGAGCTGTCCGGGCGCCGGCCCCAAATAGATCAACACAGTAAACAAACCGAAAGCAATGTGGCGCAATAAGGTCGAGAGATTTCCGATCAGCGGGCGTGACACGGTTTCAAGTGCGGGGGCATGGGTCATTACTTCGGTCACTTTCACTGGGTACGCCAGTAACTAGGTTTGACCAAAGCATGTTAAGAAATCGGGGCAGAAATTGGGCAGAATGTGAACCATAGTTGGAAAATATGGAAACAGCATCGGTTATGGACAGTTGCTCCGGAAGTTATGTCAAGGGGCCAAAATCCCGGCACCTGACATTGCCCAACGGCAGAGATTATTGCCAGTTCCCACCTTAAACGACTGGCTGCAAGTGGAGCTTGCGAGCGTTACCTTGAACCGCAGCTAGGCCCTAGACATCCATCCTTTGTGGCACCCGCAGCAAATGATCGCTTTCCGCCCTTCCTTCTAGAGGTCTTCCCAGGCGCGAAAACTATGCGACCGCAGCGAAAGGCAGCAAGATCCGCAGAGCGGACCAACACGGTTTGCGGACATCCCCAAAATTCATCTCACAATCACATCATTTACGATCTTAAAGATCGCGATCATCCATAGCGATAGGGTTATGCCACCCGCGACCCAAAGGCGCAGACGAGGCCGAGACTTTGTCCGAACACGGGGTTGTTCATCTGTCGTCTCAGATCGGTGAGGTGTCGTCTTACGCATACAGTCTCTAGGGACCCCACGGTCAGTACTCAATGTCCCATAAAAACAAAGATTTCAAATGCGGCTTGCACAATACCGAAAACAGGGGCCCAACTCTTACAGTTAGGTTTCTCGCTGCAGTTGAGCTTAAAAGACTGGAGCAGTCTGTCAATCGCGACAGGGTCGGCTCTCTACAACAGGCTCCCCATATCGCAGAACCGTTGCAGGATAGTGACCTGCACCTGGGGCCCCTCAACCAACCAGCAAATCATTCACGATCTTAAAAGATTGCAACGATCCAGAGAGATAACGCGACGCTGGCCGACATCCTCCGAATGCGGAGCGCCTTCGTTTCTGTGACGGCATGTGTGTTCTTACCTCGCGCGCCAGACCGCTTAGGTCCCATTCTATCCATATGGCTTCCCCATGAACTCTCCCCTCATCCTTCTTCCCCCATGACGTTTCAGCCCCGACTGTGCGCTATATCGCGCATCGAAGGCCGATCTCATCGGTCCAAAGTTCTCGTTCGGGTTGCAGCTAGAAGGCCAGTCCGGCCCTTCAAGGGAGACGCTGGAAAACCTTGCGCTTTCGCAAAGAGGCCGCGCGGGCCTCTGGCACGTCTCAGGAGCTTATCGGTTCAGGGCTGCTTTAATTTCCGGGCCCAAGGTCATTGGATCAAACGGCTTGGCAATCACCTCTGCGGCGCCAAGGTCAAAGAGTTCCGTCCAAGTTCCTACCCCCACCTGCGCGGTCATGAAGATGGCAGGCACAGATTCAAGTCCTGGCACTTGGCGCAGTTTCTCAAGCGTCTCAAGTCCGGACATGCCCGGCATCATCACATCAAGCAAAAATACGTCCGGCTTGAACTCTTCAACTGTACTGAGCGCTTCTTCCCCAGAGACACAGTCGACAACTTCTATGTCATCCATGAGCTCCAAAGACATTTTCGCCAACTCAAGAATGTCAGCATCGTCGTCCACATGTAGTAATTTTAGCATCGTCTTCTTCCCATTCAGCACGCTCCCGCCACGACCGCCAACATAACACTGTGATCGCTTGCTGAAATCATTCAAGAACCCGGCCTGTCAGCGCGACGGGCCCGTCGCCCATAACCGCAGGCTATGTCGAAAGTATGTTACCTTCGTGCCAATAGCCTTTGTAATGCGCCAAGTTTGCAAGCAGGTTTGCTGGCTCGGCGCGTTCATCCGCAACCCAAAAGCTGCCACGCTAGAATATTTTCAGGCGGGACTATTAAGACACGTGAGACTGTTGATCGTCCCCAGAAATTGATGAGATGCCCTGGCCCCGATAAAGCAATCTGCACTCTAAAAGATGACGGCTTGAGAAACCTGACCCAAACTGATCGTATCGCCCAACGCAAGAAAACCGCTCTTATCACAGATAGAGCCGCTGCCCTGCCGTTCGAAAGCACGCAACTTTAGAGAGGTATTGCTATCTTCAAAGCGCGGTTCAGAGCGGCAGATTTTCGGGCATCGTTCTTGATGGATTTCAGCCAGGCCTCGCATCCCTCACCCACATCGCGGCAAAAGCGGTCCGTGTGAAGTTGAAGCGTCCGGTTCTTGTGCTCGCAGTGCTCTGTTGCGACCGAGGTAAAGTGAAACCGATAGAAAGCATCGATAGCATCCTTTCGCCGACCATTGTCCGCGTCAAATCCCTGATAAAGCATGGCACATTTCAAAGCATAGCATTCAGCCCCTGAGAGAAACGCATGCTGTCCCGACAAAACATTTGTTCGATACTTGGGCCCAACCCACCTATCAAACCACTGAGCATATCTTTTCTGCGGTTTGGCCTCTGGATTCTCTATAGCACCAGCCATGTCAGGAAGGCTCAGAGCAAGGCACAGCGCCGCAGGCCAGTTTTCTGACTTTAGGCACTGCTCAAGAGAAGCAACAAAGACCTGCACGTAAATCTCCTACCTTGGATGCTCTAACCCGCATCTCGGGCATTCCAGCGTGGCTTCTGCCCAGCTCTCACCATCCGCCTGATAATATCCATGCCCCATAAGCCAGCAAATCGGCCGGAGCAGCCAAGACTTCGCCCCCCGCCTCCGGTCCGGCTCCTTCCAGGTAATCCTCGCCATTCCCGTTTCCCCTGATCTAAACGAGCGCTGCAATGCCTGCGATATAGGCAGCTTCTTCGTAGCAATTGTTAAAACCCACGGCAGAAAGCAGAGCCAATACCCCCAATGGTTGCCCGCCAAACGATTATTCCCTACGCGCCTCTATCCAATTTTGATCCCTGCTCTCTCTGCAAGAGCCCGGATGACCAAGGCCGCATCTGACATGATGCTCTCTGCAAGGCGAGGACTGCAAGAGATAACGCCTACCTTCATATCCTCCAAACACCCTAGCACCTCAGACAGCGCTTCAGGATCCAACGGCGCGCCTCCTTGGCTCATAGCACCACGCTTTGGCACGATATTGTTCCTTCCGCTGCGGCCAGGTCAGCCGCTATGCCCGCCGCGGGTGGGGTCCGCGCAAAACCATTGCGCCCGAGGCGGTAGGCGTGGGCTCTTTGCCAGCGCTTCGGCAAACCTTCCACTGACAGGGCTGTGGGTAGGCAAGCAGAGCTTCATGTTGCAGAGGTATCTGTTCGAAGTGGCCTTCCCCTCGCAATCATAGGGGTGAAAATTTTATTGAATGTTCGAAGGATAAATTCATATAGAGAAGCGGTCTGCTAGCCGATCGTACAACAGACCAAAAGCCTCAGGAGCTATGCCCTATGAAACTTTTCATCGTGATATCAGCCCTGCTCCTCTCCGCTTGCGCTTCTTACGAAAAAGGCGAACTCCCGTTGATCCGCGATCCCCAGACCGGTGAAATGCGGCCTTGCGGCCACATTGGGGTGCTAGGAGACTGCAAGCACTACATGTGAAGACGGCTTGGCGGGTTGCCCGATGGGACGCCCTTCAAACTTACCCTCTCCAGTGCAAACAACGATGTTTCCATCGTCCGAAGCACGCACGAACGCGCCCTGAACTTGAATGTAATCACTAACTAAGATGGTTCGGATCATAAGGCTCCCCCGCGGCAAGATTATGCCCCTTTCTATGGCGCCCCTGAATTACAGTAAACTGCAGAAATTCCTTGAAACAAAAGCGTAATGGAGCGCGCGCTCCGCTTCACCTCAGACACCGCACACCCCAAAGCATTTAAGAGGACAGACCTAAGCGCAGTCCGCTTGACCTGCCATCCTTCTTTACGTTTCTCAGACTTGGGCCGAATGGTTCATCAGTGTTGAGAGTGCCGTGATAATCTGAGCATGCACGAAGGGCTTTGGAATCAGAACACTTTCGGGGACACCCTTGGCGCTCCATTCATGAGCGCTGTCCCCACTCATATAGACGATCGGCATCTCAGATTGGTGCGCCCGGATGTGGCGTACGAGTTCCCACCCGTTCGGCCCCTTGCCGAGATTTATGTCTGTCACAACAGCGTCAACCCGCGCGGGGTCAGCCTCAAAAACCTCAATGGCTTTGGCACCGTTGATCGCCGTGACCACGTCAAACCCCTCGTCAACAAGGGCCGCTTCGATGTCCATGAGAATGAGCGCCTCATCTTCAACTAATAAAACGACTTTTGAATTCATTCTCACACCTGTTCAGCTGGTAAGCCTCAACCGTGCAAAAGCCGTTCAGTTCCAGCATTCAGCAACTAAATCCGTGATGTTGCAGACGCACCGCTGCCCCTTGCCAGCGGCCGTCTGCGCATCGCATGCCCCGAGGGGCAGACAAAGCCGCAAAAACTTTGCTGCACCTGGGCGGTTTACACCTTCCCATGCCCCATACAAAAAATGTGCCCGCCCAGGAGAAAAGAGAGCCGCTCATCTTTCAATTCACCGCGCAGAGCCCCACCTGCTGGCAATCAGCGAGGAGCAAATAAATGCAAGGCCAGGTCGACGACACCCAATGGGTCACACCCGACCGTGCCGACGTTGAATGCGCTCCTCTTCTCATGCCGCAGCTTTGGATAATTTTATGACCCGCTATGCCCACACAGGGTCCAGCATTATGGCCCTTTTCTTCTGCCTCGCCGCCCCCGCAATTGGCCAGGAAGAGGGCCAAAGTAAACAATTGCGCATGCTCGGAAAATGCCCTGGCTGTGCCTTCGAGAAGTTGGACCTCACGGGCCGGAAACTCACCGGCGTCAATCTGACGTCTTCTCACCTGCGAAATGTGAACTTTACGGGGGCTGGGTTGAACCTGTCGTTGTTCGACCATGCCACCTTTGAAAATGTTTCTTTTGATGCGGCTGACCTGACCGGGGCCAGCTTCACAGGGGCCACGTTCATCAACGTCTCCTTTGCAAACGCGATTTTGAAAGCAGCCGTCTTCGAAGACGCCGTCCTGATCGATACCGATCTTGATGCAGGCCTATACTGCAACACGCAAATGCCGGACGAAACGATGGCCAGCACGGAATGCAACTGACCAGAGGATGTTCTTTGCTCGGCGCCCCCTCTTAGAGGTCAGCGAAGGTTGTTTTGCACCCCCGGGCGACAGCGCCCCTCTGTCAGGCTCCTCTTTCCCCATGTTTTTTTGAGCCCCCGGAAGAAGAACCCGCAAGCTCCTCTCATAGACTTCCGGTAGAAACCCTCTAAGTGCAGTCCGTTGCCGGAGCGTCATGTCTTTCGGTTCGGCAGCTGCAGAGGGAAAGTCTTCATGGTGACCAAGACGATTGCGGGTTCAGTGCGCGTCGCGACCATATTTATTGTCGCGACCTTTCTTGTCTATTCCAGCATTGTGGGCGCGCTTGTCTATCACGGGCACAGCTCGGCGGAAGATCGGGCCGAAAGCTCTGCGGCAGCCGCGGCCAAGGCGGTCAAGATCAACACCGGCTGGATTGTCGAAGTGGCCCGCCAAGCGCTGCGCCGCATGGATTTTGCCTTGGGATCCGATGTTCAGTCCAGCCAATCTGCGACCTTAGTGAGCATCAAGGACGCGCTTGAGGGGCTGCCCGACAGCGCCAAAGCCTATATCGTGACCGCCGAGGGGCAAACCCTCTACACCACGGACCCCAATGCTCCCAATATCGACATTCGCGACAGAGAGTATTTTGCTGTCCCAGCCGGTGGGCAGCAGTTCTTCACCTCTTCGCTTCTTACCAGCCGCATTGACGGCAGCCCGATCTTCACGTTCAGCCAACGCCTTGAGCGGGAGGGGGCTTTTGTAGGTGTCGCGATCATTTCCTTTGATGCCGCCCTTCTGGGAGAGCTGCTGGCGTCTCTCGGCCTGGGACAAGGCGCGGCCTTAGCGATCTTGCGCGCAGATGGCATGCTGGTGGCCCGCTACCCCCCCGTCGACGGCCCCCTGGATTTGAGCCAACATGTGATCTTCAAAGACCATTTACCCAACGCGGATGCGGGGGCCTATATCAGCACGTCTCCCATAGACGGAGAGAAAAGATTTGTAGGCTACCAAACCCTCCCAGACAGCGCGCTCATCGCCATCGCCTCAGGGCGCTATGACGAAACGATGGCGCGCTTCTGGCGGCGTGTTCAGGTATTCTTGGCGATTGTCATTCCCACCATCCTGGCCCTCGCGGCATGTGCCATCTGGATCATCCGGCTTCTCAGGCGGGAGGCTCAAAAAAATGAGGCCCTTGAGACAGCGCTTGAGGCAAATACAATGCTGTTTCGTGAAATCCACCACCGGGTCAAAAACAACATGCAATCGATGCAGGCGCTGGTCGCCATGCACAAGCTTCCCAAAACCGTGGAGACCAACTTCAAACTGCGCCTTGCGGCCATGTCCACCGTCCATGAGCATATGTACAACCACGACAAATACGCCGCTCTGGATGCGCCCGCCTTCATCGCCTCGATGACGGAAAACATCTTCAAAGCCCATGGCGCGTCAGAACACCTAAGCCTTGATATCGACCGGATCTCAATCAGCCATGAGCAGGCCACATCGCTGGCGATGCTGATCAATGAAGTTGTCACCAACTCGCTGAAGTATGCGGGATCAGACAGAGACACTGCAGAGATCCGTATCCGCCTCAAGCTTCTCGGCAACAACAGGGCCAACCTCGTCATCGTCGACAACGGCCCGGGGTTTGACCCAAAAACACGCCCCCTCGGGATGGGCACCAAAATCATCCAGGGCATGGCCCTGCAGTTGCAAGGCACCTACAGCTATGCGTTCGACGGCGGGACGATCTTTTCTTTGGAGTTCCCTGTGGCATAGCTTGAGACAGCGATGCGTGCGGCCGCCCTGAGTCAGCTCTATAAGACAACGGTCGCTTTGAAAGGTAAATTTCGGGATCGAATGGAACCGCGGTATGAAGGTTTCATCCTGTAAATTTGAAAAGTGGTTCTTCGCGGTAAACGATATCAGTGGCTACTATCTAGCAGCCTGTGTCCGTGAAAAATGCTACGATTATAGCTGGCCTTGCTGAGAGGCTCCTGAACGAGAGAAAGCCCGTATTGGGTCAGCTTGGCGTGGTATGGCGTCTTGCGCCATAGTTCGAATGCTTCGGCAATCGGACCTTCAAACAATGCGATCCAGCTCTTTAATATGGCGGCTGAGGAGAATTCACCCCGCCGGGCCTTCCCATTCTCCACCATTCCAAAATAAAGGGCAGGATCACCCTTGAGAACCGACAGGGTCCTGAGAACATCTTCAGGAGTTCGCACCTCCATATAGTCCAGATCGCTCTGCCGTAACTCCTTGAATGCAGGCTCCGGACCTAGAAGCGCCGGAACCTCTGCCCACCAAGCGTTCACTAACTTTGATGCGGGTTTGTGGTGTGCGTCCGCGACGGTCAGATTCCGCACGGCGAGGACCGCGTCCGCATTACGGTAGTTGCCCCAATTCTGCTGCTTGGCGCGACAGTCAGTTGTCGTGTCAACTGTGTCGAGCTCGAGATGCATCCCGATCCTTCCGAGCTTGTCCTTGAAGTCCTCCGATCTGAAGCTCTCATGCATATTGAAAATGTGACCCTTGAAGACCAGACGCTCGACCCTGTGGCCACGGCTCGGATCACGCGGGATTAAATTGGGCTGCGGCCAGTGAGGGACATGAGCGTTGTTTGGCTGAGAGGGCAGAAGACCATTCTGATGTATAACGAAGTTTGCCAGTCGGGGTTGATGTGCATCAAGCCGCGGTATGACCACAAAAGAGGAAATGTCTCTTTGGCGGCGACCAAAGTCCCGAACGCCTGCGACATTTACAACTGCTGGGTCGAGTGCCGGGCCAACAGTGACATCATATCCTGCCAAGCGCAGTTCATAGTATGTCCGATTGATCCAGCAATCGAAACCATCCACGCACCGCAGTTGAAGAAGATCAGGTGTGATAGGGCCGAAAGGAATGGTTTTAAGCTCGGGCCAGAGCTGATTATCCGGGCACACGAAATGGACGCGGCCAACACCTTTCAGATTCATGGGAAGTTCCTCGTTCCGACATTACCCAAGTGGCCTGCCCTCCTATCTTCCTCGCGCTTGATGCGCGTGCCGAGCACCCCAAGATGGCGCATGATCAACTCTAAAAAATCTAGCTTGTCTTTGATTGAGAGATTAACAACGGGGCGCGCTCTATTGCCAGCCCAGATACACTTTCATCGATTTGACGATACCTCTCCGCCAGACCACTGCCCATCCGGAGCCTGGTTTCAGTCGGTTGCTTTGATCATATATTTCCGCGAGATCTCTCTCAAGCATTTCGCGGGTCAATTTCTAAGTAAAACTCTGCCGAGGGCCGTCTGGCTGCTGGGCTGAGGGATCGTTTATCGAGTGTCCTTTTCGCCGAATGCTTACCGTTGAAAGGCCTATATGAGAAATCTAAGTCGCTTCTCTCGCGCAAACCGCCGAATTTGGTGGTCGTGCGGGGTCACAATGATGCAGTCGAAGCACTCTTAGGACAATAAGAGGACTTCAAAGGTCACGCACACCCGGTTCGCGCCCAAAGCCAGATTGCCAATGATTGGCGGACCCGCAAATCCCACAGAGATCCCGCCCCGCCCGGCTTCGCCCGTTAGGAGAATTTCAGTTGCGTCGTCTTCCAAGATCGGCTGACCCTCCAACTTAGTGCCAACCAGACTGCCCAGACCTTTGATGGTCCGAAAACGCAATCCGGTTGCATCCGAGCACTTTGCCAGACCTTCCTCGAGCAACTCATTGGGTCGGATGGTCGCAAGAGTGGCGTTAGGGTGCTCAACCGCCCCCATAGAGACTGGATGAAATAGCGTGAAGCCTGTCTCCGCATCGGCCTTCATGTCAAAAATCGCACCTTCCAATACCCAGGCATCAACGGTGTGATCCGTCGATAGCACCGTGGCCTCGGCCAGCAAATGTCCCGCATGAGGGCTTCCATTGCTGTCAGTCCAAAGACCGTGCACGTGGGCGAATGCTGCGCCGTCCCGCCGTCCCAGATGTGAGCCCGCTCTTTTGATCGTCGCAGATGTCAGCACCGTCTGCGCGCTATACCACGCAACATGGCGGTCGTCCGGTGCGGGCGCAGGACGCACGAATGTCAGCTTCTCCACCGACACGTTATCTAAGTCAAACCAGGCGCCAACTTCTCCTACGGCATCAACCATCGCTTGCAACAGCGTAAATCCCGCCTTCAGCGTGACGCGCTGATGTACTGCACTGCAGGACACTGCAATAATTCGATCTGCAGCAACCGGACCGGGATGGTTCAAGGTCCGCCCCTCAGACATCCGCAATCTCCCCCCGCGCGGTCAACTCGGCCCGGATCAGCTTTTTGGTGATCTTACCATAGCCCGACTTAGGCATCTCTTCCCAGAATACGACAGCTTTAGGCATCTTGTAGCGCGGCACCAATGGGGCCAGCCACGCCAGAAAGGCCGTGGGATCGGGTGCTTCCCCTCGTGCAACGCAAACAGCGATACCGACTTCGCCCCAGGTCGCGTCTGGTATGCCCAGCACGGCACATTCGCTGATGGCAGGATGCTGCAGGATCTTCTCCTCAATCTCACGAGGATAGATGTTGGACCCTCCCGAGATATACATGTCTGACGCACGATCCGTCAGATACAAAAACCCTTCCGCATCCATATGACCAAGATCGCCGGTCAGGAACCAACCATCTCGAAACGCTTTGGCGTTCGCCTGGGGATTGTCGTGGTACCCGGCAAATACTGCCGGGCCAATAACGGCGACCTCCCCGGTCTCACCCGGCATCACCTCACGTCCTTCAGCATCCTGGACCTGCACCTGCATCCCCGTGCGGGCAAAGCCGCAAGTGCCGATGCGCATGATGGTATCATCCGCAGAATGATGGATGGGGGGCAACACGGTGATATTGCCTGTGACCTCGCCCAGCCCAAAGTACTGCACTAAGACGGGCCCCAGCACTTCGAGTGCGCGGATTTGATCCGCGCGGTACATTGGGGCCCCCGCATATATCACATAGCGCAGACTGGAATGGTCATGTTCCTTCACAGAAGGATGCTCGACCAATAGCTTTACGATCGTAGGCACAGTGAATGCATTTGTGATGCGCCATCTAGCAACCAGGCGCCAGATCTCGGCGGGATCGAATTTGGTCCCCCCGGGAAGAACGGTTTTTACCCCATGGGCCACTTGCGTCAGCTGGTGGATCCCTGCGCCATGTGACAGCGGTGCTACCACAATAGAGGCATCTTGAGGGCCCGTCCCTGGCATCAAATCACACAGATGGTTGGTCACGACGAACGCCAGCTGGCCATGGGTCAGCACTGCGGCCTTTGGTTTTCCGGTCGTCCCAGAGGTAAAGAAAAACCATGCCGGATCGTCGCGGTCCACGGGGGCTGGGGTGACTGTTGCCGCCGCAAATTCCATGACGAGCCCGTCGTAATCGTCATGTCCTGTACCGCCGATACGCACGGTGAAGTCCAGACCATCGCAGGCGGCGATATGCTCTGCAAACTCAGCCCCCACCAGCAATCCCTTCGCGCCAGAAGAGGCCGCAAACCAAGCAACATCTTCTGGGGTTTGACGAAAATTTGCAGGCACCCAGACACAGCCAAGTTTCCAGCAGGCAAAGGCGGCCTCAAACATTTGATTGCAATTGGCAGATTGCACCAGCAACCGGTCGCCTTTGCGCATTCCATAGCGGTCCCGAAGGGCGGCAGCAAAAGCAGTCGCGCGCGCCTCCAATTCAGACCAGGTCCAAGTCGCCTCCCCCCAAACAAGGCCGATGTCTTCCGACTGTCGCCGCGCGGCATCGGTCAAGAATTGCGAAAGGTTCATGACCCGGGTTGAGATAGGCTGCATTAGACCACCCGTTCGAGGATCGAGGCATAAGATGCCACAGCGGCCCCGCCCATATTAAAGACGCCAGCGAGCTCAGCATCGGGAACCTGCATACCTCCTGCTTCGCCCATCAGTTGCATCGCCGCCATGACATGCATCGAAACGCCAGTCGCTCCGATGGGGTGTCCCTTAGACTTCAGACCCCCTGATGGGTTCACCGGCAGACGCCCGTCTTTAGCGGTCCAGCCTTCGCGGATCGCGCGCGCACCTTGACCCGGCTCGGTCAGCCCCATCGCCTCATATTCCAAGAGCTCCGCGACAGTGAAACAGTCATGCGTTTCCACCAAGCTCAGGTCATCAAGCGCTACGCCACTGGCGGCGAAGGCCTGCTCCCACGCCCTGCGCGCGCCATCAAAACGCGTGATCTCCCGGCGCGACAGCGCCAGGGGTTCGTTGGTGTGGCTCCGCGCCCGAAAGCGGATTGCCCGCTGCAGCTCGGCCGCAACTTCAGGCGCCGCTAGCACGATCGCCGCGGCCCCATCCGACACCAGCGAACAATCGGTACGTCGCAATGGGCCAGCAACCAGGGGGTTCTTCTCTGAAACCGTATTGCAAAAGGCGACATCAAAGTTCCGCTGCATATGCGCGAATGGGTTTTGCATCCCATTATGGTGGTTTTTAGCAGCGATCATCGCCAGTGTTTCGGACTGATCGCCATAACGCTGGAAATAATTCCCGGCAATCTGGCCGAAGAGCCCCGCAAAGCCGCCGCGCACCTCTGCCTCTTCGCGACGGTAAGAGGCGCCAAGCAAGATATCACCCACTTCCACGCCCGGTGTGGCGGTCATCTTCTCAGCGCCGACCACAAGTGCAATTTTGCCCCGGCCGCTGGCGATAAAATCCATTGCCCCATGCAATGCTGCGGAGCCTGTGGCACAGGCATTTTCGTAACGGGTGGCCGGCACACGCGAAAGTGCGTCATTGCCCATGCCGACCAAGGCACCTTGGAAATCCTGATCTGAAAAACCATTGTTGAACACGCCCACGAAAATACCGTCGACGTCCTCAGCGGCGACCCCTGCATGCGTCAACGCAGGACCAGTGACCTCCGCCATCAATGCTTCCGTGTCCGGGGCATCACTGCGGCCAAAAGCGGTATGGGCCCAGCCCACGATATAAGGGTCGCTCATCATAAATCCTTCGGTGAATTTGTAAGTGGCATTCGTCGCGCCAGACGGGCTTCAATGTCTCGCGCTTCATGTTCCAGCAAAGCTGCCAGTTCTGCGTCACGGGGCGGCTGCATTCGGCTCTCAATGGCGGCCAGGGACAAAGCTCCGGCAACGGAACCGTCAGGCCGCCGCAAGGCCATGCCAACGCCCCAGCTGCCAGCCACGATGCGGCCGGGGTTTAACGCAAACCCGCGGGCGCGTGTCATCGCCACGTCACTGCGCAGCAGTTCAGCAGTGTAGTTCGGGTAGTCCGAGGCCAGCCTATCGGCGTTGTCCACCAACAGGGCGTCAATTTCCGCATCGGGCAGCGCGCTTAGCATGGCCAACGAGCCCGCCCCAATCCCAAGAGGGTGCTGCGCGCCCGTTTCCAGTGCATGGGTGCGGATCGGAAACGCGCCCTCCTCGCGGTATAGACAGACAGCATCGGACCCGCGCCGCATACTCACAAAGGCGGTGTCGCCACTTGCTTTGGCCAAACGCACGAGAGCATCGGCAGCCGTTTCCAAAAGTCCATGGCGCGGGGTCGCCAAGATGCCGAGCACATAGCTTTCCTCCCCCAAATGATAGAGCCGCGTGGACCCGTCCTGTTCCACCAACCCGCGCCGGATCAACGCCAGCATCAACCGCCGCACCGTGGGTTTGCCCAGACCAGAGGCCGCGATCAACTCCGACAGCGCCACCCCCCGCCCAACGGCGCGGCCTGTGATTTGCAGCAGCGCCAAGGCGCGATCCACCGCTTGACTGCCGCTGGCGGGCGCTGGCTGTTCGTCATTTCTCACAATATGGACCACTATCTCTTTATTCGCCTCAGCATGGCCCTAAAGACCTGCGCATTCTAAGCGTCATTGCAAGAAATATCTTGCCCGACACGTCGAACTCTGTTCCACATTGTGGTTCAATGAGGGAGGAACCACCGTGAAAATGATTTCAAAGGCCGCCTTGGCCGCAATTTTAGCCACCACAGTTTTGTCCGGCGCCGCCGCAAGTGCCGAAACCCTGCGCCTGTCGCATAACACTGGCGACACGACGACTTGGCACAAGGGTGCCGAGAAATTTGGCGAACTCCTGTCCGAAAAAACAGATGGTGCCTACGACGTTCGCGTCTTTCCCAATGCGCAGCTGTCCGGCGGCGACCAGATGAAACAGGCCGAAATGGTGGGCCGCGGCGCGCTTGATCTCGTTGTCACCTCGGCGATTAACGTGACCCCCTTAGTGCCTGAAATGGCTGTCTTCTCGCTGCCCTACCTCTATGCCAACTACGCTCAGGTGGATGCGACCACCCAAGGTGCGCCGGCAAAGTTGCTGGAAGACATTCTGCGCGAAAAAGGCATCGAAGTGCTGGCTTGGGGCGAAAATGGGTTTCGCGAAGTCACCAACAACGTCCGCCCGATCAAGACCCCCGAGGACATGAAGGGGCTCAACATGCGCGTGGCCGGGCCCATGTACATCGACGTGATGAATGCGCTCGGCGCCAACCCGCAGCAGATGCAATGGGGTGAGACGATGACCGCACTTCAGCAGGGCGTCGTTGACGGGCAGGAAAATCCAATCGGGGCCGTGATTATTCCCCAGCAGGTTTTTGAGGTGCAAAAACATCTGACCGCTTGGCACTATTCCTATGATCCGATCTTCCTTGGCGTCTCGACCGAGGTTTGGGCAGATCTGGATGCAGACACCCAAGAGATGATGCGCGCGGCGGCGACTGAGGCCATGGAATATCAGCGCGAGATCACGCGTGAAGGCACCGCCGAAGGCATCGCATTCCTGCGCGACAAGGGAATGGAAGTCTACGAGCCTTCCGACGAAGAGCTAACCGCCTTTCGCGAAGCGACCAAACCTGCGTTCGACACTTGGGCCGCTAAAGTCGGCACCGACATCGTCGGCAGCTTTCAAGACGCCATCGCGGCGACACCCGCGAACTAAAGCTAAGGCACGGCCCTTCAAAGGGCCGTGCCGATCCGGGGAGGGTCAAAGCCATGCGGTTTTTGCTGCGAGAATTCGAAAAGATCATCTGCGCCCTGCTGTTTCTTGGCATGACGCTCATCGGCTTCATTAACGTCGTCGTCCGCTACGCCACGCATTATTCCTTTGCAGCCTCAGAAGAGCTGCTGACCAACGGCTTTCTGCTGCTGACCGTCTTCGGCGCTGCAATTGCCGCACGGCGGGGCCAGCATTTGGCGGTAACGATTGTGCAAGATTTTTTGCCCCGCCCTGCGGCCCGGGCAGTGTTCGTGCTTTCGGTGATCCTTTCAGTCTTATTGCTTGCAGCTTCCGCTTGGTTTTCTTGGGCCACCTTGATGAACCAACTAGAGAGCGGCATCCAAAGCTATGCCCTCGGCGTGCCTGCATGGTGGTATCAAATCGGCCTGCCTTTCGGCTTTGGCCTTATCATTATTCGCTACCTGCAGCATGCGGCAGAGACGTGGCACCCGTCCCAGCAAACACCACAGGCGACCCCAAGTGTCTGACATCCTGAATATGGGTGCCGGCACCCAAATGATCGTTGCCTTCTTTGTGCTGATGGCACTGCGCGTGCCGGTGGCCTTCGCGCTCGGCCTATCGGCCATGTATGCGATGTGGCAAATCGGCTTCGGCTTTGAGCTTGCAGGAGACCTGATCGCCACTGGCATCGCCAAATACGCTTTGCTGGCCATCCCCTTTTTTATTCTCGCAGGGACGCTGATGGGAACATTGGGAATTGCCGAGCGCATGATCCGTTTTTTCCGCATCCTGATCGGCAACCTTCCCGGTGGCATGGGCGTCGTTGGCACGGTGGTCTGCCTCTTTTGGGGGGCTGTTTCAGGCTCTGGCCCTGCCTCTGTGGCAGCTATTGGCCCTATGATCATCAAAGGGATGGAAGAAGATGGCTACCCCCGCGCCGCGGCTGCCGCTCTGGTCTGCACGGGGGCTGCCTTCTCCATTGTGATCCCGCCCTCCATCGGCCTTGTGATCTATGGCGTTATCGCCGAGACCTCGATCTCCGCTCTTTTTATCGCAGCAATCATACCCGGTCTTTTTATGGGGATGCTGATGCTGGTCGTTCTACCCTTCATCAAGTCGACCAACCGGGAGGGGCTGGACAAGCTTTCGCCCGCACCCCCCAGCAACGGTTACTGGCGCGATCTGGGGCGAAGCTTTCGCGAGTCCTTCTGGGGCCTCATGACGCCTGTGGTCATCCTCGGCGGAATCTATTCCGGTATTTTCACCCCAACCGAAGCGGCCCTTGTCGCCACAGTCTATGCCATAGCTGTCGGCGCCTTTGCCTACCGCACGCTGACAATCCGCGCCCTCTATGACGCCCTAACCGAAGCCGCTTCATCCTCCGCCGTAGTCATGCTGGTGGTCGCCTATGCAAGCCTATTTGGCTGGGTCGTAACCGTCGAAGACCTCGTCGGACAATACTCCGGCCAGTTGCTCGGCCTGTCGGACAATGGCGGGGTGATCTTGATGGTCATCATGCTAATCCTACTGATCGCAGGCATGTTCATGGACCCCGTCACGGTGATGTTCATCTCTCTTCCAATTTTCATGCCGGTGGTGCGTGAATTGGGATGGGACCCGGTATGGTTCGGCGTGCTGGTGATGGTAAACCTTGCCATTGGTCTCATCACGCCGCCCGTCGGGATTAATCTTTACGTCGCTGCAAACATCACGCGACAGCCCTTGGAGCGCATTGCGCGTGCCGCATTGCCGTTTCTCGCCATCAGCGTCATCGGCCTTGCCATTGTGGCGGCGGTCCCCGCCCTGTCCCTATTTCTGCCTGAGGTCCTGAAATGAACGATACTGTCGCTCTCATCACAGGTGCCGCACGCGGCATCGGTCTCGCGACTGCATCTCTTTTGCACGCCGAGGGCAGACGCGTCGTGATGCTTGACCGCGATGCGGATGAGCTTGCAACTGCCGCGGCCACCCTGCCCGGCGCTTTGTCCCTGACCTGTGACGTGTCGATCCCCCAGCACGTCGCGCAATCTATTGCAGAGGTCGAACAAACATATGGACGCCTCGACATTCTGGTAAACAACGCGGGCGTCGCGGACTTTGGACCGCTGGCTGAAACCGATTTCGCCCGCTGGCGGCGTGTTATGGACACAAATCTTGATGGCGTTTTTCTGATGTCGCAGGCCTGCCTGCCCCTCTTGTCGGTACGCGGCGGCGCCATCATCAACATTGCCTCGATCTCAGGCTTGCGTGCCTCAACGCTGCGCGTTGCCTATGGTACCTCCAAAGCTGCCGTCATCCATCTCACCAAGCAGCAAGCCGCGGAACTGGGAGAGGTCGGCATCCGTGCAAACTGCGTTTGTCCCGGCCCAGTGGACACAAAACTCGCGCTGGCCGTACACTCTCCTGAAATACGTGCCGCCTACCATGACGCGATACCGCTTAACCGATATGGAACGGAGCGGGAAATCGCAGAAGTCATTTGCTTTCTAGCCGGCGAGCGGGCCAGCTATGTTACAGGTCAGGTTGTGGCCTCCGATGGCGGGTTTGATGCAACCGGCGTCGGGCTGCCTGCGTTGAGGGTGTGAGTCACAATGCCCTTGAAGAGCCCGTAGAATAAGGCTGCTAACCTCGGAGAAACGGCCGGGATTGAGTTTTCAACCGTCAGTGACCCAAGGTCGCTGCATCTACGCGACGGGGATCTGAGGCGCCAAACAGATAGTGCCGCGCCCTCAAAACCCATAACCTCGAAGGCTTTGGCAAAGACTTCTTCGTTGTAGACGGGTACCTACCCACATTGGTCAAACGGTACAGTTGGCCCTTAGCAAAATTGCCGCCCCCAATTCGGAGGCGGCAGATGCAGTTTCGAAAATGGAGCTTACTTCTGCTGTGGCTTGTCGCCAGGCTTAGGCGGGCTTTTCTTAGGCTGGGGTTTAGGTGCAGTAGCCATCTCTCGTTACTCGCGTTTGCAAGGGTCGACACCATGTCGATCCTGTCACAAGTATTGCGCTGAACAGGAATTCCGCAAAGGTCGTTTCCGGTCCGCCGCGTCGCATTTGGTGCGTTGTGCGAAAATTGGCCGAGGACCTAATACTCAACACGCTTTCCTAGGCAGCGAGAGCTCCCTTCCTTCTGGCTATAAGGTAAGCCCTCAGCCCTCTTCCTTCTGTCACCCCTTGGCGCCCTGCCCCCGGGCATAGACATCTTCATAGCGGATGATGTCATCCTCGCCGAGATAGCTGCCAGTTTGCACTTCAATGAGCACCATGGGCACCTTGCCGGGGTTCTCCATCCGGTGGGTGGCGCCCAAAGGAATATAAACTGATTGGTTCTCACTCACGAGCTTCACCTCTTCTCCGATCGTCACCTTGGCCGTGCCTTCGACGACGATCCAATGCTCTGAGCGGTGATGATGGCTCTGCAGGCTGAGGGCAGCCCCGGGATGAACCGTAATGCGCTTTACTTGAAAGCGGGAACCCGACACGAGGCATTCAAACCAGCCCCAGGGGCGAAAATCCTTCGGGAGCGTGTCCGCTTGAGAGGCCCCCTTGGCCTTAAGAGCCGCGACCGCTTTTTTGACATCCTGCGCACGGTCTTTATGCGCCACCAGCACCGCGTCGGGCATGGCCACCGCAATGATGTCGCGCAATCCGATGCCAACCAATTGCTGTCGTGGGTCTTCGGCGCGCAGCATTGTGTCATGACAATCGATGGCCGTGGCGGAAGCCGAGACCACCACGCCCGCCTCATCCGGACCGGTCTCGCGCCAGACCGCATCCCAGCCGCCCAAATCCGACCACGCCCCGCCATAGGGGACGACGCTGAGGTTTTCAGCTTTCTCCATCACGGCATAGTCGATGGAGATATCCTCCACCTGGCCCCAAGGCCCGGGCGCCAGCCGGGTAAAGCCAAGATCTTGCTCAGCCTGGTCCACAGAGGCGCGCACCAAAACCAACATCTCAGGGGCATGCGCTTCAAAGGCCGCAATGATCGTCTTGACCGAGAAGAGGAAAATTCCCGCATTCCACAAATGCTGCCCCCCGTTGAGCAGCGCCTCCGCGGTGGCGCTGTCGGGCTTTTCCACAAATCCCTTAAGCGGCTGTGGCTCAGAGGCAAAATCAGCCGAGGGCGCCTGGCTCATCTCCAGCCAGCCATAGCCGGTCTCTGCCCGGTCGGGGCGGATGCCGAAGGTCACCAGCTGGCCTTCGAGGGCTGCGATGGTCGCCGCCTGAACCGCCGCGCGGAAGCTTTCCGCCTCAGGTATCACGTGATCCGAGGGCGCCACCAGCATCAGCGCTTCGGGCGCGCGGGCGGCAAGCTCCAAGGCGGCAGCAAGGATCGCAGGCGCGGTGTTGCGCCCCTCAGGCTCAATAAGAATGCCAGCAGGCGCGATCTCCACTGCGGCCAATTGTTCTGTCACCACAAATCGATAATCCGCGCCAGTCAGGATCACCGGGGCCGCAAACCCCTCCCCAGCCAGCCGTTTGGCCGACGCCTGAAACAAGCTGCGCTCCCCCATCAATTTGGCAAACTGCTTAGGATAGCTTTTGCGCGACAGCGGCCAAAGCCGGGTGCCAGACCCTCCGGCCAACAGGATTGGGTGCACAATATGGGTCATGAAAAATCCTTTGGACGCGCAAGTTAGCAATGAAAGACAGCCTGAGGACAGGTAAACCAATCATAATTCCCGCACAGCCGTACTTCCAGCCCCGTTCATGGATGCGCGGTTCAAGGCGCACAAAACAAACACACCCGTGCCCCTGCGATGACACAACAAATTTCCAACGTACTGGTAGATGACCTGCATGAGGACACCGCTTTGCCTTCAGAACCCCCAAGGCCCCCTTCGGCGACATTGCGCCAACACCCGCGTCTGAGTCTCTAAACCAGCGTCGCTCCCTTGTCCCACCACCTGTGCCGGGGTACTGAGCACCCCCAATAAAAGACAAAGCGGCTCATGCTGCTTTGCGCACCTCCCGGGTTCTTTCAAGGCATCCGGTTCTCCCCCACCAGAACGATCCGTTGCAACGCATAAAAAGAGGCCCTCACGACATGAGCTATACCTTGGCTGACTATAAATGGGGCTTTGGAGAACAGGGGCATTCGGGTGGCACCGTCACCTGGAGTTTCGCCTCCCCGGGCGCCGGCTCTGCTTTTGCGGGTGACATATCAAACCCGACCTACCAAGCGCTGATCCGCGATGCGTTTCAGGCGTGGGAAAACGTCATAAACATCGATTTTGTCGAGGTCGCCGACGGCGCTCAAAGCGATCTGCGTCTCGGCTGGGACAGTATTGACGGGGCTTACGGCGTGATCGGCACGGCGCAGTCCTACTTGAGCAAAACAAGCTCGACGCTCTACAGCGTCACCGAGGCAGAAATCCGGTTTGATCTGGCAGAAAACTGGTCCACGAGCAAAACAGCCCCCGGCGGGGCCGTGAACCTCTACACCACGGCCCTGCATGAGATCGGCCACACCATGGGCCTGCTGCATACCGATGATCCCGACACCATCATGTATCCCACTCTCAAATCCCAGCCCGATCTGACACATCATGATATCGAAGGCGCGCAGCTTATGTATGGCGCCAGGCTGTGGGGCACCGCGCAAGACGATCTGTTGGTGGCCACAAATGCCGCAGATGTCATCAATGGCCAGGACGGCCTTGACACCGTCCGCTTTGAAGGCGCTTTGAGCCTCTACAGCGTGACAGATGACAATGCGCTTAATATCGAAGTTTACGCTGCTGCCACAGGCCTCACGCAGGAGCTGCAAAACGTCGAACGGCTGCAGTTTGATAACGGGTCTCTCGCCTTTGACACGGATGGAAATGCCGGCACCACCTACAGGCTCTATCAAGCTGCCTTTGATCGCGCTCCTGATCCTGAAGGATTGGGGTTCTGGATCCGGCATTTCGATACGGGCACCGTCACCCACGAGGAAATGGCAGGGCACTTCATTCGCTCCGAAGAGTTCGACACCAAATATGGTGGCACGGCAAATGTCGATAACGACGCCTTCCTAACCCTGCTTTACAACAACATTCTTGACCGCGACCCGGATCAAAGCGGATTTGATTTTTGGCAGGATCAACAAGAGAACGGCTTAAGCCGATCTGTGATGCTGCAGCACTTCTCAGACTCGCAGGAAAATATCATCAAAGTCGCCGCAGCCGTCGATGACGGCATCTGGTACGTCTGAGCACCCGCCCGCGGCACCTGTTACAGCCGTAGTCAAAGAGGCTTCAACGATCCTAACCGTTAGAGCCGACTGTCCGACATCAATGGAGCCGTCGTCCACCATGAACCCACTGCGCGGGATGCTCAGACTGCGCAATCACACTGTCTAAAGTTCGCTTGATGAACTCTGCTTCGTTACGGCAAGGGGAAATCAAGGCATAGCGGCGACCAGTTCTAATCATTGGACTGAAAGCTTTCTTAAAATGAGTACTGATGAGCCGTTATAATTCCAACTGAATAGCAATCCGTTCTCCTGAAAGATTACTTCTCACAAGATTCTCCTTGGTTTAAAAATCTTGCCCCAATCCTGGGCAACAACACCCCAAATGCAAGAATTCAAATGCAGCAACGTCCTGTAACTAGCCCTCTCCAGGTCGGAACCTGCCCCTGGAGGGGTCGTCGGTAAAGCCTATCGCTTGGGCCAGACAGCACCGCCAGCCCGAGGCTGGCCGAGACGGGAGAGCTAGCTGTGCATGGGCAGGAAAGAAATCAGGGACAAACGTACTCTTCATAGCAGTCCTCATAGCCATCGTCATAAGGGTCCAACCCTGCGTCGCACACGAAGTCCACCATCGCACGAATTTTGCGCACCTCCAGGGGGCCGTTCTCCATGAAGGCCATCGCCTCCAGCATAAAGCGATCAAAAGTCTTAGGGTTCGTGAGAACGCACTTCGGGAACGTTACCCTCAGATAGTTAAGCACCGCCTGGGCCGCTTCCAAGCTTGTATCCGTAGTCGTACTCATTTGGCTTTCTCCAAGTCTTGCTGCACTTCCGCAAGGTACCAAGTGCGGAAACCTTAAAGAAAGCTGCTGAGGCCTGGATGCGTAAAAGGACTGTGGAAAACCTCGTCAAATACGGCCGCGTGCGGCTCCGGCTCACAAGCAGCATCCATGCAGGGCTTAAAAACACCCGGACCTGAGAATAAGTTTTTCGCATATTACGACACGGCCCAATGGGTGGGTAAGCTAGTTTGCGAAGCTCACCCGACTGAGCCGGTCGTGGTCTATACGGGGGTAGGAAAGTCCGGAGTTATACTGGCCGGGGAGAGGAGGACCGTTGATCGGGAGGGTATCAAAGCTGGCCCGTGGGCTGGCGGCAGCGGTCGAAAGACGCGGTGTTGGTATCTATGAATGACAACCGTGGTGTTAAGCTGTGTAACATCTCAAGTCCGACGCTTGTCCGCACCGAGAAACAGGGCATCCATATTATTTATATTGATCCATATTATTTATATTGAATGTATTATAGGCGGGGGTTGGTGGGATAGGTTACCGCCCGCGTTACCCGCCCTACTTCCAATGTTGACATTGTCGCCTCCGACACTATTGTCCTTTATTGCCTTATGACCGGTGCTCCCTGACCTGGCCTCAGTCGCCTCGTTACAGCCCGGTCTTCTACTTTCTGGACATTGCCGTATTAACATTGAAGTACCTAAAGCAGCACAAGTCGATCAGTGATTGCATCGACATCATGTTGATGAGAGGTATGGAAATCCCTGATAGGGGCCATGCAGAGCGTTCCTTGCACCGCATCGGATACTATAGGCTCAGCGCTTTTGCGTATCCGTACCGTGACCTCTGTCTGATCCCGACGCCGGAGGGTGAGGCAGAGAAGAAGGTTCGGTGCGACAAGTTCAAAAAGGGTACGACGTTCGATCATGCAATCGACTTCTACCTCTTCGATAAAGCCCTCCGTATCGAACTTCTGGACGCGATCGAGCGCATTGAGATCGCAGTCAGAACCGCGATGATTGAGGTTCTTGGAGAGCGGGGCCCCTATGCACATCGCGACAGACGCTCATACAAAGATCGCTTCAGCGAAAAGGGCGAAGACGGCAGCACGCCTCTTGAGCTCTTCATAGCTGGCCTAGATCAACACTTCAGAAGCTCGAAAGAGGACTTCGCGAAGCATTTCGCACTGAAGTACTTCGGTCCTCCACCGATCTGGATTGAGGCCGGGACATGGACCTGGGGCAATTTGACCCACATCATCGCCCACCTGTCCGACAAGAACAAAATGGCAATCGCGGCGCGTATCCACTCAGACCTCCCCATGAAGACCTTCGCTTCATGGATCACAGCGCTCAACGACGTCCGCAACAGCTGCGCACATCACGCCCGGACGTGGAACAAGCCCCTCGTCAACAGCCCAGGTGTCCCACCTAAGACAACTTTCGGGCAGTTAGACCATCTCCGCCAGCCCAGGATGGGGGACGATGCGCCGACGAAGAAAATCTACAGCGCAATCGTCATCATGATCTTCATGCTGCGGCAGTACTATCCGCGCACGGAGTGGCACATTCGTCTCCGCGACATGATCTTGGCCCAGAACCTCACATACGAGATCCGCCCCCAGACCGCCGGGTTCCCGGAAGGCTGGGAGCACGAAGCCATCTGGAACTGACGCCAGCGCGACCGGGGAGCTTGTGCGCGGCATGAGAACGCCCTTTGAAGCCTCTTTCATGCCTACTTTCAGGGGGCCCGACGCACAACCTTTGCGAGATTCACGCCTCACAAAAAATCACTAAACATAAAACCCGCCTCCCGGATTTTAGACGCCTTTGGGCAGATCTGAGATGGTGCGATACGCATCATGTGATGTCTTTCATCAGAGTTAGTGGGGCGGCCTCAACGAAGCGCCTCACGAGCGCTTCATCGGGCCCAGTAGCCTTGTAGGATTTGTTGTGAGCACGCCAAGCAACGTGAAACGCGCCAACGCTACCTGCGATGCCAGAGATAACGAACAGCGTTTCCAGTGTCTTTTCTCAGAATTCTCCAGGTCGGTGCGCAGGACATCAAGGCTGGCCGCAATTTGCGGGTCAACTGACGGCATGCACGGCGTGCATTGCTTGATTGCTGGCGACTTTGCCAACGCCGGAATCCGCTCTTCAGAGGCGCGATCGTGGTGCAGACCCATTTGGGTCCAGCAGGAGCGTAACACACTACGCCCAGGTGCCAACGAAGGTTTCCAAGTCTGACGGCGTTAGGTCTTCTTCGAAAAGCAAGTCCACTAGGATATCAGGTGATGCCTTGCTGACGATACGATCAACAGCAGACCTGGACATCCCGCTGTCTCCCAATCTAATCACCAGATCGATATCGGAATGACCCCTGAAGTCACCATTCGCCAGAGAGCCGAAAAGTTTCGCCTTCAGACCTACGGCTTCGAGATCAGACTTGATCGCATACCACGCCGACAGCGCCGCGTTATGGCGCTTATCAGATCTGCTGCGAATGATATCAGTCGTCTTGCACATATTTTTGATCCTTCCCAAACCGCTCCCTTATCAGGGGAGCGCACCTCAACGTTGCGTGATGCGTAAAACGCAATATGCTATGGTAGTGTACGAGACGACAGACCAGCTGCGACAGCGTATCCCCGCCTCTAGTAAGGTCCACGCGCGAGCGAGATAACCAAGTGGAGGCTGGATCAAAGGGCCACCCGCGGGCGGCCCTGCCCTATTATTCGAAGACTCCCGCATCGACGGCGTCGAGGTAGTCCAAGACCTGCTGCGCCTTACCCTCCTGCACGAGCTGCATCGCAGTGCGGCCCCCACAACCGGACAGGGACTCAGAGTAATACCAGACATAAGCCGCGGCCGGCGTGGCGAAACGGGCCACAATCATCTCGATCACATCATCCTTATCCATACGCCACACAGGGTAAACCAAGCGCAAGAACTGCTCGTTGGGCGTATCTACCAAAATATCGAATGCTGCGTCTGAGAGCGTCATGACCCATCCAAGCTCCGAGCGGATCCGTCCCGGGGAGCCGTAGACCATGCAGCGCACGGCGCTCTGCTCAGCGCACCACCGCAAGAGATCCGTATCTGCGCGCCCTGTTCTCTTGTCGATCACCTTGAGATACAGCATGCCGAACTCCTCTTTGGCATCGCTGATCGAGTAGTTGCTTGGGTCCTGTGCTAGATGCGCGCCGAGAGCCTCAAAGATGCCGATCCAGCCGGCGGGTTTGTTTCTTAGGCGCTCGGCACCCTCAATGCCTGCCGCCGTCATCGCATAGATCAACGTCTCGATGCGCACATGACACCCAAACTCCAAGCGGCCGGACTCGAATGCCGGGGATGATGGCGCAATCACATCCATGTAGACGACTTTCGCGGGTACCGCCTCACCTGAGGCCATCCAGTGCCGCACTGACAGATCGAGCGACGTTCAAAATTGTGCTGCGTGATCCCAGATGGGACATCGTCAAGCTTCCGCGTGATAGTATGTCCACAATCCCAACTCCGCACCTCGATGTGTGGGATGCCGGGGGAAAACAACTCGTCAGTCATCGCTGTCACAATCGTAGATTGGAGGCTGGGGAGGTGGCTGACGCTTCCGAGGCTTCGGGATGCGCGCAGGCGGAGCGGGATCGTCTCGCATAATGCGCATTGCATATTCGGAGATCGTTTCAGGGCAGAGGAACTTGGCAATCTCATCATCAGAGCAACCGGCGTCAGCAAGGCGAACAGCTAACGCAGGACGGGCTGCGGCCCTTTGCTCGCGCGAAAAGATTGCGGTGTTAATTTGGAATTTCATACCCCGCATGCTCACTGAAGGACCCGCGCGGAACTCCCCATGCAACGCTCGCAAAATAGCACGGAGCCTCTGGGCGTAGGCGACATACGTATCCCTGTCTTCTGTGTGGGCGATGATACGTGGATTGAGGCCTTCGAGATCGACATAGAGCCACCCCGCTGGCGTCGGATCAGTGAGTGACGCGAGTTCGATCTCTCTTCGGATGGTCGCATGACCAAATCCGCAATCAAACAAAGCACGACGAAAGTCGCAGCAGTTTTTTACGCCGATGCCGTCCATAGCGACATCTCGGGTCACGCGACCTTCGCTGTAAGCCCTCAAAAAATCCGCCGTGGTGATCAGCCTGGGATGCAATCTGCTGGCGTAGTTTTGCACGGACGCGGGATCAGAGTAATCTGCCGATACCGTATATACGTCATGCCCCCCGACCAGCTCGACATGGATACCAAGCTGTTGCAGCAACTGCACTGCCTCGGCTCTGATCGCTCGTCGCGTCATTGCGTCATCACATCCATAGACGTCGATATGTGCGACATCGTCGGGGCGGATGTGATGCACCTGTGCGGTGATTTCGACTGATCTGGCGGGGTACTTAGCAGTGATCGCGTCTTATACGGCTGCCAATGCTATTGCTTGGGTCATAGTCCCCTCGAGAGTAAGAAAATGGTAGGAGTGGAGAGGATTGAACTCTCACTCTAACAGTCATCTACTGCTCAACGGGGCTATAAATCCCATCGCCGCACCAGCGCACTCCCCGATTATATCTAGCCAGTCAGCTAGATATTCGGGGGCAAGCGACGTGGTTGGTGCGCGGATTATAGGTCATGCTCTCAGCATGCCTCAAATCAACCTCTCCAGGCAAGCCCCATTGCTGACATCTGGCATCAGATCGCCTTGCTCGTCGTTAGATATAGGTAAAGTAGTGACGCAAGTTATCACAACCTACCGCCGCATTATGGCTGCAGAAGCAGAAGGGTTTTCTCGCCTCCACCAAGAAGAAGATGTCTCGACCCTCACGGCGCCTTGACATTCGCCTCACATGGTCTAAGTCCAAGACCATGTAGCATATAGGTGAGCCATGCAGATGAATGTAGCCGAGGCGAAGTCAAAGCTTTCTGAGCTTCTTGCCGCCGTGGATGCGGGTGAAGATGTCGTGATTGCGCGCGGTGGAGTGCCAGCCGCGCGTTTGGTCCCAGTAACGTCATCGCAGCTGCGGTTTGGGCCACTGGCGGGTTTAGTGCCCGAAGATAGCGTACCCGACTTCATGGAGCCTATGAGCGCAGCCGAACTCGCGGAGTGGGGCGAGTGAGTAATGAGATCGTTATCGACACCCAAATCCTTGCATGGTGGCTGATCGGTTCTCGTCGGATCACGCCTGAAATTCGACGCGTGCTGGAGGATGTACCGGCGGTTTACGTCCCGCCGTGCTCCCTCCACGAAATGACGATGAAGGTCAGGAAGGGGCGGTGGCCAGAAATGGAACCATACGCTCCGCACCTTGATCGTATCTGTGTAACGAATGGGTTTAAGATCGCGCCCTATACGGCACGGATGGCCATGCTTGCGGGATCTATGGAGTGGGACCATCCAGACCCGTTCGACCGAATGATCGGAGTGACCGCACTCGAGATGGGCATGGCGCTCGTGTCGAGTGACGAAGCATTCGACATGCTAAACGGGATTCCAGGATGGCGCGGCCGGATTTGGACCCCTTCCTCTTCATAGAATACTTCGGCCATTGGAGTTTTTTCCTCATATGACGTTTCTCGCAGATCAAATTAATGATCGAGGCAAAACTTGGATCAAATCTCTTGCGCACCCAGCGTCAAAGAGCCGGACAAACATCGCCCCCCTCTCTCGCGGAACCGAGGCTTCCGAACCGGACCATCAAGGTTTGCGCCTGTGATGACCCATCATGCGCCGCCCCCAACCCTCCGCAGCTTTTAGCATAAAGATCACTTGGCGCTCATAAGCTGGGCGAGAACGCGAGGTCGTTCTCTTCCCGGGGCTGCAGTGCGACGTGTGAGATTTGCAGCCGGTCGCAGACCGCGTGTAAAAATTGCTCATAGCTTTCTTGAGACAGTTTGCCTCCCCCAGTGATCTCTCCGCTTCGCTCAAGGACGATCCCCCACTCCGGCCCGGCCACGTTAAAGCCCCTCTCATGGTCCATGCCTATGGTGATGCCGCGCGGCGCAAAGACAGACCGTGCCGCGCCCCGCAGCGCGCAGATCATGTCTATGGCGCGAAGGCGTCTTGGGAGAGCTGCGCCTTGATCCAAGCGATATCGTGGGAGATCGCCTGGATCTCCTGCCCCAGCATCCGCTGCTCTCCTGTCCCCGCTGTCGCCTCTTTCAGCGTCAGGGCTGCCTCTTCGAGCGCGCGGCTGTGCCGCTCCATCGCGTGGCGAATGCCGCTCACCTCCGAGACGAACGCCGTGATCTGTCCGGCCACCTCCCGCTCGGCGTGCTGGCCCAGCACCTGCTGAAGAAGATTGCAAAGGTCTTTCATCAAGACCTCCGCGGGTACCGTGGTGTGAGGTGCTGTGGTCATAAGAAAGTGTCTCCAATCTGGTTGTAATGCAGCGTAAAGCCCGGCGGTCAAAGGCGGCGAGGCAGCTCCCGATCAGGCTAAGGGCCGTGGTCCGCGCCAAGTGCTCACGCAGGCGGCGCAGCTCTGCCGCGAAACGGCGCGCGACGGTGGCAAAGCGCTGCGGCGCTTGCACGGGTCTGGGCACGGCGGGGTGGCATGAAGGCAGGTCGCGCTGCGGCGCTTGGGCCCTCCCGGCCCAGCTGGGTTCGGCCAGGGTCCAGGCATCTTTTGCGTACCGGGAGGCATTCCAAGCCGCGCGCCGGCGCCACTGCGCTGACAGAGCACTTCGTACGCACAGCCGGGGCAAAGTTCTCGCGGCTTCAGCACCTGTCTCCAGGCATGTGCCGTGCAACACGAGCGGATGCGGGTCTGTTTCTGAAACTAAAGCGATGGCTCCCCCCGGCCTCAGCTCGAGGTGATACTTCACCGCGGCCGCCACCTTTGCCATCAAAGACAAGAACCCCGCCCGGTCCCGGCCTTGGTGGGAGGCTGCGATCCTCTTGGCGCCCTGCAACATGAAGAGCTTTGGCATTGCCGTGGTGAACTGCACATTATGCCGCAGCGCTGCCGTCACCCGTTTTTCCAGCCAGTCAGGTCCCGCGATCCCACGCGCCTTTTCTGGGGATCTCGGGTTCTCCCAACCAAAGGTCTCGTTCAGAAAATCGCCCAAAGCATCCCAAGCATCTCGACTGCCGTGCATCGGCGGATGCGGGTTATAGCTGCGCAGCTCTCCGGCTGGCGTCCAAATAAAACGCGGCATCACAATGTTGATTTCCAAACGCCCAGTATGCGTATGAGTGCCCGCAAAAACCGGCGGGCGGTTTGGCTCAGGCACCCCGGCAAAGGCGACTTCCAAAAAGAGATCAATCGCCACTGCTCCCGCTTTGCGCGCGGTGACCTCCCCCGCATTAAACGCGGCCACATCAATATCAGTCGGGGCAAAGGAGAGGGTCGCTACGCGGTACTTCTGCTCGAAGCGCAGGGCGGAGATCGCGCTCTGTACGACGCTGGGCTGGCCCAGCAGAAGTTCAGGCGCGGGCTCTCTGACCTCCAAAACCCGGGCCTTCCCGACGGCCTTCATCACCTTACTGTCAAGCAAATAGGCACTGGGCTGATGCAGGTCTGTAGAGTTCTGATGAGGCGACCAACCGATCAACATGCCGATGTCCTGGCGACAAAAGGCACCGGGGCCAACATCACAAGAAGCTGCTCGATCCGGTGCAACCGGGCCAAAATCACCAAGCCGTCGTTCTGCGCGACGTCCTGCTGATCTGCGATCTGCTCCAGCAGTGCCAGACCTTCTTCCAGCAACCCGACCATCTGCATAACCTGCACCGCCGAAGCCCCTGCCCTGGCGCCAAGCCCCACATGCCTAAGGTAGTCCGAAAGACTGCGACCCGCGGCGGCGGCCCTTTGCATCAGCAGCTCTTTCTCTGCAGGTGACACATTGACCTTCAGCCGTTCGGGTCTCTTGGTTTTGTCACAGGGTGGCATTGCGGTTCTTTCCAAATTGGGCCCAGCCGGGGGGCCTTGATCATCGGCATGCCTCAAAGCCTATGTTCTGGCAAAACTGATCCAAAGAAGAAGGATGGTCCGCACCCCCAAGAGATGTGGATAACCTGACCGGGACACCGCACTGGGGGTCCGCGCAACGCGCGCGGCTCCAAGCGGCGGCCCGGTTCGCATCGGTCAGGTATAAATCCCGGAAACATGGCGGATCAAAGTGGCCTCTTTGAAAGACCCGCGGTTGGTCAAAGCTCATATTTAAAAGGTGCCAAAGCTTGATCCCCGAGGCAAAATGAGCGGGCAAACCAAGATCAAAAATCCATGGCATGTTGAGCTGAGAAAAGCGCGCAGGGACCGTGACAGCGCACCCGGACAAAGCAGGCGTCACTCCTTCAAACCTACGTCAGAGGGGACGCGGACGTGCCGCATAAAAACAAACCCTTTGCACGCAGCATCACCGCAGCCGGGCGAAGGCCATAAAGATTTTGGCAGCAAATGAGACGTCTGAATGGGGCACCTCCTCAGGCGTCCTGCTCCGGACCCGTCGATGATTTTGCCCTAACGCGCCATACTCTTAGCATCGCGCGACCCCAGTTCCGCTAGAGTGATCGAAAGCGACGCGCTGACCGTCATCCCCTCAAACACGCAGAACGTGGCCAACACGGCCGACAACAACTCGCATGTGCCCATCGCCATAAATGACACCTATCACGACGGGTTCGCGCCGCAGCAGGTGGCGATCGAGGATACCGGTGGCAATGTGGTAAGTCTGGTCGTGTGGGCGCCGTTAAGTCGAGGTGTAAAAGCCGATGCTGGAGACAGCGACGAAAGCCTCGCCTTCATGTCCTATTGCTAATATTCCGATGCGCCTCAGGCATGATGGGTCAAACGCTGCGTCCACCCAATGTGCGGTCAAGGATGCGAAGGGGATCTTCACGCTTCGCCATTTCGGTTCGCTCACGAAATCGACGCGAAAAGACTGCCAGGGTTTCGCAAGCTGAGCAGTGCGCAGACGGATGTCGTAGCTGTCGCCGTTCCCCCAGACAGTCACCTCCAGCCCCTCCCACGCGCTCACATCCAATTCCGAGCCATCTTCGCGCAGATCGAATGCCATCTGGATAAACCCGCCGTTGTTCTCCAACGAAACCTCACCGCGTAAAACAGTCGCTTCGCGTCCCTCAGTGATCTCCTTGGTGACAGTCCCAGTTGAGACACCGCCCATGACAGTGTCGGAAACAAATTCCCACTTTGGGTCCAGTTGCATCATCTTTAAGGCCTCTCCCGTTCGCGCGCATCCTGACACACGCTCCAGGACAGACAAGCTTCAGAGGTATTTCTGCTCTGAGCATGGACGTACGTGTCATTCCACATTTAGCATTTGGTGCCACCGATTTTGGTAGAGTGGTGATTAAACGGCGCCGACTTTAGCGCCTTTTGCGAACATGACAGCTGGACCGCGGCAACGATCACAGAACGATCAGTGACCTGTTTGAGAGCGTCTAAAAAATTTCAGACATACCAATCGCGGAAAGCTAAGGCGCACTTGTCGCCCTGCTTTGCTGGTGAGACGGGAACCCCTTGTCCTATGAAAGCTCTTCCAAGATCGGCACTGTCTTCATGTGGGTCTCTACGGCCGATCTGACTTCATCACTCATCGGCAAGTTTGGTGCTTCTGCATCCCAATGCTCCCGAAAAAGCTGAACGGTCTCTTGAGCAGCATCAATCGCCATCTTTTTCGGTATGGCAGCTTTCACCGCGAGATGCGTGAGCTCATCTAACGAGAACGCCGAGAACACTTTGGCGCGGCTGATCTTCATGTTGGTCGCATCGCCTGGGATGTAGGGCACGGTCGCCACAAAATCATAAGCGGGCGCCAGCGAAGCATACCGCCTGTCCGGATAGATCAACGACCAGTTCTTCATGTGCATATCCGCATTGCCAATCAGCATGTTGAAGGTCAGACGCCGGATATATTCGATGATGTCGGCATCATTACCTTCGACGGCGATCACCTGAGCAATGTTCCGGAATGTGCCATTGCCGTACTTGTCCTCAGGATAGAGCCCATAGACCTGTGCGAAATCCTCGATATGCACGCTCGATCCGTCGGATAGCCGATCAAATCGCTCAATCACAAAGGCATGGTCACCAATCTTATCGATGCCTTCGGGCAAGTTCTTGATCGCATTAGTGCTGACCAGATCAATGGCAGGCACGTTCATCCCAATAAGGCTGGCCAGCTTCATCATCGAAAATTCATTTTCAGGGACACCGGAGAATTCGCGGGAAGGGAGCTTTACGATCCAAGACCCCCCGACCCCAGAGGCGGGGATGGTCAGTCCGCCGCTTGCTTCCATCACGGCGGAAAACTTGAGCTGAACACCTGCCAGCGAGAACCGAAGCGCGTGTTCGCGCTGATTATCGTTATGATCACCGGCGCCGGCGGCAGCATAGGGCGGCCAGGCGTCACCATCGAAAGGGGTTATTGTGATCGCGCCGGGTAGGTCCTGGCCAAGTGCCCCGAGTAGATAGAATTCACATTCGGGATTCACGCCCACCTGTTCGGCTAGGTATTTGCGCAGATGACCTTCGGGCAGAAGGTTTGAGAAGAAGGGCATGACCCGCTTCTGATAGGGTCTAAAGTCCGTAAAGAGCTCCCCGAATTCATCCTTGAATGCGAGGCCGAGGGTCGGCCTGTCAGGATTTTCGATGTACGCGTCGGTGAAGGCAAAGATGGTGCGATCGCCGCCGATATTCGTGAGCGTGCCGATCGGCTCACCATACAGGTTCACGTTGAGAACGGAGACACTACTCATCGTCATCAAGGCGATAGGCAGGACGTGGCAAGCGCGCGCGATCCTCGCCTGCCATGCCGTGAGCAAGCGTATTGCGGAAACTTTTCATTTGCCTTGACGCATCTTCTAGCGCTGCAACGTCACCCGCGCCCTCCACGGCTTTGAGCGTTTCACGGATGCTGCGCAATGTGTCCGTGTTCCGGATCAGGTTCCCGAATTGTTGCATCTCTCGAAACTGCCGCTGCAGGTTTTTGAAGGCAGAACTATCGATCTTGAGCGATCGGATGTGCTCAAGCTGCTTGGCGAGCCGGGCAATTTCTTTGCGTGTTTCAGGCGGGACCTTTGGTGCGTCGCTTACGTTACGGATGATCGTCCTCACGGCGGGTACCGCCTTGCGCGGTACAAGCGCCAGTTCCAGATCGAGAGCGTTGGCGATGGCGGTCAGACTTGAGACGGTGAGGTTGACCATACCGCTCTCGATCTTGGAGATGTGCGACTGCGGCACGCCTGCACGGGCGCTTAGCGCGCGCTGACTAAGCCCTTTATTCTCCCGCGCAGCCTTCAGTGTCGTCACCAGATTTTCGCTCTCATAACTCAATTGATATAATCCCACGTATCAAGAGAAATACTTGATCTACCCAAGTATATCATCAGGAAGCTGGATGTTCAAGAAGCTGTTGTCGTGGTGCATGATCATACCACGGCGACACGGCTGAACCTCGGGGAGGGTGGCAAGATCGTCTCCGTCGATTTCCGTCGCGCAGACGGCAGCACTGAGACCGCCAGCGGCAAGGTGGTCGTTGTTGCAGCTCATGCGATTGAGACACCTCGTCTCCTGCTGAACTCGGCCCAGGAAGGGGCGGCAAACGGGGTGGCGGATGCCTCAGATCAAGTTGGCCGCAACCTGATGGATCACCCCACTAAGCTCTGTCGGGTACTCGCTCCAGAGCCGGTCTGGCCTTACCGTGGGCCACTTCCAACTTCAGGCATTTAAAACCTGCGCGACGGGGAGTTCCGCAAGGACCGTGCCGCCTTCCGCATTGCCTCGCCGGGCTCACTCGGGAGGGGCGGACCGTGTCTCACGCGCGACGTCGCTGTTCCAAATCGACTGATCCACGCCGTCGCCAAGTTCGGAATATTCAGAGATCTTGAAGACGGGCTCTTTCCCGGCGCGACGTTGCGAGAAATAGTCCCGCGTGAGTTTTGCAACGGTCTTTGACAGGATCAGGATTGCGATCAGGTTTACAGTTGCCATCAGCGCCATGGACGCATCGGCGAAATTGAAGACAGTCGTGACCGCCTGCAAAGACCCCCAAACCACCATCGCGACCACGAGCAGCTTCAACACGAGAAGCGGAATACGCCTGCCCATTCCAAGGAATTCCATCGCGTTCTCTGCGTAGGAATAATTGCCGATGATCGAGGTGAAGGCGAAGAACAAAATTGCAATCCCAATGAAGATCGGACCGAACGATCCAATATGCTGTTCCAACGCAATCTGTGTCAGCGCCATGCCGGTGGGTGCGCCCTCGGAGTAGTCGACCACGCCGGACAACAGGATCATGAGCGCCGTGGCCGTGCAGATAACCAGGGTGTCGATAAAGACGCCAAGCCCCTGCACGAGCCCTTGACTGGACGGATGATGCGGATCAGGGACCGCGACAGCAGCAATGTTAGGTGCCGAGCCCATGCCGGCCTCGTTGGAGAACAAGCCGCGTTTCACGCCGTTGAGCAGAGCCGCCATGAACCCACCCGTGAAGCCGCCCGCCGCCGCTTCAAATCCGAAGGCCGACTTGACGATTAGGGCCAGCATGGCAGGAACATCAGCGATGTTTACGACCACGATGAAAAGAGCCACGAGGATATAAAGCCCGGCCATGGCTGGAACAACTTTTTCTGCGACCCGTGCGATGGACTTGATGCCCCCGAAAATCACTATGCCCGCAAGACCGCCAACAATAAGGCCGGTGGTGAGTTTGGGGATCGAGAACGCCTCTTCCATGGCCACGGAGATCGAGTTGGCTTGAACCGCCGAGAAGATCAGTCCGAAGCTGATGATAAGGCATACCGAGAAGACATAGCCCATGGCGTTCGATCCGATGCCCCGTGACATGTAGAAGGCTGGTCCGCCGCGGTATTGTCCGTCCGCGTTCCGTACCTTGTAAAGTTGTGCCAGCGTGGATTCGGCGTAGGCCGTCGCCATTCCCACGAGGGCGACCATCCACATCCAGAACACAGCACCCGGGCCGCCGAGATAGATCGCCACAGCGACACCGGCGAGGTTACCCGTGCCGACCCTGCTTGCCAGAGAGATTGTCAGAGCTTGGAATGGCGAAATGCCTGCCGTAGAGGTGTCGCGCGAGGATTTGACGACGCGAAAGAACTCGGCAAAATGCCGGAATTGCAGGAAGCCCGTCCGCCAGGTGAAATAAACTCCGACGGCCAGCAATCCATATACAAGAACATATCCCCATAAGACGGTGTTTAAGAAATCGACGATTGCAGTCATATTCTTGTCCCTCTTGGTTGTATGTCCAACCATTAACCATTCGGTAGGCAAGGGAAAGCCTTGCGCCGGAATCAAAATGTCCGCGAGGCAACCGACGTGCGCGTCTTTATACGCTCGCTTCGATCCAATGAAAAAGGTAGCGCAACCGGGCGCCTTCGGACTCGTGGGCCCGGTAGGAAACAAAGTGAACCGAGGAAGTATCAAGGCACCGCAATAGATGCGCCGAGCGGGGGCACTTCCGATACCTCTTACCAGTTGCCGAGCCGCTCGCATTCCTGGACGGGCCCCGAGAGAGCCGCTGAGCGCATGCTTGTGAAGAGTGGCAGAAAAGACGGCTTCTATTCAAAAACACGATCCTCGGAGACCACCAAACTTTCATCAACTTCTTGGACTTTAAGCGGGGGCTTTTAACAGCATCAATCGAGGCTGTTTGCGCGCGTTCTATGCAGGTCAACGGCAGCTCGCAAAGCTTCAACGCCAGGAACCAGCTCCGCATCCTCGGCCGCTGGATGCGCCTGCTGATCATCCCGAACCAGTCCTCCACCCCGAAGGCGTTTTTGGAGTTTGATGAGGCGGGCCGCATGAAACCCTCGCCGTTCTATGACCGGATGGTCGATGTCATGGAAGAGTTGATGAAGTTCACGCTGCTCACCCGCGACAATAAGGATTGCCTGCTCGAGCGCTATAGCGAACGCAAGGAAAGCGTCGCTGAGCTATCCAAGCGGGTAAACCAGAAGTCGATATAATTGAAGATGTCGGCCGACCTCGAACTGACCCTCCCAATCCCAAAATGTAGAGGGTGTCATCTTCCTTAATACTTCAGCAATCCGAATAGCCATCCCCATCCGCCGGATCAATCCGCAGGTGGGTGACCCGCCCAGGCGTCCCGCAGATCTGGATGAGCCAAGTCTGGCTATGGCCCGGCCAACCGCTTCCAAGCAATTTTTTAAGGTATTGGTCGACACCGCCCGCCCGCACCAGCTCAGGGATCTTAGCGCGCATGGTCTGGTCACCAAAGTAGGGATCAGCTTCATCACCTGAGTGCCGCAGACCAAAGCGGTGAAAATTTGCGCGATCCTGCTGGACGACCGCACCGACATCTTTAAGCGGTCCACCGTTCGAATTGTAAAAGTCTTCCCTACCGATGGTGGCGTAATAGGAGGCAAGATTTGGGTCGGCGAAAGCGGTCTGTGCCATCATCAGAGTAATCGCCGGTAGGATGTATCTGAACTTGAGCATGAGCAAAACTCCAGTGCTGTATCGCAGGTAGTTTAACATCAACCGCGATTTTTGCCGAAACTTTCTCGAAGAAATTATTGCGCATAATCCGAGATAGCATCTCCGCGTGGTAGGCGCCGGGTCGGACAGTCGCAAAACACACAGCGCCAATGAACTGAAGAGCTCCACCCCCCCACGCCCCATCAAGAAAGCCTGCTCAGGAGATCTTTTGCTGCTGGTAGGCGATGAAAGCTTACGGTGATTTGGTCCTATCAAGTATGTACATAAGAAGCTCAGCCTGGGGCCTACGGCAGAACTACTTCAGCAACTGAAGGAGATCGGCACCATAGCTGTTTTTCGCGAAACTCTCCGCGCGGTGGCGCAACTGCTCGGCGTCAATCCACCCCTTGTTGAACGCGATTTCTTCCGGGCTGCCCATCTGAAGCCCTTGCCGCTCTGAGAGCGTGCGCACGAAATTACCCGCATCCAATAGGCTGCCGTGGGTCCCTGTACCCAACCAAGCAAAACCCCGGCCCATTTGCTGCACGCAAAGTGCGTCGTCTTTGAGATACATCTCTAAGAGCGAGGTGATCTCCAACTCGCCCCTGGCTGAAGGTTTTACAGCTTGCGCGCGTTTTGAGGCGGTTCCATCCAGAAAGTAGAGCCCCGTTACGGCGTAATTGGAAGGCGGTACGGCGGGCTTTTCCACAATCGCCTGTACGCGGCCTTCGGCATTGAAATCCACAACCCCATAGCGCCCCGGATCTGATACACGGTACCCAAACACCGTGCCCCCCTCTTCCCGGGCACCGGCTGCAGCCAGCACTTCAGGCAACCCGTGGCCGAAAAATATATTGTCACCCAAAACCATTGCCGACGCTGCGCCGTTCAAGAAGTCTTCGGCCAAGATGTAGGCTTGCGCCAGCCCATCTGGGCTGGATTGTTCAATATAGGTAAGGTTCAGCCCCCATTGGGCGCCGTCGCCCAAGCTGCGTTTGAACTGGTCCGCATCCTGAGGCGTGGTGATAATGGCGATCTCGCGGATGTCTGCCAGCATCAGCACAGACAGCGGATAATAGATCATCGGTTTATCATAGATCGGTAGCAATTGCTTGGATATGCCTAAGGTGATCGGGTACAGCCGCGTACCAGACCCGCCGGCCAGCAGGATACCCTTGCGTGCGCTCATGTCAGTTCCTTCACGATATCCCTCAGCGCCAAACGCCAGTCCGGGGGGCTGATCCCAAAATCCTTCTGCAAGGTGCTGCAATCGAGACGAGAGTTCAGCGGCCTTTTTGCGGGTGTTGGGTAACTTGAGGTCGGAATGCCCGCCACGTCAACCGCCCGATCCGCCGTGGTAAATGTTTCGCGCGCGAAACATTTCCAAGAAGTCGCAGGCGCCCCTGCATAATGATAGGTGCCGCCGGCCTGCCCTGCCTTCATCGCGCCCGCCATCTGCAGCAGTGTTTCGGCGATAGACAGCGCCGGGGTGGGCCCACCGATCTGATCATCGACCACCTTCAGGGCATCGCGGCGCTCGCTCAGCTGCAGCATGGTGGTCACAAAATTCTTGCCCGTCGCAGAAAACACCCAGGATGTCCGCAGGATCGCATGGGACCCGCCGGCCGCACGCACCGCCGCTTCGCCAGCGGCCTTACTGCGCCCATAGGCGTTGATCGGGGCGATTGGATCGTCGGGGCGCCAGGGGCTTTGTCCACTGCCGTCAAAGACGTAGTCCGTCGAGACATGCAAAAAGGGAATTTCCAGTTCAGCGCAGGCGCGTGCCATGGCTCCGGGCGCCTCAGCGTTGATGCGTGTGGCCAAAGCCTCATCTTCTTCAGCACGGTCCACGGCTGTATAGGCCGCAGCGTTGATCACCGCAGAGGGCCGTGTCGCACGGATCACCGCAGCGCAGGCTTCGGGATCGGCTAGATCGGCTGCGGCGCGGTCAAGAAATCGCGCATCATCTGAACGTTTGCGTAGCGCAACAGCCAGTTGCCCGGTGGACCCAAAGACAAGCAAGCTCATACCCGACCCAGCCTTTTACCGACCCCGTCACGCGCCTGCAGCGCCTGCCACCAAGCGGGATTGTCGAGGTACCATGCAACCGTGTGGCGCAACCCCTCCTCCAACGTGACCGAAGGCTGCCAGCCCAGTTCGGTGCGGATGCGGCTGGCATCAATAGCATAGCGTGCATCATGGCCGGGTCGGTCCTCGACGAAGGTAATGAGGTCAGCATAGGCATGTCCAGCGGGGCGCAACTCATCCAAAAGAGCACAGATCTGACGCACTAAATCGATGTTGCGCGCCTCGGCGTTGCCGCCAATATTATAGCTGCGCCCCACGGCCCCTTTGGTGAGAACCGTCAGCAGGGCTTCGGCATGGTCTTCCACGTAGAGCCAGTCACGTATGTTCTCGCCCGTACCATAGATTGGAATAGGCTTGCCCGAGAGCGCGTTGAGGATAACCACCGGAATGAGCTTCTCGGGGAAATGATACGGCCCGTAATTGTTGGAGCAATTGCTCAGCAGCACCGGCATGCCATAGGTCTCGCCCCAAGCGCGGACGAGATGATCAGATGCGGCTTTGGACGCCGAATAGGGGCTGTTGGGCGCATAGGGCGTCTCTTCCGTGAAATACCCCTCAGCCCCGAGGCTGCCGTAGACTTCGTCGGTGGACACATGATGGAACCGGAACCCGTCGGGTCGGCCGCGCCCCTCCCAATAGGCCCGCGCCGCCTGCAGCAGCGTATAGGTGCCCGTCACATTCGTATCGATGAACGCGCCCGGACCATCGATGGACCGATCGACATGGCTTTCGGCCGCCAAGTGAAGCACCGCATCGGGGGCATGTTCGGAGAAAATGCGGGCCAGAGCCTGTGCGTCTCGGATGTCCGCATGCTCAAAGGCATAGTCAGGCCGATCCGAGACCCCCGCGAGGTTGTCCAGACAGGCCGCATAGGTCAGCGCGTCGAGATTCACCACCGCATGTCCTTGCGCCAGAGCGAGCCGTACCACGGCAGACCCAATAAAACCGGCGCCGCCGGTGACAAGCAGCTTCATACGGCGCCCTCAAAGTTAAAATGCGGGGCAATCTCGGACAAAAGAGGCGCGCTGGCGTCTTTCTTAGACAGGATCGGCGTTTGTCCTCGAAGCCCCCAGTCAATGCCAATCGCAGGATCATCCCAGCGGACCGCCGCATCGCAATCAGGGGCATAGGTATCAGTGCATTTGTAGATGATTTCGGTCATCGGTACCCGGGTGACAAATCCATGCAAGAAGCCCGCCGGGATCAACAGTTGACGCCCATTCTCAAAGCTGAGGTCCACGCCCACCCATTGCCCAAAACTTGGCGAGCCATGGCGGATATCCACAGCCACATCGAAAAGCGCGCCGCGCCCGCAGCGGACGAGCTTTGCCTGCGCATGCGGCGGGGTTTGAAAATGCAGGCCGCGCAGGGTGTTTGGCGCCTCAGAGAGAGAGTGGTTATCCTGCACAAAATGATAATCAAGCCCAGCATCCGCCAAGGTCTTGGCATTCCAACTTTCGCTGAAAAAGCCGCGCGCGTCGCCGTGGCGAACGGGGGTGAGGATCAAGACCCCAGCCAGGGCGGTTTGTTCGATGTGCATCGTATACCCTCAATTCACAAACGGTCTGCGGACGCGATATAGGCGCCAACGTCGCCTTCGCCTCATCTTCGGTTTGGCCGTCTCATGCCCTTCTTGCAAGAGCTTGCCGGAATAAATTGGGTCAACACATTTGAGCCGCTCGATAGGGGACACTGGTTGATCTTGCTGACGGCGGAGGCTGGCATTCCGGAAGAAGAGATGGCACTCGTGCTTCGTCCCTTTTATCGCGGGAGTCAGGCCGAATGCGAACCTTACCGTCCCGGGAGTGGTTTGGGGCTGGCCATTGCCTAGGCATTATTGAAGATCATGGGAGTGAATTGAAGCTTTCAAACAGAGAGCGCGGCGGTCTAAAGGTGAATATCGTGCTCTCTCTGATCTGAAAAGCTTCTCGAAAGATAGCTGCCCACAGAATCCATTACGTTCTAGAATTATGGTTGGTTTCCACCGGAAATGGATATCACCTTAGTCACCAGCAATGCCGGTATGGGCGGGTTGATGCTGGCTGATTTACAGACCCGGTATGCTCGTACCTGCCATTCGTCGCACCAGTCATGAAGGTCAGCTGTGGGCCGCTATGTCCTCCTTGAACGATCAGGATTTAGATCCAAGTGCCAGGGCGTTGAAAACAGTGACGTGCAAACTTAAACTTGGCAAAACGACGCAAGAAAATCATGCGGCACGGTCGCAATAGAGAGCGCGAATTTCTTTCCGCGCTCTACTAATGTCTTGATGCTCAATAGCGGGGGCGGCTGCAAATGCCCGCATCATCACAGAAAACGCCCGCAAGGCCGCCGATGATGGCACCGTGGTCGGCGTTTTCATCCATAGCTTTCGCCGCGCCATAGCCGAGCGCTGCGCCTGCAAGCCCGCGCTCTACGTCACTATCGAGGGCGATATTGGGCGTGCAGGCAGAGATAAGCGCAGTGGCGGCGATGAGGGGGTAGAGTAATTTCATGTTAGTCTCCTGAGGGGCCGAGGATGCACCTTCGGCATTGTAGGGTATCGGGAGGATTGCAAAGAAATGTGCTCTCCCTGCCCCCGACCGATGCATTTCCCTTACGCCACAGGTCCACTGATATCCGATTGCGAAAACAGATTTAGGACATGCTATCCAATATCAACGTGACTGATAGCTTGGTTTAGGGCTGCGAGATCAAAACCACAGCCCAGAAAACACAACTGCCAGCCCGCCCGCGCAAAGCGCAACCGTTGACAAGGGCCGTCGCGCCCCGATTAAACCGAATGAAAGCATGGTCAGTCCCAACGCAACTCGACCAGCCGCCAATAGAGCTGCTAATGGGGCCTCCGAAAGTCTTAGCATATCTGGATTGGCGACCATGCCCAGCGGGATGACATAAAGTCCAATACCAAGCGCCATCGCGGTTAGAGCGACCTTTAACCAGTTCTCATCGATCATCCCCGCGGCGATAAAAACAGCGCCGCAAACCGGAGGCGTGATTGTCGATAGAAGCGCGAACCAAAAGACAAAGAGATGCGCTTGAAGCGGCGAAAGTCCCAGTTCGGTGAGCGCAGGACCGGCGACCGAGACGCAGATCACATAAGCAGCTGTGGTCGGCACCTCCATGCCTAAGATGAGACAGGCGACCGCCGTCAACAGCAACGACGGCCAAAGAAGCCCGCCCGACCCCTCCAGAATAAGCGAGGTGATTTTCACGCCGAGCCCGGTGATCGACAGCACGCCAATGATGATCGAAGCGCAAAGGATGATGGACGCGATCAATGAAACCTGTCGCGCAGCATTGAGAACTGCAGTTGTCATCCTTGTGGCAATCTGGCGCGGCCGGAAAGTGAGTTGTGCGTTGAAAAACAAGAGCAGTGCCGCTGAGAGGATTGCCATAGCCGCCGCATATTCAGGCGTGAATTGCGCGACAAACATGCCCCAAAGTAGGACCGAGAAGGGGACAAGGAAGAAAAGCGATGTAATCACCACGTCACGCATCGCAGGGCGATCCGCTTCAGCTATCCCCTTCAGCGAGAAGCGCTGAGCGTAGGCGTTAATCCCCACCCAGACCGCAACGAAGTAGAGCGCTGCTGGAAGCGCTGCGGCGGCCATAATGCCAGTGTAGGGCACGCCGGTAAGCTCAACCATAACGAAAGCACCTGCGCCCATCAGGGGCGGCATAATCTGTCCGCCCGAGGAGGCCACGGCCTCGACAGCGGCAGCGAGACGTTTGGGATAGCCGAGCCTGGTCATCGCGGGCAGAGTGATCGCGCCGGTGGACGCGACATTTGCAGAAGCTGAGCCAGAGATCGACCCGAAGAGCGCGGACGACAAAACCGAAACCTTCGCCGCGCCGCCTTTCAGCCGCCCCGCCGCGGCCGCTGCGACATTCATGAACCCTTGTCCTGCTTCGCCAGCGTTCAAGACAGCGCCGAAGATGACAAAGATTGCCACGACAGAAACGGATACACCGGTGAGCGTTCCCCAGATGCCGCCCTCGGCGATGGTCAGTGTTCCGAAATAGCTTTCTATTGGCGTGCCTGAATGCCCGAACTCTCCGGGAATATGCTGTCCAAAAAGCCCGTAGAGCAGCGCCAGTGCGGCAACCAGTGGCAACGGCCAACCGATCACGCGCCGTGCCGTTTCCAGCACAACCAAGAGCAGCGTCATCGTCACAGCGAGCTGAAAATTACTTTCGATAAACCCGTATTGATCGCCAAGCGCATTGCTGTTGAAAGCCACCCAAAGCGCTGCGGCGATGCCCAATACCGCCAAAATGCTGCCGGTGATCCGCCGCAGTGGCGTGCGCGCGTCAAAGACCAAAGCAAAGGGCAGGATGAAGGCCATATGCAGCGGCCGACTGACAAGGTTCGGCACCAGACCAGAGAACACTAGAGCCAAATGGTAGGCGACCAGCGCGACGGCAAGCGCAATCCAGAAACTCGCCGCCAATCGGCTTTCGGGAAGGTTTGTCATGTATGGGGGTCCGGCTTTGACTGGGGAAGCGCGGCGCGGAAAGCCCGCGCCGCTTACCTTGTTACTGCGAAGTCTCTGTCGCGATCCCGGCTTCTTCGTAATAGCGCAGCGCGCCGGGGTGGAGTTCAGTGGTGATATTGGCCATCAACGCAGGCGTGACATTGCCCCACCATGGTGAAGTGTCGGCCATCTTTGCTTTGTTTTCCCAATAGGTCTTGGTCAGTTGATAGGCCGTCTCATCGTCCATCTTTGATGTCGTGAAAGCGACGACGGGCAGTGACGTTGTGGTCACATCCTGCTCCTGGCCCGCATAGGTGCCCGCCGGGATAACAATTCGCGTCCGTTTGGATTGCGCAATTTGCTCGTCTGACAACGGAATCACAGTAACGGGGGTGGAAGCGGCGGCTTCAACGACATTTGGCGCAGGGAATGAACCGGCAGTGACAAAGCCATCAATCTGCCCGTTCTTCAAGGCGGCTACGGCGTTGCTCAATTCCGCATCCGCGATCTCGACACTGTCCGACAGCCCAAACATATCCAGATACTTTGCCCCTTCGGTGGCGCCGAAAGACCCTTTGCCCAGCAAGATGCTCTTGCCTTCCAAATCAGCAAGCGAGGTGGCTTCACTGGCCTGAGACATTACGAAATGCATGGTCAGTGAAGGGATCGGGAAAAGCGCACGAATTTCGTCGAAAGCAGGCGCTGTTTTGCCTTCAAACATAGCCTTGCCGTTCTGAGCCAGACCGACAAGGGAGGGCGGGGTGGTAAAGACATAGTCGGCCCCACGTGCGCGCACTTCCATGACGTTCTGGACAGAGCCCTGGCTCTCTTCCACCGTAATCGAGATGTCCCCGCTGCTGCCCGCTTTCATAGCCTCGGCAAGCTCCACTCCCATTTGATAGTAGGATGAACCCGATTTGGCCGACTTAAAGGTCACACGGGTCTCGGCACTTGCGGCGGCGCCCACCAGCCCCACGGCCAATGCCGCGCAAATAGTTTGTCTTAATGCATTCATGGCTTTTCCTCCTCCAAACCCAAAGGCAAACCTTCCCCGGCCAAATAACCGCGGGAATGCCTCCGGGTGACTTTGTGGCAGCACGCTACGGCATTGTCGAGAATGGGGTTTCGCTGTTGGGTTGCACGTGAAGTTCACGACAACGAGCCGTTAGCGCGCGAAGGGCGGAATGCTGCCATTCACTGCGGCATGAGCGAATGACATTGTCAGGCGATCTCCCGCATCTCATTAGCAAAGCAACCGGTCTTCTAAGTTGGACCGAGAGCATGCTCGAAATACCACACGCTGCTGACCCTATTCACGGCGCTTCGACTGGCCTTCGCCGCAATCGCACAATCCATGAACTACCGCCGCTTCCGACCGTCTTTCAGCCAAGCGGCCGCATCCTTCCCGAGTTCCTCCTCTGCACGTCGCTCATACGCGTCTGTGAGCTCGGGCGGCAGCCGGTCCTTCCAACGCCCATTCGTGCCTTTGTGGATGAAGCTCTGCGCGCCGCCGTCCCAGAACGCCCCGCCGAGCGGCACCGAGGCCGCCGCGTTCTGCTTCATGTAATCGAAGGAGCAATGCTCAACGATCCGCCCGCGTGTCTCCTCCGGAATGGGAATGTCGAGAAAGTCAGCGATGCGCTCAAGCTCGCCCTCGAAGTCGCGCTTCAAATCGGCGAAATGCACCATCAGCACATTGGGTAGGTCTCGAATATCCCACCACGAGCGAACGTTTTCCCAAAAGGGCCAGAAGGGCGCGCCGTCATTTTTTAACCAGTGGCGGAAATAGGCGACGGGGTCCGGGTGCGGCGGTCCGATCTCGGGGCCGACAAGGCCGGGGGTCTTGTTTAGCGCGTCATACCACGCTTGATTGGCGGTCGTGTGATGGTTGTGCAGCGACCAGATCACGTCGCGCCCATCGCGGCCGATGTAGATGTATTTCACCTTGGGCGACATGCGCAGCGCGTCGACCGGCAGATGGGTCTTGAGAAAGCGGCGGTGCGTCTGAGCCTCGACCTCGGGCAGTTTGATCTGTTTGGGCGGCACGCGCAGATCGAGCCAGGGCGACATCTCGGCGACCGGGAGCCCCTCGGCACCCTTGAAGATCAGCTGGCTGACGATCTGCTGCATCCAGGTCGTGCCAGATTTGGCATAAGTGGAGATGACGATATCGTCCTCGCGGAACACGAGGTCATTCCAGATCGTGCTGTCGAAGTGATGGTTGTGCATTTCCCGCACCTTGACGGGGGTCCGATGTTCTGTGGCGGTGTTCATGACGGTGTCCTTTCCAAACATGGGTGGTGCCGCGAGGGGCCGCGGCACCGTGCGGCAACGCTCAGCGGTCCATGCCCCGGACGGGGAAGGCGACATGGCGCAGGAGCTTCAGCCCTTCAGGGGTCTGTTGGGCGATCAGCAGGTACTCACCCGGAACCGTGGTCCCACCCATTTCCGGCGGCAGGGTCACGTTATAGGTGCCAACGAACAGCGTGTGGTCTCCGCCCAAGGGCACCCTTTCGTCGATCTCGGCGGTGAAACCTGCCATATCCGGAAAGGCTGCCATGCTTTGCGCGATGCTCTCGGCGCCCTCGAAGCGCCCGCCGGAGGAGGGCATGTAGACCGCTGCTTCGGCGAGGTGGGGCGCAAGGGCGTCGTCTTTGCCTCCAAGCGCTGCGGCAAAGGCTTCGATCACCTTCGCCTCTTCGGCGCGGATGGTGTCGGCGGCTGCCGGATAGCTGAGAGCTGCCGCGGTGAAGGCGGTCAGGGTTATTGTGCGAAACATGGTTTTCCTCCTATGATTGATCTGCCGCTGCGCCTTGGGGCGTCAGGGCCTGCTACCAAGGATGAAGCGATCGGAGGTCTTGGCGTAGCGCATCTGTCGCAGAACCGTCTTGCGGGAATGCAGACGCGCTTGTAGGGAGGAGGTTCGATGTTCGACTGGGACGATATCCGACTCTTTCTGGCGGTGGCGCAGGAGGGTTCCACGCTGGGGGCATCAAGACGGCTGAACATCAATCAGACAACCGTCAGCCGCCGTATCCAGGCGCTGGAGCAATCCCTCAAGCTGACACTGTTCGAACGTGATCCGCGCGGCTACGCGGTAACGGCGCATGGTAGCGCGCTGCTTGATCTGGCGGGACAGATGGCGGCGTCGGCCGAGACGATTCAGAGCCGGGCCGAGCGCCTGTCCCGAGAGGTTTCTGGCATTATACGTCTGACCGGCAACCCCGAGGCCATGGAGCATTGGGGCTTCCCCATCCTCACGCGGTTCCGCGCAAAGCACCCTGATATCGAATTCGAAGTGGACATCAGTTCGAAACAGCTGTCGCTGGAAAAGGGGGAGGCAGATATCGCGCTGCGCGCGGCGGACGAAATCACAGGTGATACGCTGGTCGCGCGCAAACTCGCCCTTATCCCTTGGGGGGTCTATTGCAGCCGCCACTACGAACGGGAAAATGGTGCGCCGCACAGCCTCGAGGCGTGTCAGGGACACAAGTTCATCCTTTACAACGGGCGCTTGGCCGAGGTGGTCAGTGCCGCACGCTGGCTGGCCGACAAAATTGATGAGGCAAACCGGGCGCTTCAGGTCAATTCGGTCACCGGCATGATTGGCTCGCTGCGTTCGGGCGCCGGGCTCGGGCTGCTGCCCTGTGTCGCGGGAGATTTCGAGCCCGACCTCGTGCCCTGCTTCCGACATGAAAAGCTTCAACACACGCTCTGGGTCGTGACATCGAAGGAGGCCTATGCCTTGCCCCCGATCCGCAGTTTCATGAAGTTCGTCGGAGAGAATATCCCGCACGGCCCGCTTTGGGAGCCGGTCTGACGACGCCACCGGTCTCTGCACGCACGCCGCCCGGTTCTGCATCATATGGGATACGCCTGTCAAAGATCCTCTGGCAGGCTTTGGACATCGTCGGCGGTTGTCGTCGGCAAATCCAACCCATGGAGGACATCATGACCCAGTTCATTCGCAGCCTCGCCACTTCGGTCTTTCTCGCCTTGCCTGTCGCAGCCTCAGCTCAGGACGTTTCTGTGCTGGCGGTGATTAGCCACCCGGTCGAGAACTACGGCGTCTGGCGCCAGATTTACGATGATTTTGCCGACGCGCAGCAGGCCGGCGGCGTTATCATGGAGCAGGTCTATCAAGACCCCGCTGACCCGAATAATGTGCTTGTCCTACATGGGTTCGCAAGCCTCGAGGACGCAGAGGAGTTTCTCACCTCCGACAAGTTGAAATCGGCGATGGAAGGCGCAGGCGTCGCGGCCCCGCCTACCGTAAAGGTCGTGGCCCGGGCTGACTGATTGGCTTCGACGCTCCTCAAGGCATGCTTTGCGGAGCGTCGGTGTTCTCCGCACACGGTCTCTCAATCTCGCTTCCGAACATCTGCGCACTCGGAGAATGGATTGGTGGAAGGATCATTCGAACTCGCCGTTGGCGCAAATAGCGATCAAAGGTCGGCTTCGGAACGTGATCGATACCTGCATAAGGGGCGGTTTGCGGACGTTCGCTGCGAGATGTGCCAACGACCGTTTCGGACGGAGCAGCGTTTCAAGCTTGGCCTAAATTTCGAAAATTTGAGTTGTGTGATATGAAGAGCTTACCTTTAGTTTGGAGGCGTAGCCATGGAAGTGAATAAGACAGACTTCATTGAAGCGGGAAGCGGTGAAAAGGTTATCCTTGTTCATTCAAGTGTTGCAGGGGCTAAGCAGTGGCGGAGCTTAATAGGCGCACTCGCTGGAGACTTTCATGTCATAGCAATTAACTTGTTCGGCTATGGTAAGACACGCGCCTGGAAGGAACGCGGCAATTTACAGCGACTGGAAGATCAAGCCAGGCTTATCGAGCCGTTCCTACCTGCGTCTGGAGAACAAATCTCAATTGTCGGTCACTCATTTGGTGGGAGTGTAGCAATGAAAGCTGCTGCAATGTTTAAGCAGCACGTGCAACGCCTGGTCTTAATAGAGCCCAACCCTTTCTATCTACTAAACAAACATGGGCGCACGGCTGCATATGACGAAGCCGTTGCATTGCGCAATCTGATTAAGGAACACGGCAATGCGGGATCGTGGGAGGTCGCGGCTGAGAGGTTTGCCGACTATTGGGCCGGTGCGGGCAGTTGGAGCGCCATGTCTGACGACCGAAAAGAGAAGTTCTCTCATGCTTTGAAGCCCAACATTTATGAGTGGGATGCAGTCATGAACGAAGAAACTACATTGCTTGAATGGGAAAGAGATTTGCCCAAAGACACGACTGTTATTTCTGCCGCTGATACAGTCAAATCCATTGATGAAATATGCAAACTGTTAAGGGAAAGTATCTCAGGGTGGAATTTTGAACGGATCGATGAGGGTGGTCACATGGCGGTCATGAGCAAACCTGAGCAGATCAATCCGATGGTTTTCGCTGCGTTGAACTGAACACTTGGTAGGCGGCTCAGACCGGTTATTAGCGGAACCGAGCATGCGGGTCAGCTATGGGCCGCTCATTTCATCCGACACAAAGGCGGAGCGCGATTATTCGCTGCATTCTTCGCCAATGTCCGCTTCAAATTGAACAGGCAGAACAAATCGAAAAACTTTCTTCTATAGGTATCGGCTATCCAGAGTAATGTGACCGCATTTCATTGCTTCGTTGAATCGTAGCCGCGGTGTTCAATGCGACGAAACGCTACGCAGTCTAATGGGAAGCCCGTCCTTCGGTTTTGGTATAGGTAAGCGCTGCCATTGCGTTCCGTTGGAATTGACCAGCTCGACCCTCCGCTCACGCAGCAGCGCTGCGAAAAAAATTTTCGCCTGCAAGGTGGAAAAATGCATTCCAATGCATTTGTGAGCTCCTCCACCAAATGGTGTCCAGGCGAATTTGTGAGCTTGTTCCTCAGCACGATGAGACGCAAAGCGAGAAGGATCGAAGCTTTCTGGGTCGCTATAAAAAACAGGTGAGAGCATGGTTACACCCGGGTTCAGCGTAATCATGGCCCCTGCGGGAAATTCAAATCCCTTCCAAGTGAAGCCTGAGATTGCACGGCGCGGGATAAAGGGGACTGGCGGCACTAACCGCAGCGCCTCTTTGAAAACCTGCTCTGTTTGTGTCATTCGGGCAAGCCCATCAGTAGTAAGCACAGCTTCTCCGATCTCATCTAATTCAGCGGCAAGGACTTCCTGCCATTCGCTATGAGCACCAAGGGCCCAGATCATAGCGCTAATCGCAGTCGCTGTCGTATCGTGGGCGGCCATCATTAGGAAATTGAACTGATCGAGAATTTCCTCCTCGCTCCAGCCATTCCCATCCTCATCTGTCGAGAGGCACATTTGTGAGAAGAAATCGTCACCGGGTGTAGAACGACGTTCCGCGATCAACTGGCGAAAGGTGTTACGCAGAAAGGTCCGACCCCGAACACCATACCACATGGACGTAAAGGGCACAGGATAGCGAACGACTGAAAGCGCGGCACGGATTTCCCTGATGAATGCAATGTTCAGCTTCCGCGCTAAATCGCCGCCTGCTGACAAGCCCATGAACACGGCGCATCCCAGCCGAAGTGTCAGCTCCTTAATTGCATCGTAAGAGCGAAACTCTTGATCGACAGGCCATGCTCGAATGAGCAATTGGATCGCTTCCGCCATACCTTTAGTATAATCGTTCAAAGCGGAAGCCCGGAAGGCTTGTTGCATAATTCGGCGGTTTTGGCGGTGCTCTTCGAAATCCTGCAACATGAGGCCTCCGGGGAAAAGCCGTTCAAGAGAATACCACCCCATTTTGGACGAAAAGTTCTGCTGTTTATCTAATAGCGCCATCTCCATCGCCTCCGCGCCGCAAAGATTGGCCCGCCAAATCCCGAGCAACTTAGTTTTGTAAACAGACCCATAGAGCGCGATGCATTCCTGTTGGAAACCGTATGAGTCGCGCAGGATTTGGATCGTGTGGCCAACCAGCGGCGGCGCAGGAGGTCCAGGAATATGGGAGAGGTCAGGCTCTGATGCCATGTCAGGAACCTCCTTGGCGAACGCGCGGACCAAAATCACGAGTTCCACGATGTTTCTGATGATAGTCTAAAGTATATGAGACGCTATTCTTTCCCCGATCTGTATTGCGAGGTCATTTAGCCTGACTGTCCGTTACCCGAGGTTGTTGGGAAACAGTGTCTTACTCATGCTTCGTTCCTACGTAATAATTTCTCCGTCAGAACCTTCCCTATAACTGCAGGCATCTACCAAAATCTGGCCGATAGCTTTAGCTGAAGCCTATTGCACCATCCAAGATGTAATACGTCCCTGCTGGTTATCGAAAGTAGCCTGGTTGCCGCTCAGGGTGACGATTTGACATTCAGTGCCCGCCCTACTTTCTGGCTTCGTCAAAGTGCGACAAAACTTGCCCTCGCGTTCAGTCCATGAACCTTTAATGCCCTCCCCTTCAAGTGACCCGTCTGGATTCAGGACAATCGCAAAATTGCCGTCGCCGCTAACAAGTGTTTTGCCCACAATAGACATCCATGCCGGCGCTCCTGCGCTCTGAGTCGCGGTTCCGTTTGTTGTAGTCTGACACGCTGCTAAGCCCAAACCAGCGACGGTCATCAATGAAAAAATTTTCATTCTCCTTACCCCCTAAATGCAAAAACCCGTTCAGTAACGCAAAGTTTAACATAATTTACCTAAGAAATCATTCTCAAATTTGGTGCAACTGATAGGGGAAACTTGCCCTCTCGTTGCTACTCTTAGCTCGCGACTATAAAGATCTATGCGGATAGTAAGCCGCCATTCGCGGCACGCCTCATCAAGGTCGGCTTTGGGCCGGTTGCGACGGAGCCGGTGGTCACGGCGGAGAGCGGAAGTTCGCTGCGCTCGAGACGAATGCCAGTTCGGTGAACAAAGCAGACCTGTTCTGACTTGCCGTCACGAGCAGGACATTTACCCTCCCAAACACACGTATGGGAGTTTGCCACTGTGCAGAAAATAAAGACACCCAATCCGAATTTCATGATCCACCACGCTTCTCCGGATGATGCGAGGCTTGTTGTCGAATACATGAAAAAGCTTGGCGCTTACCAAAAGATGCCAGACAAGATCACGGCAACTGAGCCGCAGATCAAGCGCCTTCTCAATGAAAAGTTGGGCGAGGCGCTATTTGGATACTACAGGGGAGAAATTGTGGGCTTTGCCTACTTTTGCCAGAAATCATCTGCATTCACAGGACGGTCAGGAATCTATATCGATGGGTTTTTCGTGGATACGAAAGTTCGCCACCAGGGTCTTGGCAAGATCATTATGGGGTATCTTTGCTCACTTGCCCTACAGCGAAATTGCCAGATGATGGAGTGGGGGGTTCTGGACTGGAACAAGCCCACCATTGAATTCTACAGAAGCCTTGGCGCCTATAGCGTAGACGAGATGACGATTTTCAGATTTACGCCGGACGATCTGAAATCAAATGCTCTTGAATTCGTGAGCAAACCATAGCCCTCTGTAACAGCCTGGTTTGGTTTCAGAGCTGCCGTTCGCGTGGGGTTTGGCAGATAGCAGCTATGTGCCGTTTCGAACCAGCATTTGCTGCTACTGCGAAGACCTTCCCCCTCCCGCGGTCAGCTTGGGCTCAAGGCCAACCTTAGCTGCGTGTTGCCTTAAGAACCGCTTTGGGTCGTTTCCTTAAACTCCAACAAGATGGGAAATCTAGGCATTTGCGGCATTATTCACTGAGGGTGCCGCATGTTCCCCGCGGCGATATGCTCATACGGCGCCGGTGATGCCCAATCTCCCCACCGTGCAAAGATCATCGCGCTGCGGATCGGAAACGTAGCACGAATGCGTGATCGACGTTAACATGCATCTGCATAGGCACGGGTTGCATCAGCAGTCTGTCAAACTGGGCGAAGCGTCGGGTCCGAAGATTGCGACCGTATTTGGGGATAGATTCTGTTTTGATGGGTAAGCTGTAGTGTGCGCAGAACACCATGAAGCCGAAGCGATGTTTCAATCAATCGTCGACAACAGCCCGTTCGGCGTTTGGGTCGTGGATCAGGACGGCCTTGTCGTCTTCAGCAATCGAAGCGCAGAGGCCTTGTTGCTGCATCGAAGGACGAAGACCACCGGCGCACAAATCGCTGAACTATTACCGGCTTTGTCGGTGTCTAACGGCGGGCTGACCATCACCGACCTTAAGATCGGGGACTTCGAAAATATCATCTCCCTCCCATCGGATGACGATGCGCGCTATGGGGAAGTAAACCTGAGCCAGTTTAAGGACGCTGCAGGTCGGCTATTTACCATCGTGAACGTCAATGAAATCACGAGTCGCGTCAAATCTTGGTATGCGTTGAGAGACCAAGAAGAACGCTGGAACCTGGCGCTTGAGGGAAGCCAAATTGGCGTGTTTGAGTCGGACCTTCGCACAGGCTCGGGCCGTGCATCTGACGCTTGGTACCAGCTGCTCGGCATATGCGATGCGAACGGAAAAGATTCCGATCGCGAGTGGCGCGAACGGATCCATCCTGACGACCGGGAAGAGGTGGAAGCGCTTGACGCCGAATGCATCGCAGGGCGTGTTGAACGATCAGAGGCCAAGTTTCGGATGCGCGTTGGCGACAACGATTGGCGCTGGATGCGGTCCATTCTTCGAGTGACGGAACGAGATGAGCAGGGCGATCCAGTGCGCGTGCTCGGCACGATGAATGACATCACCCCGCTCGAAACCGCACTGGCGCTGGCGGAGGCCCGCAGGGCAGGCTTGGAGGTGCTGGTGTCCAACGCGCCGGTTGCCATGGCCGTCATGTCTCTGGATGGGACGTTCTTGCTATTGAACGATCCGTGTTATTCGCTGTTCGGCTATGCCGCCGGGCAGCTTGAGCAAAAGAACCTTTGGCAGCTTTCTGGGCAGAAGACGCTGGAAAATCTTAAGGCTGAAGTTGAGACGCTTTTCAACGGAGACAGCAGCATTTCCCGCGTTGAGGAGAAATACGTACGTCCAAACGGCGAAGTTATTGATATTGCAATCAGGATATCGATCTATCGTCCGGAACATGTCAGCGACAGCCGTCTCATCGTGCAAATGGTCGACATCACCGAGACCAAGAGGTTGGAGGCCCTGAAGAATGATTTCGTGGCCACGGTCAGTCACGAATTGCGCACCCCGCTTGCCTCGGTTCATGGTGCTCTGCGTCTGCTCGCCGGGGTTATCGGAGAGGGCGCGCCCGAACAGGTGGACAAGCTTTTGGGGATGGCCAGCAGAAACAGCGAGCGGCTGACCCAAGTGGTCAATGATCTGCTCGACTTCCAAAAGCTTACGGCAGGGCATTTCTCGGTCGAGATCAAACAGGTCGATGCCGTAAACATCGTCCGGCAAACCGTCGTCGACAATGAGCCCTTCGCGAACAAATTCAACGTATCTGTCTTGGTGGGTGCGCCGGAACATCCCATCATCATTCATGCCGACGCCCAACGTTTAAAGCAGGTGCTCACCAACCTTCTCTCAAATGCGGCCAAATTCTCTGACTGCGGTACGACGGTCGACGTCAAAGCGGGGATCGATGAAGAGGCATTCCTGATTTCCGTAACCAATAGGGGTCGCGGTATTTCTCCTGAGTTCGGCAAACGGCTTTTTGAGCCTTTTTCGCAGCAGGCCGAACATCTGACTCGTGATCGAGAGGGCACTGGTCTGGGGCTGGCAATCTCAAAAGAGCTGGTCGAAAATATGGGCGGTGAAATCGGCTACAGCTCACAAATCAATGTGCAGACCACGTTCTGGGTTCGGCTTCCTCTGGCTTTGCCGACTGGCGCAAGCGCAAGACCCCGCCCATCAGGATCAATAGAGGCCCCGTCATCTCCAACATCCAGTTCACCCGAACGGAATGGAACGCCATATTGATCATCCGATCCATATGATGGAACCCGGCCGCCCGCATTGCTACGAACCCCAGCACAAAGACCAGACCGGTGAGCGCCAGTCCATTCCGCCGCAGCGTGCCCCGCAGGCTGATAGAGACCGCCGCAAAGAGGGTCAGGACCAGAACGAATACCCCCAGGAGGAACCCGATCTGCACAGGGCGCCGGGTTTCATACCAGCCTTGAAGCTGCGCCATGCAACGGGCGGCATCAGTCAGCAAGGTCTGCAAGTCCAATTGTTTGTTGACCGCCAAGAGCAGTAAGATCAGCCCAAAAAGCCCCCAGAACGCCTGCTCTTGCCCCCGCGAAGGGGCTGGAAAGACAGCCTTGAGGGCCACCCGCCAGGACAGCAGCCCCGTACTTATGTAAAGCGCCACAATCAACCACCCGCCCCAGCCTGGATCGCCGAGGCCAATCTGCCAGCTGTCCAATATACAATACCAGATCGCGTGCACAGACTTACTGTCCTGTTTTAGAAGAAGTGTTCAAAATTCGGACTCCTGCCATAGTTTCGCCTCAGGGTTGCATTAGCCTATTGAGAGCGATTTATATTCAATACGTTTTATTACCCGAGGTTTTTCAAATGAACATATTGGCTGTCGACGACGATCCTATCATTCTAGATTTGATCCGGACAACAGTGCAGCCCCTACGAGAGATCACAGTCACCACGTCATCCTCAAGCTTGGAGGCCTGGGATTTGTTGTCAGCAGGTGCTGCGCATTTTGATTGCCTGCTGCTCGATATCGAGATGCCGGACATTGACGGCATTACCCTATGCCGCCAGATCCGATCCCTGCCAGACCATCTCGACACCCCCATCCTTATGTTGACAAGAAGGACAGATGCCCTCTCCGTGGGGCATGCCTTTGTTGCCGGGGCGACAGACTACGTCACAAAACCCTTTGAGCTGGGCGATCTCAAATCGAGACTGCGGGTGGCAGACCGGATGGTGAAGAGGTCTGACGCCGTCCCCCAGATCCCAGCCCGAGCCTTGCAAAAAATCGGACTGCCAGGCGTGCATTTGTTCAACGAAGACCAGCCGTTGCATATCAAAGATGTCCCCCAGCTTATCGGGCCCTTTTCGCTCGGCGCCTATCTTTCCCAGCTGTCTCGCAGCAGCCTGGACGACTGTCATATTTTTGCAGCCACAATCGATACCTTCCCACAGCTCTATGCCGATGGCTCCACCGCAGAACTGGGCACAGCGATCGTTGCCACTACGAAGATCATTGCCCGCAGTCTTGACTGCCCGCAGCTGCTGATGGCCCACCAAGGCCGCGGGATCTTGCTTTGCGTGATGACCACGGCGCAACCTCCAAACTGGGAGGCCGTCGAAGAGGCCATCCAACGCGAGATTACGCAAATGGACCTGCGGTTTGGCCACAAAGGCAAGATCGCATTTTCTCTTTCGGTCGGCAAACCCATTCAGCCCTATGCCAGCCCCACACAGCGCGTCAAAAAAACCTTCGACCGGGCCATCGCCCGGGTGACGGGCCCGCAAAAACAAAGCTTTGTTGCTTCAGAACCAAAGCTGCGCTCAGCAGCGTTCGCGCAGTAAGGTTTTCCAAAATCGATGTCTACTTAGCGTGTTGGTTTGATCCTGTTTCTGAGAAAAAGGCCAGTATGGACTCTGCACGCAAAAGGCAGGGGCCCCATGAAACAGAAAACCTTTGAAAGCATCCTCAGACGCTTGCAGGGCCTCACGCCTGATCAGGCGGGACCTTTGATGCGATCAGTGCAAGACCTGACAGCTCAGAATGCTGCCCTTGGAGCGGTTGACCAAAACCAAGGGTGGCCATTTGTCCTAAATGTAGTGCTGAGGAGGCGCACGCGGCATCTTCGATCAGCATTGGCGCTCTCCAACCGTATCGGTGAACGGATTTGTCACTCCTGGTATCTTGCCGGTCAGCGGCATGCGAAATACTGATATTGCCGCCCCAGCTCCGCAGTAAAGAGCTTTGCAGGTATCGACGGTATCACTGCGCACGACCATCGACCCGCCTTCTTTCATAAGGGTCATCCGGCAACCATTATATGATGAGGACCAGCCACTACCGCTTCGCTGCGCGGTAAGGGTTTGCGTGCCACAAGCGAAATTTCCTGAGAAAAACAAGAAGTCAAAGCGTAGATTTTGTCCCTGCTCTTGCAGGCCCATAATGCCGGTATCGTTACAATACAGGCCGGTCAATCCAGCGGTTTGAACTGACCTCGGCGCATTTAGATCTGCAATGCGGTTCTGCATGGAGGCCAAGAGACAGCTGCGATCCGAACTGCAAGAGTTCCTCTGGCCGATCCAGGATCTCTGATCTGCAAGGATTGAAGCACTTTTGCTTTTTGAAGCAGATCTGCGGGCGTTCCTGAATGCGTCTGCCATTTGTCGGTCGAGTTTCGAGAGTGCAGCGTCAGCGCAGATCGTTTTTTCAACGGTCGTTGCAGCAAGTTTGCAATCGAAACTGGCTTGAGCTTGAGCTTCCAAACCGGCGAGCACTACAAAGGGTAAAGCCAATAAACATCTCACCAGAAATTCCCCCCATCCATTTGTTGAATGGCACAGATCATAGCAAAGTTGGGCGATTCTGGTAAGGGACCTGGATCTGTTGGGCTTTGGTTAAAGAACGATCTTTACTGTCAAATTGAAAAGTGAGACGGCTCAGCGGCAAATCCACACAGTATGTAGACACCCCAATATTGTCGTCAGGCTAAGCCCGTTTTCGCAACGGCAGCTTTTTCCTGTAGGGATGGCTCCCTTTTTGCAAGATCCAAAACACGTAGACATCTCCCCCTCCTGAGAGGGGATGGCGAATGGCGCCAAACTACACTGTCCGGGCAAAAGACCGCAAAGGTCCTTGCCCTTCAGGCCTTCCCTCTCGACACTCCCGAGGCTTGGATCACAGCACAATCAGAATGGCCCGGTCCCCCCACATTAACTGTCGGTGCTCGAGAATGCTGCGCAGACTGCCGGAGCCGCCGACGTCCTGATCCAGATCAACGCCCGGCAAAACCGTGACCTTCGCATAGACCCTGCCTCTCAATTGAGAGATATGCGGGGTCACCACGCGGACAGGCGCGTCCGGCGCGAGCGTTCCACGGATACGCTGTGCTTGTTTCTCATTGAGACAAATGATCAGTTCCGGGAGATACCGAAGCTCACGCTCAGGTTTTGCCCAACCAAAACAGAAATTACCAAGCCGGATCATGACGACCGCCTTTTAGGGGGTATGCCGGACGAGACCCGCGTCTCGCGTTCCTGAACGCGCTGTGGCCGGTCCGCGCATCCAAGCTTATAGGGCGGCGAATACGAGCACTGCGGCAATTGAACTATACCCGATCATGAGGATGAAATCACTTTTCCAGTAACGTGTCATTTTTGGCTCCAATGGCGTGTTTCTGAGCTCATTGTTCACCCTAATTATGGCGGAAGTTGGCGGTAAGGAGGGCATTAAAGTGCCGCCTTCCGCCCTCCCATTCCTCATCCAAAGACCGCTTTGAGGTGAAGGGCCCCTAAGCCCTCTTTTGCTCGAGCGCCGCCAGCTGCGCCATTTCCCTGAAGAAAGCCGCAAGATCGACCCCCTTGCCCCCCAGTTGCTCAAGCGCATTCTGGATCACATTGCAGCCTCGGCGGTCCGACGAGAGGATAACGAAGGGCTCTTCTGGTGACAGCAGCCGCGCCAATTTGGACGACATGACAAAGCCCGTCCCCAGATAAAGGGACGTGAACACAAACCGCACCCCTGGCATATCCAACAGCGCCAGCACAGGCGCTAGGGCTCTGGTATCATCCGCCACCACCGGGTACCGGGACCAAGCATGCCGCGGATCCTTCCACCCGATGTCGCGCGGTTCGTCCGCCTCAGCCGCGTAGGACTTGAGGTAGTCCAGCAGCGCATCCCCCGCCCTAGCCAAGCGCGCAGACTCTCCTACCCGAGTGTCTTTTTGATAATACAGAGCCGCCGCACGGCCAAAATCCATCATGTAGCTGCCGACGTCAAAACGCGCCCCAGCCCTCAGCTGATGCTGGCGTGCCGCCCCCTTTGGCATAGGCCTCTCTGCTGGCATGTAGACCGAAGGGTCGGCATTGATGGCTTGGGCAATCTGGATCGCTGTGCTGCGCATAAAATCTCCTCTTCACAACAGAAGTTAGGGCACCCTCATGGGCCTGCATAGCCAAGAGCCCCGCCCTTTATGTGGATAACCCAAGAATGCCCTCACTTGACCGCCGGTTCGGAAACCGAAGGGCAGACCAGAAGGCACCATACGGGCACCGCATGGGTCCCAAACAGTCTGTAATGCGACAAGGCATTGAAAATAAACGTTTTATTTCTGTGAGAGACCGCTGAAATGGCCGCTTTATACCCTCCGTTACAAAAATATTTAATTATTTCAGGCACTTAAGCTTTGTAACGCATTACGCCCGCATATGTCTTTATATAGAGCACAATGTTCAATAGACCTGTCTGTCTCGCATATACACTTTTTCTATATTTCTGTTACAGATAGATAAATATATATATAAATGAGAGATATTTCAGACACTTACAGGTGTTACTTAAAGTGTTACGGAGCCGTAACAGCGTTACACCGTTGTTTTTAATGGGTATTTTTTCAGAAAACCTTCTTCAGAAGCCAGATCTGCCTCTCAGCCGGTCGCAAATGGACATTTCGTCTCAATCATCCCCCTCTCTGTTGATTGTCACCGAGAACTGACCCGGCAACTGCAAAAATTGTCATTGAGAATTGACCCATGTGCAACCTTGCCCCTGCTTGAATCAGCTGGGAGCTATTGGAGTGTTAGACATGGGATTTCTGAGGATTATTCGAAAGTGGGCTCTGCGAGACAAGATGCCCATCCGCGAGATTGCGCGCCGGACAGGGGTGTCTCGGAACACGATCAAGAAGTATTTGCGGACAGGGATAGTCGAACCCGAGTTCCAAATTTTGGACCGACCGAGCAAGTTGGACCCTTATGCTGATAAGCTGACAGGCTGGTTGCTGACTGAGCAGCGTAAATCACGCAAGGAACGGCGAACGGCCAAGCAGATGCATGCGGATCTGGTTCAGCTCGGTTTTGATGGTTCATATGAGCGTGTCGCGGCCTTCGTGCGGAACTGGAAGGGCGAACGACAGCGTGCTCAACATACGACTGACCTGGGTGTTTTCGTGCCGTTGGTCTTTCAGCCGGGCGAGGCGTTCCAATTCGATTGGAGTGAGGACTGGGCCTATGTCGGGGGCGAGCGCCTCAAGCTTCAGGTCGCCCATATCAAGCTGTCCCACAGCCGCGCATTTCTGGTGCGGGCCTATCGGCTGCAAACGCATGAGATGCTGTTCGATGCCCACTGGCATGGCTTTCGAGTGTTTGAGGGTGTTCCGGGGCGTGGCGTCTATGACAACATGAAGACAGCCGTCGACCGGATTGTCGTCGGCAAGAAGCGCGATGTAAACGCACGGTTCCTTGCGATGACCAGCCATTATGTTTTTGACCCTGAGTTCTGCAATCCCGCGGCAGGGTGGGAGAAAGGTCAGGTTGAGAAGAATGTGCGCGACGCCCGCCATCGGCTTTGGCAACTCATGCCCGCCTTTCCGAACCTCAATGCGCTGAATGAATGGCTGGAGGAGCGTTGCAAGCTTCTGTGGGCCGAGACACCGCATGGCAGATTGCCTGGCAGCATTGCGGATGTCTGGGACGCCGAGAAGGCCGCGCTGATGCCACTGCCCACAATGTTTGACGGCTTTGTCGAGCAGAGCAAGCGGGTGTCCCCCACTTGTCTGATAGCATTCGACCGTAATCGCTACTCAGTGCCTGCCAGCTTTGCGAACCGTCCTGTCAGTCTCCGCATCTATCCTGAACGGCTGGTCATCGTCGCCGAAGGCCACATAGTCTGCACACATGAGCGCATTATTGAACGCTCACACCGTCAGCCAGGGCGGGTTATTTATGACTGGCACCATTATTTGGCGGTGGTTCAACGCAAACCCGGCGCGCTGCGCAACGGGGCGCCCTTCGTTGAGATGCCAGAAGGGTTCCGGAAGCTGCAGGATCATATGTTGCGTAGGCCAGGTGGTGACCGCGAGATGGTCGACGTCCTATCCTTGGTGCTCCACCATGACGAACAGGCCGTGCTTTGCGCAGTAGAAATGGCGCTGGAGGCGGGCGTACCAACAAAAACCCATGTCTTGAACCTACTTCACAGGCTGGTGGATGGCGCACCGATAGACCAGCCCGATGTGACCCCGCCTGCGGCCCTTACTTTGAATAAGGAGCCCGAGGCCAATGTCGCACGATATGACGGGCTACGCACCACCGGAGGAACACGTCATGCGTCATGATCCCGCCGGTGCTGCCATCGTCATCATGATGCGTAGCCTGAAGATGCCAGGCATGGCTCAGGCGGTGCAGGACCTGCATGAGCAGGGATCGCCCGCTTTCGGTGCCGCGATCCCCATATTGTCGCAGCTGCTTAAGGCCGAGATTGCTGAACGTGAGGTGCGTTCCATTGCCTACCACATGAAGGCAGCACGCTTTCCGGCATACAAAGACATCTCTGGCTTCGACTTTGGCGCCAGCGAAGTCCGTGAAGCTTTGGTCCGCCAACTTCACCGATGCGAGTTCATGGACGCGGCTGAGAATGTAGTGCTGATCGGAGGCCCTGGAACGGGAAAATCGCATGTCGCTACCGCCCTCGGCATTCAAGCAATCGAGCATCATCGCAAGCGTGTGCGCTTCTTCTCCACGGTCGAGTTGGTCAATGCGTTGGAGCAGGAAAAGGCCCAAGGCAAGGCAGGAAAGATCGCCGAGGTGCTGGTGAAAGCCGATTTGGTGATCTTGGATGAGCTGGGATACCTACCGTTCAGCGCTTCGGGTGGCGCGTTGCTGTTCCACCTTTTGAGTAAACTCTACGAGCGCACCAGCGTCGTCATCACAACCAACCTGAGCTTTAGCGAATGGGCAAGCGTGTTCGGTGATGCAAAGATGACCACCGCGCTCCTCGACCGCCTCACACATCGTTGCCACATCCTCGAGACCGGCAATGACAGCTACCGGTTCAAGGCCAGTTCGGCGACAGCCAAACAAAAACGAAAGGAGAAAGCGGTATTGACGCCATCATAAAGCAAAGAACATAACAACTGGGTGGGTCAAGTCTCGGTGAAAATGCCGGGGGTGCGGACGAAAAGTTGGACTATTGTGGAGATAGTCCATGTACAGCTACGAAGAACGACTGCGCGCGGTTAAGCTTTATATCAAGCTCGGCAAGCGCGTGCAGGCCACCATCCGTGAGTTGGGGTATCCAACGAAGAACGCCCTGAAAGGGTGGCATCGAGAATACCAACGTCTGCAGGACTTGCCGATACGATCGGTGCCGCGCACGCCTAAGTTTTCGACGGCACAGAAGCAGGTCGCGTTAGAGCATTATGCTACCCATGGCCGCTGCATCTCATGGACGCTGCGCGCTTTAGGCTATCCTGGCCGAGCCACCCTGACTGCTTGGGTGCGCGAGACCTTTCCTGACACGAAGACGGTCTCCAATGCGACATATGGTCCAGGAAATCACTCTGACGCCGTGAAGCAGGCTGCTGTGGTCGGGCTATATAGTCGTCAAGAAAGTGCCCTGGCCCTGGCCGAAAAGTTCGGAGTTAGTCGGCCGACGCTCTATGCTTGGAAAACTCAGATCCTTGGCCCGGAGGCTCCTGCCATGATGAAACGCAAGAAGAGCGCCCTTCACCCAGAGCTTGAAGAGTTGGAGCGTCAGCGTGAAGCCCTGCAGCGCGACATCCGCGAACTACAGATTGAGCATGATTTGCTCAAGACTGCGAGTGAAATGATAAAAAAGGAACTTGGCGGCGATCTGCGGAGCCTGAGCAATCGGGAAAAGACCATGCTTATCGTCGCCCTAAAAAACCGGTATAAGACACCAGCGCTGTTGGCTCGGCTCGGTCTCGCGCGCAGCTCTTACTTTTACCACCGCGCTCGCATGAATCTGGAAGATAAGTATCTTCCCATTCGATACGCCATGAAGGAAGCTTTCGAAAGCAACCATCGCTGCTACGGGTACCGTCGCCTCAAAGCATATATGACGCGGGAATCCATCTCGATCTCCGAAAAAGTGGTGCGGCGCCTGATGAAACAGGAAGCTCTGATCGTCCCAAAGCCGAAGCGGCGGCGGTACAGCTCATATCTGGGAGAGATTAGCCCTGCACCGGAGAATATCATCAACCGGGAATTCCAGGCGGCAGCGCCAAATGAGAAATGGCTAACCGATATCACTGAGTTCCACATCCGAGCAGGTAAAGTCTATCTTTCCCCGATCATTGATTGCTTCGACGGCCTCGTCATAAGTTGGACCATAGGGACCAGACCGGATGCCGACCTCGTAAATACCATGCTTGATGCAGCAGTAGAGACCATCGCTGACAGCGAAGCGCGGCCCATCGTCCACAGCGACGGCGGAGGCCACTATCGCTGGCCTGGCTGGCTGGAACGTATCGACGCAGCGAAGCTCGTTCGCTCGATGTCACGAAAGGCGAGCTCGCAAGACAATGCCGCATGTGAAGGCTTCTTCGGACGCCTGAAGACTGAGTTCTTCTATCCTCGCGATTGGCGAGCCTTCACCGTGGCCCAGTTTATCGACGAGGTTGACGCCTACATCCGTTGGTATAACGAAACGCGCATCAAGATGTCCCTTGGTGGCAAAAGCCCAATCGAGTACCGTAAAAGCCTCGGCCTTATGCCGTGAAAACAGTCCAACTTTTTGTCCGCACCCCCGCCGGGTCAGTTCTCGGTGACAATCAACAGGAAGCGACAGATCGCATTCTGAGGTAAACATCCGACATTGTTATCATAAAAGAATGGCGCAGGATGATCCTGCGCCGTTTTTCATTTTCTTCAATTAACCTGAAAACCACCCCATGGAAAACCTATGGGGTGGTTTTTGGAAAAGGTATGCGGTGACTGACACCCCTAAGGCCCACTCCCCTACCTAAGTTTGATTTCCCGCGAAAAACTTTTTCCCAAGAGCCGCGACCTAAACGCCCTCGTGTCGCCTCGGCTCAGCAAAACCACCCCAAACATCCGAATTTCTTGGATTTACACGCGACGCAGGCCTGTTGCGCATCATTCATGTGGATAACCTATGGGCCAAGCATATCCTGGGACAGTTGCGGCGCCTAATTTTGTCATGACATTAGAAAAGGACACCGTCATGACACTGAACAATTGCAGTTCCGAACCGACAGTTAAGGCATATCTTTTCAAACTGGCGCATGAACTGGCCTACTCTGACGCAGAAATCAGGGCCGGCCTTGAGTATGCAGACCGTGCCAGCCGCCGCAGTCACCCTCTTGGGGAATGGGATAACGCAGGCCGCTTCTATGCTCTGGAGCGCACCCTTAGCGTTACCACTTGCCGCTCTCCCAGCAAGGCTTGGCCCTATTCTCAGATGGTGGCCGCACGGACCGCAGCTCATTGTGCCGAAGTCTATAAAGCAGACAACGCGACCCATGTCGGTCGCATCGGCCGCGCGTATAACAAACTTCTTGCAGGGGAAGATAAAGACGCCCTGCGCCGCCTTCTGAAAAAAGGTATCCGCAAGCGCGAAGCCGAACTGGCGCGCGCGCCGCGCAGGTAATTTGCCCAGGGACGCGGCCAGACCTCTGCTTCAAGGTCTCTTTGCAAATCACGCGACAGCACCTTACGGTCCCGTCTCCGAGCGCGAGACCGTAGAGGGCGCTCGACACCCTCAGCGCAGGTGCCGCTCCGAGCAGACAGAAAGCCTTACAAAGACCGAGAAAGCCCCGCCAAGTACACCTCGCGGCAAGCTGCATCGGGCGACTGACTCACATTTTGATTACATGATATCATATAAGTGGGAAGCCTCCGTTCTGCCCTTCCCCCGCCGACGCCGGCCACCCTGCCCTATCGGCACCGGCGCTATAAACATAAAAGTGAGACGATTTATGGCGCACCCAATAATTAGGGGCAATTGTGAGCGGAAGAGACCTCCGCCAGCTATATACAGGCAATAAAAACGTCGCAGTTTTACCGCCGCCACCACGCTCCAGTGAGTTTAGTCTCGGCCTATTTCATTTCCAAAGCAGCCTCTTGAGGCCATAAGGTGCATTCTACCCTCTTTTTCAATGTAAGCGATTTCGTCCCGCCCGCCCAACCGACCCGCCTCTCGTCTGACCGATGACAGATGCTCCCAGCCCCACATCCCAGACCACCCACCACGTCCGGGCAATGGTCTCTTCACCATTCTCTATCATTCTATGCAGACGGCGAGACCAACATCGGTATCGCCGAGACACTCTTTTGCCAGCCCCGTGCTGACGTCACCTCTCAGGTCAGTGCTGACATCAGCGCTCATGTCAGCACTGAACACAGAAAGCGGGGGGTTATTGATCCCGCCTGCCTGCAGCCCACTTCTCCACTATGCGCCGGATCAGCTCAGGCCGGCTGGGCAGATCCTCCTCCACCCGGCGCGCTTCATCTAAGGCTTCTATCAGCGCTGTTGGCATCCGAACCATGACCGGCGCGGTATCTACTTTGGGACGTCCACGTGATTTCATAATATTACTTATTGACAGATTGATTTCTTAGTATCATATATAAACACATGGACGGCGGAGGCGCAACTCCACCGCCCATGCTAACCATTCTGACTACGAGGATATCTTCATGGCTGCTAAAACCTCTACCACCCGTACCCGCGCGACTGAACCGCTCAATCGCCTGATCCGACTCGACCGGCTGGAATTTCGCAAACTACTAGACCTTTATTTTGAAGCCTTGCGGGCCGACTGGCTCCATCACGATACGCGACAAATGTTCGGCACCGAGGCAGCGGCTGATAAAGGTCATACCGCCGCTTCGGCTTGGAGCGCTTGCACAGTATCACTCCTTGCCCTGCACGACATGCGCACCGTCGACCTCGATCTACGCGCGGCCGTCGAGGTGTTGCTCAAAACGTGCCCCGATCAGATGCCAAGCAGTGGGGGCCTCATGCGCTGCGGCACTGAAATGCTCGCCCTCGCAAACAAACACAAACGCAGCGGTTCAGACGTGCTGCCCCTTCTGGACGAGGCTTTTTGTCTGATCGAAGCTTATCACGGCAATCAAGCGCTGATGTCTGCGCAGCGGGCGGCCTGATCCGCGGCAAGCTGGCCTGAGCGCTCTGAGTTGTGGGCTTCAGGCTGCTTCCCATCCCAATTTTACACATCTTCGCACGCCGGGCGCCACGCTCCGTGCCATAGATCATGCCTTTTTTGGGAGACGTTACTTGCGCTATTCGGGCTTGGCCTTAGCATTCTGGTGGTCCTTCTGACGGATGCGGGCTACCTAAGCATTTGGTAGTTAACACTCTCCTTGTCATTTATCGGTGTGGCGCAGGGTACGGTCATCAGCTCAAATCGAACGCTGACGCTTGCAAATGTGCCGCTGGACTATGCGGGGAGCTCAGGCGCCATCATGCAAACCAGGCAGCGCATTGGCACGGCGTTCGGCATCGTCGTGATCACCGCCGCGATGTTTTACGCACTGGCTGCGACGTCTTGGGCGATTGCAAGGGTCGTGGGATTTAGCCTGATCTCGGTCGTGGTTATATTCGCACTGCTCGTGGCTTTCAAAGATCTGCGCGATCGCAGGCGATCTTCCTGATCCAGCGGGACGGAGCATTGCGGGCTGTCTGCGTGGGCAAATCAATGGTTCTGCCAAGACATTCCTGTCCTACGCCTAGTTGCCTTCCCGCAGCTCTGTTAGTACCAACTGTCAAAGCGCAAGGACACCGTACCCTGCTCACCCTTGCCCTACGCCCGTGACACGGAAGTTCGTACAACGTCATGCATTGCATTTACCTCGCACCCCAGAGCTTCCGACTGTCCGAAGCGGGGCGCTTTGAATGAGAACCGCCCTTGTTACCGGATCATCCGGATTCATCGGATATTTCGTGTCTCTCGCTCTGCTGAGGTCGGGCTGGCATGTGATCGGGCTCGACAGCATGTCGGACTACTATGACGTCGAGCTAAAGCTGAACCGTCAATCTCAACTCTGCGAATATGCGCAGTTCAGCGTCTTGAATGAAAAGCTGGAAACCCCGCAAGCGCTGATGACCCTGTTCAAAGAGCACCGCCCGGATGTTGTCATACATCTGGCCGCGCAGGCTGGCGTGCGCCATTCCATTGATGATCCGCGTGCCTATCTGGACGCCAATCTCATCGGCACATTTAAATTGCTAGAGGCCGCCCGCGCCTTCCCGCCTGAGCATATGCTGCTGGCGTCGAGTTCGTCCATCTTTGGTGCCAATAGCCAGATGCCATACAAAGAGGCGGATAAGGTCGATACGCAGATGTCCTTCTATGCGGCGACCAAGAAGGCGACTGAAAATATGGCGCATTCCTATGCCCATCTTTACACTCTGCCCACGACCATGTTCCGCTTTTTCACGATCTACGGTCCTTGGGGCCGCCCGGACATGGCCTATTTTAAATTTACCAAGGCCATCCTAAGTCGCGAGCCAATCGACGTTTACAATCATGGCAAGATGCAACGCGATTTTACCTATGTCGACGACCTGATCCGCGCGATCATGGGGCTGATCGATGTCCCCCCCGATCCGACCAGCCCGGTGCCGGGCGATAGTGTTTCACCTGTTGCTCCGTTTCGAACCGTTAACATCGGAAATGCCTCTCCGGTTTCCCTGATGGACTTCATCGCCGCGATCGAGGCTGCCTGTGGGCAAGAGGCGATCAAGACATTCCACCCAATCCAACCCGGTGATGTGCCCGCCACATGGGCAGATACCACGTTGCTACAAACTTTGGTCGGCAAGCAACATTCCACGCCAGTCGGCGAGGGGTTGCAGCATTTCGTAGACTGGTACCGCGACTTCTACAAAATGTGAGCCAAGCAAAGGGTGCGGTTGTCGCCGCATCAATGTATTTTAATGTTGAGCAACACGCATTCCGAATACAGCATATCGATCTCGGATGGGTCCAACAGCCCATGTTGGCAGTATCTGGGTGTCGCGAACTCCCTGACCTCATCACAGACAATCCCGTCCCGCGCGAAACGACGATCTAGGGAAAGGATGGCGGCTTCTGAAGGCAAGACCGAAGCCGCAATTTGCTTTGCATAGCGGGCAAAGAGGGATTGATCGGCGAGATACATGATTTCATGGGTCACAAAGTCATCGTGCTTTTTCTGAGGGTAGATGACCATCGTGCAGAGCCCCTCATGCGTTTCCACCGAGAGAAACCTGAGCCGCAACCCCTGATGATCTGCGATAATACGACGGTCTTTTGCAGGCAAACGATCGCCCAAAGACGAGGGGTCCTCATGGACGTCGAAGCCCGCATCTTTCGACGGATGCCAGACCAGACGCTCGCGGTCCAACTCCCTCAGCCCCGCCTTTTCCAAGACATTGACCGCCGCCTTTGCGCTGGAAAAGTTCGTCACCGTTACATCCGGGTCAAGAGTCGCCAAAGCCATCATCTTTTTGCCGACCCCCTGTCCCCGATAGTCTTTGAGCACATACCATGACGTCATATCTGCCGTGGTTCTCGGCCCGTTCGAGGTTTGACGCTCGGCATAGACCAACCCCAAAACCCCGATCAGCTTGCCGTCATCGCGCACGGTGATGGCATAGCGCCCCTCGGGGCCGCACCATCTTCCGGCCAGCAAGGCGCGCCAGCTTTCAATGCCCCATTTCGCGCGGACGAAAACAGCGTTCATGAATTGGGCGACTTCCTCCCGTTCGGCGGGGGACGCATAGGCAATATCTAACATTTCGTGCTCATTTTATCAGGCTGTCTAACGATATCCATCGGGTCGCCGCGTTATGCATCAGTCGCGACATAAGCGCTTCCATGAAACGCCATGTGTCTTTGTCAGTTTGCAAATGATGGCTAACAAATCCGGTCGGCTCGTGCCGATATGCGTGTTCCAATCGACGCTTGCGCAGGTGGTGCACGCATTGCTCCAGAGTCTTCTCTACGCCTGCAAACTTTGCGCCTTCTTTCCAGCGGATAGGATCGATGTGACCGTTGAAATGCTGCAAGTCCGTAATGGGCTCAGGATCGGGACGTGCGTCAAACCCCGAAAACGCGGCGTATCCCCACACTGGCAAGTAGGGCAAGACCTTCTCGCCAATCCGGTTCCACGGCGGAACGAAGACAGGCAGCAAGTTCGGCAAACGCGCCAATTGCATCCGCCGCCACCCTTCGCGAAGATCCTTTTCGATCAACGCCAGATCGCGCAACTTGCCCACTTCGGACGCGCGGGTGCCTTTGGGTTCGTGGTTTTTATGCGCATATCCATGTTGCAGCGTGTAAACCTGTGGCGAGGCCGATAGGCGCTCGGCAAGTTTGACATCTATGGCGTGGGGGATAACCGCCAAATGCAACGGCGCGTCAAAGCGCTCTGACAGGGAGATCAGCCTTTCTAATGGATCTGTGCATGCTTCCGTATCATCGTCGCGCCACCAGAATGTTGGCGTCTCACCCTGCGAGGACCATTTTCCGAGCTCTTCGTCTAATTCTGCCCAGGTCGCCAAAAGCTGACCCCCTTCAGGTGTAACTTCAGCGCCGATTGAACCATCCAAGCGCCTCAATGTACACTCACTTTTCCCCGCATTCCCTCTATGTTGCGGCCAACATTGAATAAAGTGCCCCCAACACAGTCGCGGCACTGGACGCTTCTCAGTAAATCGGCTTCACTCTTTTGCAGACCGCGCTATCGCGGGTATGGAATGGGACACCGATGACACCTCTGTTGGAAGTTGACGGGCTGACGATCGGGTTTGGCAAAGCCGATCCGGTGGTGCGCGATGTCAGTTTTTCCATACGCTCCGGTGAAACGCTCGCGTTGGTCGGCGAAAGCGGTTCTGGCAAAACCCTAACCTGTCGCAGCGTGCTGCGCATCCTCCCCGAAGCCGCTCAGATCCGAAGTGGCAGGATCGTCTTTGCCGGGGGCGACGCGCCAGTAGATATGCTGAGCCTGCGCGAACCAGAAATGCGCCAGATCAGGGGTGACCGCATCTCGATGATCTTCCAAGAACCGATGCGCTCCCTCTCGCCACTGCACCGACTGGGCAACCAAGTGGCGGAGGTGCTGCGCTTGCACCGCTCTATGGGCCGATCAGAGGCAAAGCGGACGGTGCTTCAGAAATTCGAACGCGTAGGGTTCATGGAACCTGAGCGGATTTGGCGCAGCTATCCCTTTGAGTTGTCAGGCGGGATGAGGCAACGCGCGATGATCGCGATGGCAATGGTGGCTAAGCCTAAGCTGTTAATCGCGGACGAACCTACGACAGCACTGGACGTGACAACGCAGGCGCAGGTGCTAGGGCTGATCAAGACGTTGCAAGCGGAAACCGGGATGGCGGTTATCCTTGTTACGCATGATTTGGGCGTCGTGGCGAATATGGCCCAGCATGTGGTTGTCATGAACGGCGGCCGTGTCATGGAAAGCGGCTCCGCGCCGGAGGTTCTGGGTCATCCTGAACATGGCTACACGCGCAAGCTCTTTGCCGCCGCCACGATGATCCCCGAGGTCGCAGCACCTGCTCGCGAGGTCCCCCATAAAGATCTGATCCTCGAGATGCGGGGCGTCGACAAAACCTTCGCTCTGCGCGCCGGAGGCTGGCGCAAACCAACCACCGTGGCCGCTTGCAAAGATGTCAATCTGCAAGTGGTAAGAGGCAAGACCCTGGCCGTGGTCGGCGAAAGCGGATCGGGCAAGACCACCTGTGCACATATGGCATTGGGCGCCGTGCTGCCTGATCCCGGCGGCGAAGTGCTGTTTTATTCCGAACCAGGTGCCCCACCCCTGCCCGTTCACAGCATGTCGGCATCGCAACGCAGCGCTTTTCAAAGACAAGCACAGATGGTCTTCCAAGACCCATATTCCTCGCTTTCGCCAAGGATGCGTATTGGGGCGGCATTGACGGAACCACTGGAAATCCACGGCATCGGGTCGCGCGCCGAGCGGCGCGACAAGGCGGCCGCGATGCTGAAACTGGTCGGTCTCAACCCCGACATGATGACCCGCTATCCACATGCCTTTTCGGGCGGCCAGCGGCAACGTCTTTCGATTGCCCGTGCCCTAACGCTGGACCCCAAACTCCTGATCTGTGACGAGCCGACTTCCGCATTGGATGTATCAGTGCAAGAGCAGATTTTGAAGTTGCTGGAGGAAATTCGCGATCGCGCCTCATTGAGTTATCTGTTCATTAGCCACGACCTAGCCGTGGTGGCGCGCATTGCTGACGAGGTTATCGTGATGCGAGCCGGCGTCATTGTCGAACAAGCCCCCCCTGAGACGCTGTTTTACGATCCTCGCCATCCCTATACCAAGGCGCTGATAGCCGCCCAGCCGGAACCGGATATCGCCAGACCTATCGATCTTGAACTGGTCGCCAAGGGGGCCGGTGCGCCCTCAACTTGGCCAGAAATGTTCCGCATCGACGGCGGGGTTGCTCCGGCTTTGCAAAATGTGGGCGACGGTCACATGGTCCGTTGTCATGTCTAAGCTGCTCGCCATGCTGCTGTGTCTGGCAACCCCAGCTTGGGCCATGCCAACATTGCAGGAAACCGCCTTTTGGGCTTCGAAAGTGGAGGAAGGCGATCTGCCCCCGATTACCGAACGTCTGCCCGATGTGCCCTTGATCGTTGATCTTGAGGCCAAAGGCCGCAGCTATGGCACCCAAGGCGGCACATTGCGCACCTTAGGGACGCGGTCAAAGGATGTGCGTCTGATGTCGGCCTACGGCTATGCACGGCTGGTTGGCTATACGTCGGATTACACACTCCTGTCCGATATCCTCCGCGATGTTGAAGTGTTTGAGAACCGCAAGTTCACATTACATCTGCGCCCCGGTCACCGCTGGTCTGACGGGGAGCCCTTCACCTCGGAGGATTTTCGCTATTGGTGGGAGAATGTGGCACAGGACCCCGACATCACGCCCTCCGGCCCGCCGGACTTTATGTATGTTGATGGCGAGTTAGGCACGGTTGACTTCCCTGATGCCTATACCGTCGTTTTTGAGTGGCCCGCCGCCAACCCGAATTTCATACCCCAATTGGCGCAGGCCAGCCCCCCGTTCATTTATCGGCCAGCGCATTACCTCAAGCAGTTTCATCAGCAGTTTACCGCCCCCGGTGCGCTTCATACCGCGATCATTAGTGCCCGCGTTAAGAGTTGGGCTGCGCTGCATAACAAACGCGACAACATGAGCAAGTTCGACAACCCAGAACAGCCGACCTTGCAACCCTGGGTCAATGTCACCGAGACCGGCACCTCACGGCAACTGTTTGTCCGCAATCCATATTACCACCGCATCGACGCCCGAGGTGTGCAACTGCCCTATATCGACAGGGTCGAAATGACGATCGCGACCGGCGGTCTTATCGCGGCAAAGGCCAATGCGGGTGAGACGGACCTTCAGGCGCGTGGCCTCGATTTCCCCGATATCTCGATCCTCAAAAAGGGCGAAGCGGATGGCGGCAACTATCGCACGCTGCTTTGGGAGAACGGGGCTGCAAGCCAAATCGCCATCTATCCCAACCTGAACTTTACCGACCCGGTTTGGCGAAAGGTCATGCGCAATGTGCGCTTCCGCCGCGCGCTTAGCCACGGCGTTGACCGGCATATGATTAATCGCGCGCTCTATTTTGGGCTGGCCAAAGAAGGGGGTATGACAGCACTTTCGCAAAGCCCCCTGTATGATCCTGAGAACCTTTCGGCCTATTCGGAATATTCTCCGACCATAGCCAACGCCTTGCTGGATGAGATGGGCCTGACTGAGCGCACTCAGGCCGGGATCCGCAAACTGCCCGATGGCCGTCCTATGGAATTCGTGGTTGAAACAGCGGGCGAGCGGCAAGAGGTTGAAAACGCGCTCGCCATCCTGACCGACACGTGGCGCGAATTGGGCATTAAGTTGGTGATGCGCCCGCTTGATCGCGACATTCTTCGGAACCGGGTTTACGCGGGCCTTAGCATGGCATCTGTGTGGTTCGGCTGGGACAATGGATTGCCCACGGCCCAAACCTCTCCGATGTATCTCGCGCCGACCAATCAGGAATTTTTCGCTTGGCCTATGTGGGGGCAATATTACCAATCCAAGGGCGAGTTGGGGGAGGAACCACAGGGCGCAGCAGCCAAAAGCCTACTCGCCTTGGCAGACCGCTGGAATCGCGCAGATGACGATCTCGCCCGCGCATCCCTGTGGCGCGAGATGCTGCGCATCCATGCCCAAGAGGTCTATGCCATTGGCCTTCTTTCAGAAGCGCCCCAGCCTGTGGTCGTATCAAAGCGGTTGCGCAACGTTCCCGAACAGGGGGTTTGGGCCTATGAACCGGGTGCGCATTTCGGTGTTCACCGTATCGACGAGTTCTACTTTGGCGAACCGTCGGAGCAGGTTATCCAATGATGTTCCTCCGCTATGCCGTTTACCGCTTTTTCACGATGTTGCTGACCCTGCTGGTCGTCTCGGTCCTCGTCTTTGTGATCATCAATTTGCCGACCGGTGATTACCTGTCCAACCAGATCGCCGAATTGCGTGCCACCGGTCAGGCTGAAGGCGTGGCAAAGGCTGAATTTCTACGCGCCGAATACGCGCTCGACCGGCCATTGTGGGAACAATACCTAATCTGGGTCGGCTTCGCCCCCGGACCGCAGGGTTTTTCCGGCCTGATACAAGGTGATTTCGGCTGGTCCTTCGAATTTGACCGCCCCGTGGGTGAGATCGTCGGGGATGCCTTGTGGTTGACGGTATTGGTCAATCTTGCGGCTGTGCTTTTCGTCTATGCGGTGGCACTGCCCTTGGGTGTGCTTGCTGCCGCGAAATCTGAGACATGGGCCGATTATACAGCAGGTTTTGTCGGGTATCTGGGCCTTGCCACACCAAATTTCCTGTTGGCGCTGATCTTGTTCTACTACGGCCATAAATACCTCAACCTGCCGATTGGTGGGCTGATGGACCCAGCTTTTGAGGGCGCACCGATGTCATGGCCGAAGGTCAAGTCGATCCTATTGCATATGATCGTCCCGACCTTTGTCATCGGTACCTCAGGGGCTGCTGCGATGATGCAGCGTCTGCGCGCCAATATGCTGGACGAATTAAGCAAACCCTATGTTGAAACCGCCAAAGCCAAGGGCATGGCGCCCACGCGGCTTTTGGTGAAATACCCGCTGCGCGTGGCGTTTAATCCCTTCGTCGCAGATATCGGAAACCTGTTGCCCGCGATGGTCTCAGGCTCGGTCTTGGTTTCTGTGGTTTTGGGTTTACAGACGATCGGCCCTTATTTGCTGACAGCACTGAAGTCGCAGGACCAGTTTCTGGCGGGCTTTGTGTTGATGTTCGTGGCCCTGCTGACACTGATCGGCACGATGATCTCTGACATGCTACTGGTGCTGCTCGACCCGCGGATTCGCTATGGAGGGCGTCGCACATGAGCACGCAGCCCTCCAACCGTTTTGTAGATACCGAGCCTTGGGTCGATACATCTGATTTCTCGGCACCCGAACGCAAAGAACTGGACGCGCCTGCTTGGCTGTTGATGTGGCGCAGTTTCCGCCGCCATAAGCTTGCGCTTATCTCCGGCATTTTTCTGCTCTGCGCCTATCTAGTGCTGCCCATCGCCGGTTTCATCGCGCCCTATACGCCAAACGAACGCAACCCAGATTATCTTTACGCCCCGCCGCAGAGCATCAACCTGTGGCACGAAGGCGCTTTCATTGGTCCTTTTGTCTATCCGATCACTGCTGAGGCCGATCTGGAAAACTTTCGCTGGACCTATACCACCGATGAAACCCAGCCCCTGCCGCTCAAGCTTATTTGCGAAGGGCAAAGCTACAAGCTCTTTGGGTTGATCCCGTCAGATACGCATCTTTTCTGCCCTCCCGATGGCGCAAGCTTATTCCTATGGGGATCTGACCGCTTGGGCCGCGATGTGTTCAGCCGCATTCTATACGGCGCACAATTGTCTTTGACGGTGGGGCTGATCGGCATCTCCGTGTCCTTCGCGCTTGGCATTACATTCGGGGCAATGGCGGGCTATTTCGGAGGTAAGACGGATTGGATTCTCAACCGCATCATCGAAATACTGCGCAGCCTGCCCGAATTGCCGCTTTGGCTCGCGCTCTCTGCTGCGGTCCCCTCTAGCTGGGGTCCGGTGGCCGTATTCTTCATCATATCAATCATTCTGGGCATCCTCGATTGGCCCGGACTAGCGCGATCGGTGCGCGCGAAATTCCTGTCCCTGCGCGAAGAGGAATATGTAAAGGCCGCCGAGATGATGGGGGCTAAACCGGGGCGTGTCATTCGCCGCCATTTGCTGCCAAACTTCATGTCCCACTTAATTGCCAGTGCGACGCTATCGATACCTGCGATGATCCTTGGTGAAACGGCGCTAAGCTATCTTGGGCTGGGCCTGCGCGCGCCTGCGGTAAGTTGGGGTGTCATGTTGAACGACGCTCAGAACCTCGCCAGCATTGAGATCTACTGGTGGACGGCAATTCCGATGCTGCCGATCATCGTAGTGGTCTTGGCATTCAATTTTCTTGGCGACGGGCTGCGTGCCTCTTTGGACCCTTACAAAAGTTGATCCGAGGACCGGCATTCTGAACCGCCTTAGCGATCATCGCCGCCGTTGTCGTCCTGATCGCTACCATCCAGCAAGTCCTCATCAAGCGAGGCGTGGGCTGCCGCCGCGATCTTATGTTTTTGTGCGTCGGTGAGATCGTCTGCCTGCGCATCGGCCAGCCGCACAGTCACCTCGCGATGCGCAAATTTGATGGCTTCACGCTCAAACAGGTTGCGGATTTCCTGATAGACCTTCTTGCGCACCAACCACTGATCCCCCGGCTTGGTCATGAATTTCACCCGGATGATCATCGCACTGTCTTGCATCTCAATAACACCTTGAGATTTCAAAGGCAGGATGAAGGCTTCTCCGATTTCTGGATCAGTTAGGAGGTCCTGACCCAGCTTCTTAATCAGCTTGCGCACCTGTTCAACATCGGTGTCATAGGTTACCCGCAATGGCAGCTTCATCATCACCCAGTCGCGGGAGTAGTTGGTGATCACCTGCAATTCGCCAAAGGGGATGGTGTGCAAAGCGCCTAAGTGGTGACGAAGCTGGAAAGAGCGCACCGAGATTTTCTCAACCGTGCCTTTGACATTGCCAACGTCGAGATACTCACCTTTCCTGAAAGCATCATCGAACAGGAAGAACGCCCCGGCAAACACATCCCGTACCAGCGCTTGGCTGCCGAAACCGATGGCGATGCCAATAATCCCGGCACCGGCAAACAATGGACCGACATTTACGCCGATCTCCATAAGGACAATCAGCAGAATAGAGACAACCACAAGGATCAGTGTGAAGTTACGAAACAACGGCAGCAGGGTCGCAAGTCTGCTGGCGCTGGAGCTTCCGCCTTCGTCGCCCGGTTCCACCTCTTCATCATCGGTTATCTCATCCGCGATCTTGCTGTCGATCCAGATGCGAAAGGCATGATAAATCACATAGCCGATGAAAATGACGACCAAGATATCCAAGAGCTGATTGGCAAAGCTCTCGATCATTTCTGCGCCGTCGTTATCCCAAATATAGAAGAACGCATAGGTGCCAGCGACAAAGGACAATATGCCCGATACTCGGCGTGCCAGTTCTTCAAATGTGTTCAATGACCGTTGCGGCATCACGTCAGTTGCCAATACCGTATCGTCAATCTCTGCCGATTGATCACCCTCAGGGTCTTGGCCAGATGCATCGGTCGCGCTTTGCGCTTCCCTTTCGGCGTTTAGCAGTCGCAGCCTGCGGGTTCCGGTAAAGCTGCGTTCAATCCCGAAGTTTATCAGCCCATAGACTACTATAATCGTGAGCAAAATTCCATAGGCGCCTGCGATCAAGGGGACCGAGCTGGGCTTACCTAGAACGAGGTCGATCGTCAGTTCGAACCAGGCAAAAATGACATAGATAAAAACGGCGGGCACCCATGCACGCGATAAAAAGCGCACGGTGGTCGAAGTTTCCTCTGGCGGTTTGCCATGACGAAGCGCGTGGCTGATGGCACGACGGTTAACCAGCACCAGCAGAATGTTCAGCAGCACCAAGGTAGCTGACATGACCGAGGCAAAAAAGGCATAGGCATCGTAGTTCAGCCCCAGTTCTCCAATCCAGAAACCGAATAAGATGGCACAGACTTCGCAGGACGCCAAAAACCAGAGCCAAAAGTGCAACTGTTTGGCGTCCCGATCGCTAAGCGCTGGAATGCGGTATTGCGCAAGGAAGGGCGACAGGATCATGCGCCACAGGATGGCGACAACGCGGCAGGTAAAATAGCCGATATTGATCAGGGATACCGTGAATTGCATCGCTGTGTCAGTCAGTGGGTCGAAGATTGAGGCGCCAAGAACATAGGCCACCGCCATCGACACAAGCACGCCGCCCAGACCGACGACAAAGCGAAGCGCGAGAAAGGGGATTTTTTCGGAATAGCCTTCGGGGTTCTTGCTGATACGCTTGGCGACCAGTCTTTTCATCAAGTATTTGCCGTAAACCTCTCTTTCTACAATAGCGCCCACACCGAACATCAGCAGGCTTAGCACCAGCGCCATTCCAAAGGCCCGAAGTGTTCCGTCCGGGCTAGAGGCGCGTAGAATGTAGAGGACTTCGTTGAACGCCACCGGGAGTGTCACCACCCGCTCAACAAGAGCATCACGGAATTTTGAGATGCGGTCTTGCAGGCCCAACATGGATGACGGACTGCCCTTATCGGTCACTTCCGTATCCGGTGCGGGAGTGACGCTCGAAGTCGGAGCAGTACCGTCGAGACTGGCGTCAAGGTCAGTCGAGCTGCGCCGGTCAGCATCCGAATCGTCGGTTGCTTCTACAGGGTTCGTTCCGGGGAAGAGCGAGCCGAGGCCTTGCGACTGGCCTGCGTCCGGGAGGATCGAAAGCAGTGCGAAACAGAGAAGGCTGATGAGGAATATGGCGCGCATGTAGTCCCCAATAAAAACAACCTAACTCCCTATTAGGCTATGCCAGCAATCGACCTATTGCAATTCTAGCGGTGTCAAACTATCTGAAATGCGCGCGGCAAACCACTTTTTGTCCGTGACACACTGCGCGCGGCCCGGACTGATACAATCCCAAGGATACACCGTTGCTCCGCGATGCTACTGATACCCGAATTGCTGTTCTGGGCCTTGGTTATGTTGGTCTGCCGCTGGCGCTGGCGCTGGCCAGAAACGGATTCGATGTTACCGGCTTTGATACGAGCAACGCAACGGTCACTGCGTTGCGCGAGGGCCGTGACCCCAACGGCGAAGTTTCTGACGACGCTGTCGCAACCAGTTCCGCCACTTACACCCATACGGCTGCGGATCTTGCGGGATGCAGCGTTTTTATCATTGCCGTCCCAACTCCGATCACCGACGCCAAGGCGCCGGACCTTAACCCGATCCTGAACGCCTGTGTCACCATTGCCCCCCATCTGACCGATGGTGCCTTGGTAATTTTGGAAAGCACGGTTTATCCTGGTGTTACCGAGGAGGTTTGCGGGCCAGCCCTCGCTGCTGGCAGCGGGCTTGAACCCGGACGCCAGATCAAACTGGCCTATAGCCCCGAACGGGTAAACCCCGGCGATGCCGAACATTCGATGGAGAATGTTGTCAAGATCATCGCCGCGCAGGATGCTGAGACCCTTACCCGTGTCGAGGCGATCTATGCGCCAGTGGTCAAAGCCGGGCTTCACCGCGCGTCATCTATTGCGACTGCGGAAGCGGCCAAGGTCATTGAAAACACCCAACGTGATCTGAACATCGCGCTGGTCAATGAATTCTCGCTGATCTTTTCGCGACTTGGCCTTGATACATTAGAGGTGCTTGAGGCGGCAGGCACCAAGTGGAACTTCCTACCCTTCCGCCCCGGTCTGGTGGGCGGACATTGCATCGGGGTTGATCCCTATTACCTGACCTACCGTGCGGAGCAGTTGGGCTATCACCCCCAAGTTATCCTCGCAGGCAGGCGTATCAACGATCAGATGGGCGCCCATGTGGCGCAGATGCTCGTGAAAGCGATGCTGAGCCGCGACATCGGCGTGCGCTGCGCGCGGGTTTTGGTCTTAGGCTACACCTTTAAGGAAAACTGCGCTGACACCCGCAACACGAAGGTGGCCGATATCGTGTCCGAGCTTGCCGCCTATTCCGTGGGCGTCGACGTATATGATCCTTGGGTAGGGGCAGACAGGTTAACCTCTGAACACCGTGTCAACGGCATAGAGACACCCGAAGACGGCGTTTATGATGCTGTGGTCGTGGCGGTGGGGCATAAGGAATTTGTCGAGATGGGCTCCGATGCTCTGCGCAATCTGGGGAAATCCGGAGCGGTATTGTTTGACATCAAGGGTATTTTCGGAAAATCCGGTAGTGACTTGCGGCTTTAAGGGCGGTGGATATGGACGAACGCGCGGAACAAGAAGCTGCCCAACAACACCGTAAGAACATGCGGCCGCGCCGGATCATGTTCTACAGCCACGACACTTTCGGACTAGGCCACCTGCGGCGTTCACGCACCTTGGCCACGGCACTTACCCAAAGCGACCCCCAGACATCCGCCATTATCCTTACCGGTTCACCAGTTGCTGGGCGCTTTACGTTTCCCGAGCGTGTCGATCATATCCGGCTGCCGGGGGTGACGAAACTGTCTGATGGCAGCTATGTCAGCCAGACCCTTGGCGCTGGTATCGAGGATACAACCTCTCTACGTGCGGGTCTGATCCAAGCCGCGATAGAACGCTACGAACCTGACCTGCTGGTGGTGGACAAGGAGCCGACAGGGTTTCGCGGGGAGTTGCTCCCCTCTTTGCAAGGGCTGCGCGAACGCGGGCATACCCGCACCGTACTTGGTCTGCGGGACGTGCTGGATGAACCAACCGCCCTCGCGTCCGAATGGGAACGCAAAGGCGCCACACGCGCTGCCGAGGAGCTCTATGACGAGATCTGGGTATACGGCATGCGCGAGATGTACGACCCGACCAAAGGCCTACCCCTGTCCCAAGACGCGCGTTCGAGAATGCATTGGACCGGATATCTGCGGCGCGAATTCGCAGTGGATGTCGAAGTGCCCGACAGCCCCTATATCCTGATCACCCCGGGCGGCGGCGGCGATGGGGCGGCGATGGTGTCACTTGTCCTGTCGGCCTATGAGGAAGACCCGACATTAGAGCCGAAAGCGGTACTGGTCTACGGGCCTTTCCTCTCTGGCGAGCTGCGCGACCGCCTTGAAGCGCGGGTGGCCAAACTGAATGGGCGGGTCACAGCAACCGGTTTTGACAGGCACATCGAAGCGCTTTTTGTCGGCGCTGAGGGCGTAATTAGCATGGGTGGCTACAACACCTTTTGCGAGGTGCTGTCCTTTGACAAACGCGCCGTCATCGTCCCGCGCACGACCCCACGTCTGGAACAATGGCTTCGCGCTAGCCGTGCTGAGGAAATGGGCTTGGTGCGCATGTTGGAAGAAACCCGTGACGGCATGACCACGCGGGCGATGATCGACGCTATCCGCAATCTGCCGCAGCAGAACAAACCTTCTGAGGCAGGCGCGAATGACCTGCTGGGCGGGCTTGATACCGTGATCGCACGGGCCGACGCGCTGATGAATAATATGGGACCACAATGACCAAACCCCGCCTTGCCGTCGTCGTAAAGGGATGGCCCCGCCTTTCGGAAACCTTCATCGCGCAGGAACTTGTGGCGCTGGAGGAAGCGGGTCTGGATCTAGATATCTGGTCACTCCGCCACCCCACCGACACCAAGTCACATCCGCTGCACGCCAGATTGCAAGCGCCGGTGCGCTATCTGCCAGAGTACCTTAGGGATGAGCCGCGCCGGGTCGCTCTGGCTATGGGCGCGGCAGTCTCTTTGCCCGGTTTCGACGCCGCAGCCGAGGCCTACGCCCGCGATCTGGCCCGCGATGACACGGCGAACCGACGGCGCCGGTGGGGGCAGGCCTGTGTCATGGCCCATGAAATGGCGCAGGATGTCGGCGGGCTCTATGCCCATTTTCTGCATACGCCTGCCTCCGTTGCGCGCTATGTCGCGATTTTGCGGGGCCTGCCGTGGTCCTTTTCGGCCCACGCCAAGGACATCTGGACGTCACCTGATTGGGAACTGCGCGAAAAGCTGTCGCCAGATCACCACGGCGCGACCTTTGGCGCGACCTGCACTGATTTCGGCGCGAAGCATCTCCAAGGGCTGGCCGACAGCGCAAAGCGCGTCAGCCTCGTTTATCACGGCTTGGACCTTTCCCGCTTCCCTGCTCCGGCAGATCGCGCTGCGCGCACCAATGGCAGCCCGCTCAGGATCATGTCGGTCGGACGGCTGGTGGAGAAGAAAGGCTTCGACAACCTGATTGATGCGCTGGCGTTGCTCCCCGAAAGCCTCGACTGGCACTGGACCCACATTGGCGGTGGCACGTTGGATGCGAAAATGCGTCGCCGCGCAGCCGACCGGGGGATCGCAGACCGTATCACTTGGCAGGGCGCTTGCGACCAGTTGGAGGTGATCGAAGCGATGCGCGGCAATGATCTCTTCGTGCTGCCCTCACGGATTGCGGAAGATGGTGATCGAGATGGCCTACCGAATGTCCTGATGGAAGCCGCGAGCCAGAAGCTGCCCATTCTAAGCACGCCGGTGTCTGCAATTCCGGAGTTTATCGAAGACGGCAAGCACGGTTTACTTCGCAGCGACGACCCCAAGATGCTTGCACAAACCATCGCAGAGTTCGCCGCGGACCCGTCGCTCGGCCCCCGTCTGGCCGACGCAGCGCATCAGCGTTTGATCCAAGATTTCACCATGGCGCCCGGCATCGCACAGCTCCACCACCGCCTGCATGCGATGCTTGAGGCATGACCCTCGCTTTTTATGCTCCCATGAAACCCCCAGATCATCCGGTGCCATCGGGAGATCGCTCTATGGCCCGCGCATTGATCCAAGCGCTGGAGACGGCGGGGCATACAGTCACACTCGCCAGTAGGTTGCGCAGTCGCGATGGCGCAGGAAATGCAGTGCAGCAACAGGAGGTCATCGCAAATGCCAATGCCGCGCTGCCCGGCCTGATTTCGCGCGGGCATGCTGAGGGCTGGAATGCTTGGGTGACATACCACAACTACTACAAAGCCCCTGATCTGATTGGCGCTTCGGTCGCGCAGGCACTGGACATACCCTATTTGCTTATCGAAGCGACACGCGCGGCCAAGCGGTTAACCGGGCCGTGGGCGCAATATGCCAACGCCGCCGAAGCGGCCTGCGATCTGGCCGACGTCATCTTCTATCTCACCAGCCGAGATGAAGCAGCCCTGCGAAGAGACGCGCCACCAGCGCAGAGCCTGCTTCACCTGCCGCCCTTTCTGAACAGCAACACCCTGCCCGCTGAAACCTTTGCCCCAGACGGGCCGATCTTGAGCGTGGGTATGATGCGCAAGGGCGATAAACTAGCATCCTACCGCATCATTGCCGAAACACTTGCGATGCTGCCAAAGGATACATGGCGACTTGAGATTGCGGGAGATGGCCCTGCAGAGGGCCAAGTCAGGGCGATGATGGCGCCCTTTGGCGACAACGTTAGGTTTTTGGGCAATCTAAGTACTGCGGACCTCAACGCAGCCTATGCCCGTGCGGCGCTGATGTTCTGGCCGGGCGTGAACGAAGCCTTTGGGCTCGTCTATCTAGAGGCGCAGGCCGCCGGGCTGCCGATAGTGGCCCAGAACCGACCGGGTGTGCGAGAAGTGTTGTCCCCCGAACCATATCCATCGGTAGAAGCCGGTCCCGCCGCGCTCGCCAAGGAACTATCACGGCAGTTGGGCGATCGAGAAGCACGGCGCACCAAAGGGCGTGCGGCGCGCGAGTATGTCGCTGAAAACCACCTGTTGCCCGCTGCCGTCACAACCCTGCGCCGGGGTCTTGCCAGTGTAGGTGTCCACTGATGTCCCGTCTGGCCCTTTTGCGCCACGGCCACACCGCGTGGAACCGGGAGGGGCGAATACAGGGGCGCACAGATGTGCCGCTGGACGATGCTGCGCGGGCGCAATTGCAGCAGTTGCACCTGCCCGCCCCTTGGGATCGCGCCCCCATCTGGTCCAGCCCCCTCTCACGTGCGGCGGAAACCGCCAAAATTGTGAGTGGCCGCCCTCCTGCGGCGGACGCCGCACTTATCGAGATGGATTTTGGCCAATGGGAAGGCAGCCGGGGCGAAGACCTTTTCGCGGACGGTTCCTCGGGTTTTCGTCACATCGAAGATTGGGGCTGGGCGTTTTGCCCGCCGGGGGGTGAAAGCCTCATCGCAGTGAAAAACCGCCTGAACCGGTGGGTCGAGGGGCTGACGACAGATGCGGTTGCGGTCTGTCACATCGGGGTGATGCGGGTGTTGATGTCGCAGGCGACAGGCTGGGACTTCGCCGGTCCCCCGCCCTTTCAGATCAAGCGCAATCGACTTTATGTCATTGAGATAAAGCGAGACGGCTGGCAGCTAGAGCCCGGTTTCACGCGCTTGGTGGCGCGTTGCTCATGAAGGTGATGATTGTCGTCACTCATCTTTTAGGCTCAGGCCATCTGGCACGCGCCTTGATCCTTGCTCGAGCGCTTCAAGACGCGGGCCATCGCGCGACTGTGGTGTCAGGCGGCATGCCGGTGCCCGTGCTGGACCGTGGCGATGTCCCGTTGGTGCAACTCTCGCCGCTGCGGTCGGATGGGGTGAACTTCACCCAGTTGCTGGACGACAGTGGCGCACTGGTTGAGCAAGAGACGCTAAACGCCCGCAAGGCTCTGCTTCTGCATCAGTTCGATAAGATTCGGCCCGACGTGCTGATAACTGAACTCTACCCTTTCGGACGCCGTGTCCTTCGGGACGAGTTTACCGCTGTGTTAATGGCTGCTGATAAGCTGGCCGACCGTCCGTTGATCTGCGCCTCTGTGCGCGACATTCTGGCACCACCCTCTTCGCGGCAAAAAGCCGATAAAACCCATAGTGTTCTGGCGCGCTACTACGATGCGGTTCTGGTTCACGCCGATCCGCAATTCATGCCGCTCGACGCGTCTTGGCCGGTTCCTGACGCGCTTCGGTCAAAGTTGCACTACACAGGGTTTATGGCCCCGGCTGATACAACACCCCACCGCCAAACGGCTGGCGAAGGCGAGGTTATCGTCAGCGCAGGGGGCGGTGACGTGGGGGCGCAGATTTTCGAAACGGCACTGCGCGCTGCGCAGTCTGACGCGCGGGTTTGGCGGGTATTGGTTGGTGGCGCACAGGCAGAACAACGCATTGCCCAATTGTGCGCAAACGCGCCCGCCAATGTCATCGTCGGAGCAACGCGACCCGATTTTCGGGCGCTGCTACATCACGCTGCGGCCTCCGTTTCGATGTGCGGATACAACACCGCGATCGACGTCTTGCAGGCAGGCTGTAGGTCCGTCTTCATTCCTTTCGATGCGGGGGCCGAGGTTGAGCAAACCATCAGGGCGACCGCGCTTGCCAAGTTGCCGGGCATCGAAGTTTTGCGCAGCGCCGATCTCACGCCGGATAGCCTCCTGAGCGCTCTTCGCGTCTTGGAACATTCGCCCGACCGCGCGCCAGCAACCGACGGCTTTGACGGTGCGCGGGAGACAGTTCGACGTGTGGCGTCGCTACGAGAGCAGGCACCATGACAGTTGACTGGTCCCCTTTGCGCACAGAGTTATTGCGCTACCGGACAGAGGGGCGGACCCTGCCGATTTGGTGGCGCGACGACGATGCGACCGCGCCCACGCCCGCGTTGGACCGATTGCTGAACATGAGCGCGGAGCTCGACCTACCCGTCCATATTGCCGTGATCCCCAAGGGAGCTACGCCCGAGCTTGCCGAAATTGCCGCTGCCACGCGCTTGATGGTGCCGGTCGTCCACGGCTGGGCGCATGAAAACCTAGCCCCCCCTGGTGCAAAGAAGGCCGAGTTCGGTCATCCCGATGCGCGTGCAGGCGCCAAAACCGAGGCCGCATTAGCACGTATGCGCCAGCTTTTCGGTCCTGATGTGCTGGCGATGTTCGTCCCGCCTTGGAACCGGATTGACGCAACGGTAGCTTCGGGCCTTGCCGCGCAAGGCTATGTCGCCCTCTCGACCTTTACGCCACGCAAGCGCGAACGCTGCGCGGGGCTGACGCAGATCAACACACATGTCGACCCGATCGCATGGCGTGCGGGCGGCGGGTTGGTCCCCCCTGAGGCGCTCATCGCCAAGACGGTCACGCTTTTGCAAGACCGACGCGAAGGCCGCGCCGACTGCACCGAACCCTTGGGGTTTCTCACGCACCATCTGGTTCACGACGAAGCGATCTGGGACTTTGCGCGGGGGTTCTTGGCCGAACTGCTCGACGGCGGCGCCAAACCCAGTCACTTCTAGGTGAACCACTTGACCTGCCTTGGATTTTCGTAGCTAAGGCCTTTTTCCAAGCGCTTGACCAATCGGCCATGCCTTGCGCCGAAAAAATCGCTATACATCTCTGACCTTAGAATAACGGATGGCCTTAATGGATAAGAGCCTCTTTCAGTTCATCTGGAAAAACTCAAAGCGGGATCAGCTCCTATTGCTTGCCATCACCCTGCTGACGTTCCCCTTGCTTTATATCTCTCTGGAGTTGCCCAAGCGCATTATCAACGATGCGATTGGCGGCACCGGCGCGGATATCGATGTGCTGGGTTTCACGCTGAGCCAAGTGGATTTCCTCATGGTTCTCTGTCTCGCCTTCCTATCGTCCGTGCTGGCGAATGGATTGCTGAAAATGCGGCTCAACACAATGAAGGGGGTGCTGGCCGAGCGGTTGCTGCGGCGGTTCCGGTTTCAGCTTTTGTCGCGGATGCTGATGTTTCCCCGCCCCTTCTTTCGCTCAACCAGCCAAGGCGAGCTGGTGTCGATGGTCACTTCCGAGGCCGAGCCGATGGGCGGGTTGATGGGCGATATGCTGTCGCAGCCTGTGTTTCAAATCGGGCAGATGCTCACGATTTTGGTGTTCCTCTTCGCCCAAAGCGTTTGGTTTGGGCTGGTGTCCATCGCGCTCATCCCCTTGCAGGCATGGATCATCCCAAAATTGCAGCGCCAAGTCAGCTTGCTTAACAAAGAGCGCATTCAAGAAGTGCGCAAACTGGCCGGCGAGATTGGCGAGACCGCAGCAGGGGTCAGCGACATCCGTAGAAATGGCGGCGCCCGCCACAGGATGTCCCTCTTCTCCATGCGTCTTGGGTTTTTGTTCAGCATCCGGCTGGAGTTGTACAAGAAAAAGTATTTCATGAAGTTTCTCAACAACTTCATCAATCAGTTGACCCCGTTCTTCTTTTACTCGGTCGGGGGGTATCTGGCGATCACCGGGGACATCACCGTCGGCGCGCTTGTCGCGGCACTGGCGGCTTATAAAGACCTGTCATCACCTTGGAAAGAGGTGCTTGCCTATTACAACCAAACCCAAGATATGTCCCTGAGATGGGAAGTCGTCACCGAAAAATTTGCGCAGAATTCACTCGTCGACGAAGCGCTGTTTGAAGGTACCCCCGACACGATCCCACAACTGGATGGCGATATTGAGCTGCGCGATGTCACGGTGCTGAATGAAAATGGCTTTCCAGTTCTCGAAGATATCAACCTTGTGATGCCCAGAGGGGCGCGCATCGCGATCAAGACCCAGAATGAGACCGCGGCGCTCGCGCTTGCGGATGTGCTAACCCGCGAGGTCATCCCCTCGCGCGGTGAGGTGCTGATCGCCGGGCACCCGCTGAATGAATTGCACCAGACTGTCATTGCCAACAAGATCGGCTATGCCAGTTCAACGCCCTATATCTTTCAGGGAACCATCGGCGAAAACCTGTTGATGCCGTTTAAAAACAAGCCGGTCGCTGTCGACGCCCTGCTGGATGAAGTGGCACTGTGGCAGGCGGAAGCCGCGCTTACAGGCAACAGCACCGACCCATTTGACACCGACTGGATCGAACCCGGTTTTGCCGGTTTGAAGAGTTCGGACGAAATCCGCGATTGGTGGTTTCGCTTGGTCGAGGCGATGGGCATTGATGATTTCATGGTGCGGCGGGCCTTGAGTTTTTGCATCGACCCGAATTCACAACGGGAGTTGGCAGACGCAATTGTTCGGCTCCGTCCGGTGATCGCCGAACGGCTGGCTGAGGCCGGGCTGAACGACATCGTACATAGCTTTGACCCTGCCAAATTTAGCCCGGTATCGCCCTTGGGCACGAACCTTCTCTACGCTTTGCCGACCCGGAAGCTGCCGCAGGAGTCTTTGGCTCAGGAAGAAAAGTTCATTACGATCCTGCGTGCACATGGCCTCGTCGAAGAGTTGGCTCAGATTTCCGCCGGTGTGATCGAAGGGCTGACCGCGACCTTTGGGAAAGAGGATCTGAACCACCCGCTGTTCCGGCGTCTTAACCTGTCAGAGGAGCTGTATCTTCGTCTGGGCGAGATCGCAGCAAAGCGACGCGAGGTCGGCGACGCCGGGCTACCCCCAGCAGACTTTGCCCTGTTGCTGACCGTCCCCTTCGCATTCTCCGCCGAGCAGATTGGCCCCACTTTCCGCGATGTTTTCAGAGAGCGAATTCTTGATATCCGGCGCGAAAGCGCCGCGCAGATGGTCGCTGAACTGGATGGGCTGTTTGAGACAATCGATCCGGCAAAATACTTCCCGGTGATGACTGTTTTGGGCAATGCGATATTTGGACGGATTTCAAGTCTGGCCGGTGCGCAGGAAAAGCAAGTTGAAGACATTGTTGTCGACGTACTCAGCGAACACGGCCTGCGCGGTTTGATCGCACAAAGCATATTTGATCTGCCCACGACCCAAGGGGGCGAAAACCTCCCCTCTATGTTCCGCGAGCGGATTTCTTTCAGCCGTGCCGGGATCAAGAAACCGGATGTCCTGATCCTACAAAACGCGATGGCCAATCACGATAGTGACATGCGTTCTAGAATGCGGGAGCGGATCAGTGAACTGCTCCCTGACGCCACAAAAATCTTTATCGAGAAGAAATTCTCCAACCCCGAATACTACGATCTCTTCGTTGAAATCCAAGACGGTCGCATAGACGGCGAAGCGCCAGAGGACGAAACACTAGACGAGGATGCGCGCCGGGATTTGAACCGCAAGCTACGCACCGTTGCCGAAGCTGACCTTTTCCAAGGGTTGGACCGCAAGCAGCAACGCCTCTTGGCCTTCAGCGCGCAATGGTATGAAGCAAAGGCCGGGCAGGTGATCTTTAAGTCCCATCAAAAGGCCGACGCTGCCTATTTGTGTGTTTCGGGGCTGGCAGGGATGTATTTGTCAGAATCCGAAACATCCAACATCCTTTTGTCTACAATTGAACCCGGTCGTCTGATTGGCGATCTCGCCGTTCTCATGAACGAAGACCGGACCATGCATCTGGTCGCTATCGAAGACAGTAAGTTCTTGCGCATCGGCGGGCGGGAGTTGTTGGCGGTGATCGAAAACGATGCGGCCGTGGCAACAAGTCTGCTGCGCTCCGTAGCCAGCCACCTTACGGGCGCTGAACAAACATTGCGGAAAACCCGGCTGTTTGCAGTCGAACAAGGAGTGGATTTGACAGAGCTAGATGCGCGGACACTGGATCGGCGATGAAGGCTCCGACTAGAAGCGATCGAAACTGCTTGGGAGCGCGACTTCAGGAACCCGGAAATCGACAGACAGAAAAGAAGCGCCCGCGTCCAGTGGCCACAGACCTTTCGCCTTTAACTGATGCCACCATCTGTAAACCTGCTGTCTGCTTACATCGCAGCGCTGAGCTACCTGCGTGACCGCAGCTCCATCTATCCCAACAGACGAAACGATCAATAGCTTTTCATCATCACTCCATCGCCGCCGTCGCTCGAAACCAAGAATTTCGTACCGCATGACACCCTCCGCATAAGCTACGTCGCTATGCACGTATCTTAAGTCACCACGCGGAAATCAGGCAGGCGGTTTCAACCGCGCGGTTACGGTAAAACCGGGGCGGTTCAATCACCATCCGCAGCCTCAAGAAGCGCAGAGATGCATCTGGCAGCTCGAAGACTATCTACAGTTCCCGACCGCATCCACGACCACAAGATCAACAAGCTGGATGAATTGCTGCCGTGGAACTGGAGGGCGTTGCCACAATAAGCCGGCATCAGGCCGCGTGAACCGCGGTATCAAAGGCGTGGTTACTAAGATGGGTTCGTTCTCGCATTCCTGATCACACCCTACAACGTGTCCCCGGGCCACCGCTTACGATGAAACCGCTTGACGAGGGCGTCGCGTCCTGACTCAATGACGCCTGTTAGCCAACCTGCCCGAGGGCGCGAAATGGTTGCCCGCGATGCCGAGAAATGCTTGTCCGAGATCACGCGAAATCACTGCCCAACGTCCACGAAATGCGCTATCAACCGCGCGGTTACGACAGAAGTTCCGGGCCAAGTGCTTTTTACCACTGTGTCTTTTGTCCATTACCAGGGACCGTAAGAGAGATACTGATGTGAGGAACTTATTAGGTTTGGCGATGACCTACTCTCCCACGTCTTAAGACGCAGTACCATCGGCGCTACGGCACTTAACGGCTGGGTTCGGGATGGGACCAGGTGTTTTGCTCGCGCTATGATCACCAAACCAAATAAATTCCTCACGCGCTTTGCGCTGATGCGCAAAGCGTTGTTAATTCCAAGTCAAGTACAACTGATTGTATGTGTATGCTTTTGATTGATAAGTTGAAGTCTTGCTTCTACTGGATCAAATCAAGCCTATCGAGCAATTAGTACCAGTCAACTGAACGTGTTACCACGCTTACATCTCTGGCCTATCGACGAGGTGGTCTACCTCGGCTCTCAGGGATACCTTGTTTTGAGGGGGGCTTCCCGCTTAGATGCCTTCAGCGGTTATCCTGTCCGATCATAGCTACCCAGCACTGCTATTGGCATAACAACTGGTCCACCAGTGGATCGTTCACCCCGGTCCTCTCGTACTAGGGGCAACTCCTCTCAAGTATCCTACACCCACGGAAGATAGGGACCGAACTGTCTCACGACGTTCTAAACCCAGCTCACGTACCTCTTTAAACGGCGAACAGCCGTACCCTTGGGACCTGCTCCAGCCCCAGGATGAGATGAGCCGACATCGAGGTGCCAAACACTGCCGTCGATATGGACTCTTGGGCAGTATCAGCCTGTTATCCCCGGCGTACCTTTTATCCGTTGAGCGATGGCCCTCCCACTTGGGACCACCGGATCACTATGGCCGTCTTTCGACTCTGCTCGACTTGTCAGTCTCGCAGTCAGGCTGGCTTCTGCCATTGCACTCAACGAGCGATTTCCGACCGCTCTGAGCCAACCTTCGCGCGCCTCCGTTACGATTTAGGAGGCGACCGCCCCAGTCAAACTACCCGCCACACAGGGTCCCGGAACCGGATAACGGTCCGCGGTTAGACATCAAGCAGAACAAGGGTGGTATCTCAAGGGAGGCTCCACCGAGACTGGCGTCTCGGTTTCAAAGCCCACCACCTATCCTGCACATGTTCGGCCTAATGCCAGTGTGAAGCTGTAGTAAAGGTGCACGGGGTCTTTCCGTCTAACCGCGGGTAACCGGCATCTTGACCGGTAATTCAATTTCGCTGAGTCTATGTTGGAGACAGCGGGGAAGTCGTTACGCCATTCGTGCAGGTCGGAACTTACCCGACAAGGAATTTCGCTACCTTAGGACCGTTATAGTTACGGCCGCCGTTTACCTGGGCTTCAATTCAGAGCTCTCACCCCTCCTTTTAACCTTCAGGCACCGGGCAGGCGTCAGACCCTATACGTCGTCTTACGACTTCGCAGAGCCCTGTGTTTTTAATAAACAGTCGCCACCCCCTGGTTTGTGCCCCCAGCCTCTAGTTGCCTAGAAACCGGGCCTCCTTCTCGCGAACTTACGGAGGTATTTTGCCGAGTTCCTTCAACATAGTTCTCTCAAGCGCCTTGGTATTCTCTACCTATCCACCTGTGTCGGTTTAGGGTACGATCTAGCGATGGAGCTATTTCCAGGGACCTCTAAGCAGCCCATTCAATCCGATAAGGATGAACTACCCTCGAGATCCGTCACTTCCATCTGGCCCAGGAATATTAACCTGGTTCCCATCGACTACGCCTTTCGGCCTCGCCTTAGGGGTCGGCTTACCCTGCTCAGATTAGCTTTAAGCAGGAACCCTTGGATTTTCGGCGAGAGTGTCTCTCACACTCTTTGTCGCTACTCATGTCATCATTCTCACTAGTGATCTCTCCACCGGATCGCTCACGCGCCAGCTTCACAGAAAGCTCCTTGTGTCCAACTCACCCCGAAGGATGATAAGGACACATGGAACTATGTCACACTAC